>NZ_RCYB01000018.1 GCF_004168205.1 Catenibacterium sp. co_0103 | reverse complement strand
GGTGTCTGCCGTTTATATAGCTGACACCTTAACTTAATTACCTGATGGTATTAGTTTTGTTTAACTTAATACCATTGCCAATCAGGACCTCTTTTTCTATCTAAATAAATAACGATAACCTTGCCAGAACCACTGTTTTACTGTTTCTGGGTTATCTAAATAAAAACGTACACCAAATGCAAGTGCTACTAATATAATCACAAGTAATACTAATAACACAAAAGTCTTAATAAAAGTCATGACAGGATGTGATTTCTCTTTATACTTTACCTTAGTCTTAGTACGTTTAGGTAAAGAATGTGATCTCTTATGTTTCACTTTTGTCTTAACAACTTTTTTAACTTCAGGTTCTTTTTCTTCCTGCTGAATAGAATTCTCTCTCTTAGTATCCTTAATAGAGTCATCTTCATCATCAAACGTGAATCTTTGCATACTATCACCTCTCTGTTTTAATGAATATAGTCTTTATTAGAGTATTTGTCAAATTAAAAAATGCTCTCATGACACAATAAAAGCTCTTGAATAAGGAAAGCAAATGTATGTGTCATTGAGAGCGGCCTTAAACAAGAGCCTTTAAAATGTACCTATTACTAGATACAGTTAAATTGTAATCGTTCTTATAACAAAAAGCAAACAAAACAGAAAAAAACTTGAAAAAATCGATAAAAATTAAATAAACCGTCATTTAATCAAATATACGTATATACAAAACTACAAAAAAAATTCTATTTTCTGTTGACTTAGACTAAATATGATGATAATATAGTACCCGCAGCGGAGGTTTAGCTCAGTTGGGAGAGCATCTGCCTTACAAGCAGAGGGTCAGCGGTTCGAGCCCGTTAACCTCCACCATTTTATTTTATAGCTCAATATTTGCCGACTTAGCTCAATTGGTAGAGCAACTGACTTGTAATCAGTAGGTTGGGGGTTCAATTCCTCTAGTCGGCACCAGTGGGGAGGTAGCGAAGTGGCTAAACGCGGCTGACTGTAACTCAGTTCTCTACGAGTTCGATGGTTCGAATCCGTCCCTCCCCACCATCTTTATTGGGATATAGCCAAGGGGTAAGGCAACAGACTTTGACTCTGTCATTTCACTGGTTCGAATCCAGTTATCCCAGCCATCTTTTTTGACTCGCTAGCTCAGATGGCAGAGCATCTGACTTTTAATCAGAGGGTCAGGGGTTCAAATCCCCTGCGAGTCACCATCCTATGCGGGTGTAGTTCAATGGTAGAACTTCAGCCTTCCAAGCTGACTACGTGGGTTCGATTCCCATCACCCGCTCCAATTTCTTATTAAGTCAATCTTTGGATTGACTTTTTTATGCATAAAAAACGGGATCCGTGTCAATGCTGAAGGAGTGCAAGAGATAGCGAAAGCTATCTCCTTTCTATTACTCAAATTCATATGTGGATCCTCTTTCTTAGGTTGTAAAATAACTTGTCGTCATAGGAACTTAAAAAACTGGAAAGGATTTATATCCCCTCCAGTTATAATAAAGACCCAAAATAAAAATACATTCCGTGAGCTATCCTGATTTACATTTTGGAAGATAATTAATTTTAGTGGACTGAAGTGTAAAATATTTATATAAATTGAGAATGTAAACTAGGCAGAATACCTTTAGTGATAGTAATAGTAATAATTTGTAACATTTCTTCTTTTGATGTTTGTGGGCTTTCTAAATGCCACCATTTTATGGCAGTTAAGATATTAGACGCAATAAGTATTGTAAAATAATTAGCAATTTTGATTTTAGAATCTTTTATATGATAATGGCAAATAAGTTCATCTAATAAATATTGGCTGTAAATTGAAAGCATCTCATCAAATATATTTATAGGTAATTCATTATTATATAGTATTATAAAAATATCTTTATGTTTATTGAAGTAATCTAATAAGGGGATAAAATATGGCTTAAAGTCATTCTCTTTTTTGAAATCAAGAATGATAAATTGAGCATTGATATTTTTTTTGAATTTTGTAATAAGTTCTTCTGTTATTTTATAAATTAAATCATATTTATCTTCATAATTTCTATAAAAAGTAGAACGATTGATTTTACATTCATTAATTAATGATTTAATGGTAATATCTTTAAAATTATATGTTTCTAATAATTTAAGAAAATGTGATTGGATATTTTGTTGTGTTTTTATAGTTCTTAAGTCTTCGCCCATTTTTTCTTCCCTATGCAACCGTTATCATTATAAAGTTGCATATGCAACATTTTTGATTACTTTGTTGCTTGTTAATAATTTACCATAATTATATCATTTTTTATATAAATTATGAAGAATATAAGGAGCTAAAGTATGAAAAACAAATATTATCCTCATCTATTTGAAAAAGGAAAAATTGGAAATGTTGTTATTAAAAATAGAATTGTACGTAATTCTATGGGAACTTATTTAGGAAATCCTGATGGAACAGTCACTGATAGACAAATTAAAGCTTATGCACAAGCTGCTGATGGTGGTGCAGGGCTTATTTTTATGGATAATGCTGTGCCTGTGCCAATGACATCTTGTGGTTTAAGAGCCGATAAAGACGAATTTATTGCTGGATTGACTTTATTAGCAGAAACTGTAAAAGAACATGGAGCTACACCTGGCTTACAGTTGGCTCATCCTGGTAGAGATGCAGGATTTGTAGGTAGTGCTCATGTTATTGGAGCCTCACCTATTACTTATGAACCATGGTATGAAATGGGATTTAAATTACCTAGAGCATTAACTATTGAAGAAATTCATGATTTAGTAGAAAAATTTGGTGATGCTGCTTTAAGAGCAAAAAAAGCAGGATTTGAAGTTATTGAAATTCATGGTGCTGCTGGTTGTATTCCAACAAATTTCTTATCACCACATGATAATAAGCGTACTGATATGTATGGTGGAAGCTTGCATAATCGTATGAGATTATTGTTGGAAATTGTAAGAAATATGAAACAAAAATGTGGAGCAGATTTCCCTATTGGTGTTAAATTGAGTACTGATGACTGGGAACCAGATGGAATTCGTATTGAAGAAACAGTCGAAGTTGCTAAAGCATTAGAAAAAGAAGGAGTATCTCATTTAAATATAATGGGTGGAACACATGCAACAGCATCTAGACAATTCTTATTACCAAATGCATTTAATGCTGAACATGTAAGAATGATTAAAGATGCTGTTCATATTCCAGTATTCATTGGACATAATATTTTCTCTCCTGAAGAAGCTGAAAAGATGTTAGCAGAAGGAAATGGTGATTTTGTTGCTTTAGGCCGTTCTCAATTAGCAGATCCAGCATGGGCTAAAAAGGCTAAAGAAGGAAAAGCAAGAGATATTAAACCATGTATCAACTGTATGATTGGTTGTATTGATAAAGGTATGCTAGGCCATACACCAATTCATTGTACAGTAAATCCAACTTTATATAGATTTGAATGTAAACCTGTCGTTGAGGCTGAAGTTAAGAAAAATGTTGCAGTTGTAGGTGCTGGTCCAGCAGGATGTGAAGCTGCATTAACTGCTTCTTTACGTGGACATAAAGTCACTATTTTTGAAAAAAGAAGTTTTGGTGGCGCCATGGTAGAAGCTAGTAAACCTGATAACAAAGCAAATATTAGACGTTTAATTCATTACTATGAAGATCATATTACTAATGATCCTAACATTACTGTAGTTAAAGAAGAAGCAAACTATGATATGCTTGTTAATGGTGGATTTGATGCTGTTGTTATTGCAGTAGGCGGAAAAACAAGAACACTAGATGTTCCTGGTAGTGATAGAAGTACAGTCGTTTGTGCAAATGATTACTTGAATGGATCTAAAAAGGTTGAAGGTAAAAATGTTGCAGTAATTGGTGGAGGAATTACAGGAGCTGAAACTGCGCTAGAATTGAATGGAGAAGGAAAAAATGTTACTGTTGTAGAAATGGCAGATAGATTCTTAGCTAATCCTGGTTCTTCTTGTCAGGCTTATAGTATTACTATTGCCCAATCAGATATCAAAATCATGACTGGCAAACGTTTAGTTGCGGTTGATGATAAGGAAATTACTTTAACTGATAGATGGGGTAATGAAAATAAAGTTGCTGTTGATAATGTTGTTATTGCGGCAGGATTCATTCCTCAGTATGATTTAGCTAATCAGCTAGAAGAAAATACAGATATTGAAGTTTATAACGTAGGAGATAGTAAGAAAGTGCGTCAAATTTATGATGCAGTTCGAGAAGGATTTATTGCAGCTAGACAAATCTAGTAAAAGTTTTTACTACATGTCCTATTCGATTTAATTTAATTCTTTGTTTCTTAACAATTTGAGACGTCACATACTGAACCACCATGAAAAAAGTATTTTTCAGGGTGGTTTTTGTGTTTCATCTGTTTATCATTCGGTCACATTAGGTGCAGCACTTTATTCGATAAATTACACATAGAAAAACGCATGTCACCATGCGCTATTTTTTGTACTTATAGAATCCTTCACCAGTACTATATCCTAATTTTCCTTGATCAATATAAGACTTCAACATCTTATGCATACCTTTGAAATTATAAGGGGCTAAGAAGCCAGGAATCTTTACATACATACCAACAATCTCATAAGCAGTCTTTAAACCTACTGTATCAAGAATCTGGAACGGTCCTTTAGGTGCCCCTGTACCTAAAGTCCATGCTTTATCGATACTTTCAGGATCAGAAATACCATTGACCATTAAATCCATACCTGAGAATAATAATGGGATTAACATAGAGTTTAATAAGTATCCTGATTTTTCTTTGTTGACAGGTAATGGAATCATTCTAATTTCTTTCGCAAATTTCATAATCTCATCAAAATAAGCCTTATTTGTCTTATCTTGCATCATAACTTCTGTCATATTATTCTTCCAGATCGTATTTGCAAAGTGTAAGGCAAGGAACTTATCAGGTCTACCAGTAAACTTAGCTAATTTACTAGGAAGCATAGTAGAAGAATTAGTCACTAGAATTGTCTTATCAGGAAGTAGGGGAGCCATCTTTATATAGACATCCTTCTTAGCTTCCATATTTTCTGTCATAGATTCAATGACTAAATCAGCATGTTTAACTGCTGTTTTCATATCAAGCTCTAGCTTGATTGTAGAATAAGCACGTTCTACCTTTTCTAGGCAGTTCTCCTTATCGAAATCATCATAGCCTGCAATACCCATACACCATGTATTGATAGATTTATCAATATCCATGAGATTAATTGCATCAATATAAGACTGCTTGATAGAATCAAGCTTAGGCTGTGTACGTCCAATACTGCCTTCACTTCTTAACCAGATTGTTACATCAAAACCACAATATGCTGCCTGGAATGCAATCTGTGATCCTAGAACGCCACCACCCATAATAGTAATGTTCTTCATGTTTGTCTCCTTTCTAGTAAAATGAAAACAGAAGAACAATTTCTTCTGCTTCACTACTATCTTTTTAACATTATCTAACTTCCATTATACTGATTAAAAAAAGATTATCTACTATTCTTTGTGAAAAACATCACAATATCTTACAAACTTATCACATTGTACAAAAAAATCCCGCAAGTGCGGGATTTCTTATTAATATCCAGGCTTACCTAAAAGCTTGAACATATTCTTTTTATAAACTTCAACACCTGGCTGGTTGAATGGGTTAACACCTAATAGGTAAACGCTCATTGCACAAGCCTTTTCGAAGAAGTATACCATATAACCAAAGCTATATGCATCAACATGATCAAGAGTGATCTGGATGTTAGGTACGTTACCAACATTTACATGGGCATCAATAGTACCTTCACATGCTTTCTGGTTAACATAATCAACTGTCTTACCAGCTAAATAGTTTAAACCATCTAAGTTTTCTGCATCACTAGGGATTTCTAAGTTCATCTGAGGTTCTTTAATCTTTAATACAGTTTCGAATAAAACCTTAGAACCTTCCTGGATGAACTGTCCTAATGAATGAAGGTCAGTTGAGAAAGTACCACTTGTAGGTAAGATACCTTTTCCTTCTTTACCTTCAGATTCACCAAATAACTGTTTCCACCATTCAGCAGTCTGCTGCAACTGTAAGTTATAAGTTACAAACATTTCAGCTGGGTAACCAGCCTTTAATAACATCTGTCTTGCAACACCATACTGATAAGCATCGTTTGTAAGAAGATCTGGATTGTTGTATTTATCCTGTGCATCTTTAGCACCCTTTAACATTGCATCAACATCGATACCAGCCATTGCGATAGGGAATAAACCTACTGCAGTTAATACAGAATAACGTCCACCGATATCATCAGGAACTACGAATTCTGTATAACCTTCCTGGTCAGCTAAAGTCTTTAATGCACCCTTATGAGCATCTGTAGTAGCAACAATTCTTCTCTGAGCTACTTCTTTACCCTTAGTTTCTTCAAGTAATTCTTTGAAGATTCTGAAAGCAACTGAAGTTTCAGTTGTTGTACCAGACTTAGAAATTACATTAATACCGAATTCTTTATCTTTTACATAGTTCTTAACCTGTGCTAAATAAGTAGCAGAGAATGTATTACCAATATAGATGATCTGAACCTTGTTTGTTGGGTAAAGACCATTGATTGCTTCAATAGCAGCTCTTGCGCCTAAATAAGAACCACCGATACCACAAACTAATAAAACATCAATTTCTTCAGATAATTCTGCAGCTTTTTTCTTAATGTTTTCTACTTCAGTCTTGTTGTAGTTAGTAGGTAAGTCAACCCATCCTAAAAAGTCATTACCTGCTCCTGTTTTGTTGTGGATCATATCATGAACTTCTGCGACTCTGTCCTTATATGATTCCATGCTTTCTGTTAATTTAGCTTTACTTAAATCAACGTTGATCATACATCTTCCTCCTTTGCGATTCCTCGACTGATCCATCGAGGCATCATTTCTCTTAGTGGATTAAAACCCTTAGGTGTTTCCACGATTGACTTTCTTTTGCGAAAACGTCTCTTTTTCGCGACTGCTTTTAAAGAAAGCCTTGCCTGGTGATGGACGTTATCTATATCAATGACTTTTACCTTAACCTGTTCTCCATAAAAGACAAATTGATTTACGTCACGAACAAATCCATCAGATATTTCTGATATATGGATTAATCCGCTACTTCCATCAGGCAATAAAGCAAATGCACCATATGGTTGAATACCAGTAATGGTCACATCAACAATGTCACCTACATGAACTTGATGTTCCATTGCACGCCTCCAATCAACTGCATTATAGCATAATTATAATAGTGATAAAAGAATAGATAATAATAATTCTTTAATGTGAAAAAGATAAATAATTTGTATTTAATATGATATACTTTACAAAAAAATGAGTATGGTATAGTTAGTATATGCTAACACAGTAGAGGAGAACCATATGAAGAAAAAAATATTATATATTTTGGTTGCTGCATTACTCTATATACTCACACAAGTTCCAACTATAGTAAGTAACTATAAGTTTGAAGCTGGAATATGGGATATTGAATTGTGTAGATATGTTCTTATGTCTGTAGGATGGATGATTGTCGTACTCTATGTCATTCATTTTGTATTGGATTATATTAAAAATAACAGTGATGAATAACGTTGAAGAACCCTCAGGGGTTCTTTTATTATGCTTGGTAAGAATCATAGAATATGTACAAAAAACAGTGAATTATGCTTAAAAATGTGCAATCTAATAAAATTGTCTAATAAATAAGTATGTTTTTTAGTGATTCTATAGGGTATATCACTTTTCTTTTTTATTTTGTGTGTTATAATGGTCAAGCAGAAGCGAGGTGAAATCATGGAAGAAAAGATTGAAGCCATTAAGGAAGTCATTCATAAGTTGAGACCCTATCTACAAAGAGATGGTGGAGACTTAGAATTCGTTGATTTCAAAGACGGCATCGTTTATGTACATATGCTTGGTGCATGTGCAGGATGCATGATGTTAGATTCTACTATTAAAGATGGTGTTGAACAGATTTTAGTAGAAGAAGTCCCAGGCGTTATTGAAGTACAGGCAATTTAATTAAATATTTTTATACTCTTATTCAGAACCACACAGATGAGGATCGTTTTAAAGTGGTGGCAACCCTTATATAGAAGGTGCCTTGACCAAGCAAGTATTACTTGAACAATAAGAGGAAGCAGATTAGTACGCTTTCCTCTTTGAGGAGAGCTTTTTTATTACAGGAGGAAAAGAAAAAATGGAAAAGAACTTATTTACATCAGAATCTGTATCAGAAGGACATCCAGATAAGCTTTGTGATCAGATCAGTGATGCAATTTTAGATGAATGCTTAAGACAGGACAAATATTCACGTGTAGCTTGTGAATGTTTTGCAACAACTAATTTATTAGTCATTGGTGGAGAAATTACAACAAATGCGAAAGTAGATTATGAAGCAGTGGCTCGTGATGTTATGAGAAGAATTGGCTATACTGCTGAAGATTTAGGTATTGATGCAGATACTTGTGAAATCAAGGTAGTAATGGATACACAGTCTAGTGATATCGCATTAGGTACAAATGTAGAAGTAGGTGGTGCAGGTGACCAGGGTATCATGTTTGGTTATGCAACAAATGAAACTGAAACATATATGCCTTTACCAATCTCTATGGCTCACGAATTAGTACGTTATGCAAGTGAATTAAGACATAACGGTACATTCAAACATGCAAGACCTGATATGAAATCACAGGTAACTATTGATTATACAGATGAAAATAATCCAAAGGTTGATACAATCCTTATGTCAATCCAGCATGATCCAGATTTCAATGAAGAAGAATTCAAGACATTCATTAAAGAAAAGATCATGAAGGAAGTTGTAAGAAAACATCATATGTATGAAGATTACAAGGTATTCATCAATCCAACAGGAAGATTTGTTATTGGTGGTCCTCATGGTGATACTGGTTTAACAGGACGTAAGATCATTGTTGATACTTATGGAGGAATGGCAAGACATGGTGGAGGCGCATTCTCTGGTAAAGACCCATCAAAGGTAGATAGAAGTGCAGCTTATATCACTCGTTATATCGCTAAGAACATTGTTGCAGCAGGATTATGTGATCGTATTGAAATCCAGTTATCTTATGCAATTGGTGTAAAGGATCCTACAAGTGTGCATGTTGATACTTATGGAACTGGTAAGGTAGCTGATGAAGTCATCTTAGATGCAATCAAGAAAGAATTTGATTTAACTCCTCAGGGTATCATCAATACATTAGATTTATTAAATCCAATCTATGGCCCAACAGCTGCTTATGGACACTTTGGTCGTACTGATGTTGAATTCCCATGGGAAAAATTAAATAAAGTAGAAGACTTAAAGAAATACTTAGCTTAAAGAAGACATTAACGTCTTCTTTTTTTATATTTTATGTCAAGAGTGTTTTTTTAGTTTTTTTTATGTATAATATAGTTATAGAAAGAATTGTAAAGGAGGAATTAATTATGAAAGTTATTGTCAGAGGTAAAAATGTTACAATTACAGATGCTATTGAGGATAAAATTACTAAAAAACTAGCATTGCTCGACAAGTACTTCATCATGGGACAAGATGTGGAGGCTAAGGTTTTAATTAGAACTTATCCATTTGGTCAGAAAATTGAAGTTACAATTCCTACAGAGCATGTTCTTCTTCGTGCAGAAGAAACAAGTGATGATCTTTATGAAGCAATCGATTTAGTTATCGATAAGCTAGAAAGACAGATCAGAAAGTACAAAACAAAGTTAAGTAGAAAGTCAAAGAATAATAAACTCGCTTTCAACATTAACACTTTAGAAGCTCTTGAAGAACCTGAAGAAGAAGATGTTGTCGTTAAGACAAAAACAATTAATCCTAAACCAATGGACATGGAAGAAGCTATCATGCAGATGGAACTCATTGGTCATTCATTCTTCGTTTATAAGGACATCGAAACAAATACAGTATGTGTTGTCTATAAACGTAGAGATGGTGGATATGGTCTTCTTGAAACAGAAGAATAATAAAAAGAAATCTGGCTTTTGGCCAGATTTTTTTTATGTCCTTAAGAAATTCTTTCTTTTTCTTCGTATATATTATTTGAGGGACACAAGATCTCCCTGCATAATATCCTGAGCTTTCATATATTTATCGATATCATTAAGAATTGTTGTTTTCTTAATAGACCATAAAGGAGCTACTAATTCTTCTAATGGTGCATCTCCAGTAAGTCTTTCTATGACTACATGACTTGGAATATATTCTAATTGTCTTGCAACTAAAGAAATATATTCATCTCTTTCTAACATCTTGAAAGGATAATAGAGCTTATAAAGACGACTATTCTGAGTCACATAGAGATTATGAATCTTAATACCTTGAATATCTAGTTTTCCTACCGCTTTTGCAGTCTCCAACATCATCTCTATTGTTTCATTAGGTAAACCATTAATAATATGCACACAGACTTCTAAATGATGTCTTCTTAACATAGAGAGTCCATCTAAGAATTCCTGATAAGTATGACAACGATTGATTTCTTTTGCAGTAGTATCATGAATAGTCTGTAAGCCTAATTCTATATAGACATCCGTTTTTTTAGATAATTCTTCTAAATAAGCACATATTTCTTCAGTGAGGCAGTCTGCACGTGTCGCAATCGCAATACCAACAACATCCTTCATACCAATAAATGGTTCATAGATCTTCTTTAACTGATCTAAAGAAGCATAGGTATTTGTATATGCCTGGAAGTAGGGAATAAAGACAGCTTCAGGCCACTTTCTTTTCATTACTTCTGCACCTGCTTTAAACTGTTCTAAAAGAGAATCACTATCTAGAATAAAGTCTCCAGAACCTTTCTCAGAACAGAATATACAGCCTCCAAAGCCTTTTGTCCCATCTCTATTAGGACAAGTAAAATGGGCATCTAAAGAGACCTTTGCGACTTTTTTATGATATCTCGTTTTTAAAAAATAATTGTATGTATGATAACGCTTGTTATCTAAAGAATATGGAAAAGGATTCATTTTTTATCACCTGGCTCATTATAACATAAAATGGAGGGAAAAATATGCTAGAACTTAAAGACTTAACTGTGAGTTATGATATTTGTATATTGGATCATGTGAATTATATATTTCCAGATACTGGTTTAGTAGGAATCAAAGGATCTTCAGGCTGTGGAAAGTCTACACTTCTATATTGTTTATGTGGATTACTGCAATATAATGGCACAATCACTTTTAATCATGAAGTGATAGATAAAAAATTTAGTAAGATGATAGGCTTTATTAAACAGAATAACGATCTTATTCCTTCTTATACAGTAGAAGAGAATATCATGGCTGGATGTTATTTTGGACAGATTGATTTTGATAAGAAAAAGATGGATAAGATTATTAGGCGCTTAAAAATAGAAAAGCTTATGAAAAGATATCCTGATGAACTTTCTATTGGACAGATGAAACGTGTATCTATTGCTCGTGCCTTGTTAAAGGATGCACCTGTACTTTTATGTGATGAACCTACAGGTGCCCTCCATTATAAACAGGCAAAAGAGGTTATGACACTCTTAACGGAAGTATCTGAAGATCGTTTAGTCATCGTTGTTTCTCATGATACATCCCTATTAGATGAATATGTCGATGTACTCATGGAGATGAAGAACCAGACATTACATACAATTAAAGACAATCATATAGATAAAGAAGTACTTATTCCTCAACATAAGAAACACTTCTCTATGCGTTATAGTTTTAAAGAAGTATTGGGAGAAAGAAAGAGACTCGCATTACTCTCACTTTTTCAGATATTAGTCATTGTAACATCTCTAGTGATTATAAGCGGTTTAAATGGTCTTTCTACCTCTATAGAGAAATCTTACATGGAAGCACCACTTAAAGATATTGTAACTATATCCAGTCATGATGGAGAACCATTGTCTTTAAAAGAAAAAGGTACTAAACATTTTGATATAGAAAGTGGGTATATTAAAGGAGTTAATGCCTTGTTGATTCGTTTACCTAAAAAGACAAAACATATTAAATTAATATCAGGACATCTGCCTCATCATACAAATGAAGTCATTATCACCAATAATTTATCTCATAAACTTAAATCAGAATTCACATGTCACCTCTTAGAAAATGAAACATATAAAGTAGTGGGAGTAATAGAAGATAATTTCTACCAAGATCAATTGGTTTGTTTCCATCATGATATAGATAAAAAATATCCAGATTTATTAAGAGATGACAAAATAGATGTAGTCACAAAGGATTCTGAAACTCTTATTAAACGTTATGAAAAGAACTATGAAGTAGATAATGATGTATATATGAAGAAGATGAGTTATGGAACACTTATTTCTATTGGTCGTATGATTGCGTTAGTTTATATGATGATTAGCTTATTTGTGGCAATAGAACTTACAAAAACAGTCTTCTCTTCTTTATATTTAGAAAGAAGCCGTTCTCTTGCTTTGAAAATTTCTATGGGTGCATCTTATAAACAATTACAGCGTGAATCAAAGATAGAAATACTTATTATAGGCACATTTATTTACTCCATCAGCATAGTGATGTTTATTATTATTCTTTCTATTCTCCCGCTCACATCCTTTAAGAGGTATTTCCATTTTACATGTCTTGCATCTCCTTATTATTTCTATATTATTTTCTATTTTCTCTATCTTCTTATACTCATACTTTCTGCATCTGCACCGTTTATTCGTATTAAGAAAGAAAGTATAGTCTCATTACTCAGGGAGGAATAATATGATTCAACTTAAATCAATCAACAAGCGTTATCTACATGAACATGTCTTAGAAAACATTGCTTGTACTCTTCCTGATACAGGATTTGTATCACTTGTTGGGCCAAGTGGATGTGGGAAAAGTACTTTACTTCATATTATTGCTGGACTTGATCATGATTACTCAGGAGAAGTGATATATGAGAATAATAAGAAAGTTTCTATCATTTTTCAGGACTTTCATCTTATACCTTGGCTTTCTATTAATAATAATATACGTCTCTATGACTACTTTCATAAATCATCCTACATACTGGATGAAACATTGACTAAACAATTCAAGAATACTTCAGTTAATGATCTTTCCTTAGGACAAAGACAACGAACAGCGATAGAGCGTGCACTTTATTATGATCCAGATATTATTCTATGTGATGAACCAACAGCTTCACTTGATCCAGATAATGCAGAGAGAGTATTAAAGATGTTGAAGCAGCGTTCTCATTCTTCTCTTGTATTATTTGTATCCCATGATGAAGCATCAGTAAAACAATATAGTGATCGTATTATAGAAATGAAGGATGGATGTATTATACAGGATACACTTATTCAAAAGATAGAAAGTTATCCTAAAGAGAATCATAGTAATAATAAAAGGTGTCATTTTCCTATACTTAAATTAACTATCCAATCATTCTTAAGCAGTCGTAAAAGATTTTTTCAGATGTCATTTTCTCTATCTATCGCATTATTATGTTTGATGATGACATTTACCTTTACATTCTCTTTTCGTAATACTATTTATCAATATCTTTCTTCATTGATTCCACAAAAGTCTATTACTTATAAATTACGTAATGATGATCCGCTCTCTTTGACTCATTTCAATGAAGCATCCTATCATTATTTAAATCTTGATGATTATGATCTCATGGGAATCTCTCATAATAGTCAAAGATATCAGAAGAATGAAGTTCTGTTTATATCTGATGACTCGTCCTATACCACTCATTATATATATGGTAGAGCTCCACAAAATAATGATGAAATTGCGGTACCTCTCTCTACTGCAAGAAAGCTTGCACAAAAGAATAAGGTCAATACATTACTTAATACAACTTGGACAATCTATTATAAGCATCAATTAAAGATAAAAGGAAAAGAAGTAAAGATAGTTGGTATTTCTCCACAAACCTATAATTATGATGCCTTTTATATGTATGAATATGCCAATTATCATTGGATAGAGTCCATCTTTAATCAAACACCGACTGCAAGATATGGTATGTTGAAATATAAGGAAGATAAATCCATTATAGATTCTTTAAAAAAGAATTATCCTGAATATGAGTTTAAAGCAATGGGGGAATCAACTCAAAAAACTTTTAATCAGAATATGAATAGAATCCAGATGGTTCTAGTGGTATTCTCTATTCTCACAATACTTTCTTCTATATTTATGATTATGGAAATCATGATTCTTCATGCGATGCATTTAAAGAAGGATCATGCCATCATGAAGGCCTATGGTGAAAAGAAGATACATATTTTCAAGATGTCTTTCTATCAATGTTTGATTCTTCATTCTTATAGCTATGTGACAGCATCTCTCATATTACTTGGCATTATGAAGATAATGAATCAAATAATCCCACAGATTACAGACTTTCCTATGCATCTTACATTCCAACCTCTTATTATGTTGATATTGTGGATTGGTTCTTTCTTATTAGTTTGTTTTTCTACACTATTTAGTATTCTTTATATTATCAAGCTCAATCCATCACGCATCCTTAAAATGAGATGATACTTCTTGCAAATAACGGGAAATTATGATAAGGTGTGTAAGTATATAAAAGTCAAGGAACTAGAGTAGTAGATGGTCATACTTTTTAAGAGAACTTATGGCTGGTGTGAATAAGTAAAGTTATCCATTGAACTCGCTAGGGAGATGGGTCTGTGATAAGCAGATCACGTATTGCTGCGTTAAAGCATTAAGCGCATGAATCAGTCTTCATGAACTAAGGTGGTACCGCGAGTTCTCGTCCTTAGACATGAGGACTTTTTTTATTTTAAAAGTGGAGGAGACAAAATTATGACTTATGATCATAAGATAGCAGAAAAGAAATGGCAGAAATACTGGGAAGAGAATAAGACATTCGAAACAGATGTTTATGATTTCTCAAAGCCTAAATACTATGCCTTAGACATGTTCCCTTATCCATCAGGACAAGGTCTTCATGTTGGACATCCAGAAGGATATACAGCAACTGACATCATGTCAAGAATGAAGAGAATGCAGGGATATAACGTATTACATCCAATGGGATTTGACTCATTTGGTTTACCTGCTGAACAGTATGCAATCAAGACAGGTAACCACCCTGAAGGATTTACATTAAAGAATATTCAGACTTTCACTAAACAGTTAAAGATGTTAGGTTTCTCATTTGACTGGGATAAGCAGGTATCTACTTGTGATCCTAGCTTCTATAAATGGACTCAGTGGATTTTCAAACAGTTATATGAAGATGGTTTAGCTAGATATGTAGATATTCCTGTTAACTGGTGTGAAGAATTAGGTACAGTACTTGCAAACGATGAAATCATCGATGGTAAGAGTGAACGTGGTGGATTCCCAGTTATTCGTAAGAATATGAAACAGTGGGTTATTGATATTCCTAAATATGCTGAAAGATTACTTGCAGGATTAGAAGAAGTTGATTGGCCAGAATCTACTAAAGAAATTCAGAGAAACTGGATTGGTAAATCAATCGGTGCTCATGTTGATTTTAAGGTAGATGGTTATGATGATAAATTCACAGTATTCACAACACGTTGTGATACATTATTCGGTGCTACTTATTGTGTATTAGCACCAGAACATGAATTAGTAGAAAAGATTACGACTCCTGATAAGAAGGATGAAGTAAAAGCTTACTTAGATGTATGTGCAACTAAGTCAGAACTTGAAAGAACTGAATTAAATAAAGAAAAGACTGGTGTCTTCATTGGTGCTTATGCAATCAACCCAGTAAATGGTAAGAAGATTCCAATCTGGATTTCTGACTATGTATTAGCTGGGTATGGAACAGGTGCTATCATGGCTGTTCCTGCACATGATGATCGTGACTATGCTTTCGCAAAGAAGTTTGGTATCGATATTATTCCAGTATTAGAAGGTGGAGATGTTACTAAGGAAGCATGGACACAGGATGGTGTACATATTAACTCTGACTTCTTAAATGGTTTAGATAAACAGGAAGCAATCGATAAGATGTTAGACTGGTTAGAAGAACATCATTGTGGTTCTGAGCATGTTAACTATCGTTTAAGAGAATGGATCTTCGCAAGACAGAGATATTGGGGTGAACCAATTCCAATCATTAACTTTGATGATGGAACATCTGTTGCATTAAGCGATGATCAGTTACCACTTATCTTACCTGAACTTGAAGATTATAGTCCATCAAAGACTGGTTCTTCTCCATTAGATAAGGCAGTTGACTGGGTTAATGTAGAAGTAGATGGTAAAAAGGGTAAGAGAGAAACAAGTACAATGCCTGGTTCTGCAGGATCTTCTTGGTACTTCTTAAGATATATTGATCCACATAACGATAAGGCTATTGCAGATCCAGAATTATTAAAGCATTGGATGCCAGTTGACTTATATGTTGGTGGACCTGAACATGCAGTAGGACACTTATTATATTCACGTATGTGGAATAACTATTTATATGACAAGGGTATCGTACCAGTTAAAGAACCATTCAAGAAGCTATACCATCAGGGTATGATTCTTGGCCCAAATGGTGTGAAGATGTCTAAGTCAAAGGGTAATGTTATTAATCCAGATGATATTGTAGAAGCATATGGTGCAGATACATTACGTTTATATGAAATGTTTATGGGTCCTCTTGAAGCATCTAAACCTTGGAGTGAAACAGGTGTAGAAGGTTCAAAGAAATGGCTAGAACGTGTTTATAGATTATTTGTTGAATCTGATAAGTTAACTGATACAAATGATGGTTCATTAGACTTCGTATATCACTCAACAGTTAAGAAGGTGACTGAAGACTATGAAAACCTTGGCTTTAATACTGCTATCTCACAGATGATGATCTTCATCAATGAAGCATATAAGGCTAAAGCAGTTTATAAGCCATATGCAGAAGGTATCGTTAAGATGCTTTCATGTATTGCACCTCATATCTGTGAAGAAATGTGGGAAAAACTTGGTCATGAAGGAACAATCGCTTATGAAGCATGGCCAACATATGAAGAAGACAAGCTTGTTGTATCTACAATTGAAATTGCAGTACAGGTAAATGGTAAAGTACGTGGACGTTTATCTATTAATAAGGATCAGGAAGCTGAATCTGTTAAACAGCAGGCATTAGAACTTGAAAATGTTAAGGCACATACTGATGGTAAAGAAATTAAGAAAATCATTTATGTTCCTAACAAGATTGTAAATATTGTAGTTAAATAATTCGTTAAGGCATCTCTTAGGAGGTGTCTTTTTTTGATTGATGGACGATTTTTTCATGATAGTAAGAGAGGATATGATATTATAATATCAACGAAGCGATAAAGTATGGAAATGAAACATCATTTGAGAAAGATGATATTTAAAGGAAAAAGTTACAATGCTTTAACGAATGAATAATTAGAAGACTTAATTGTTTCTAAAATTTATAATAGAAAATATAAAAAGGAATTTCATTATCCAAAGAATTTAAATTTGAGACACTTTACGATACCAATGCTTTTCATAGCATGGTTCTTCAATGGATTCTAGATGGTATGAAAGAATCAATAGATGAACTTGTAGACAACATCAATCATATGTGTTACTTAGGTTTAAAGGATCTATTGAAAGATCATTCTCCATATAGATAATTACCGCTATTTGTCTACTTATGGATAGAAGTACCTTTTTGTCTTTCGCTATTTATTCTTATATATATTATGATAAGTTTGGTTAGTTCATATGAAAGGAAGTAAATAAGATGAAAACATTATATCTTATGCGTCATGGCGAAACATTATTTAATGTTCAACATAAAATTCAAGGCTGGTGTGATTCCCCATTAACTGAAAAGGGAATCAAGCAGGCGCAAAAAGCAAGAGATTATTTTTCTAAAAAAGGCATTACTTTTGATCATGCCTATTGTTCTACAAGTGAAAGATGTAGTGATACTTTAGAGTTGATTGTAGATATGCCTTATACAAGATTAAAAGGATTAAAAGAAAATTTTTATGGAGAACTTGAAGGAGAAAGTGGAAGATTAAATAAACACCTTAGTCCAAAAGATTGTGAAACTTTTTATATCCAATTTGGTGGAGAATCTTCAAATACAACGAGAGATAGAATGATGAAGACGTTAACGGAAATTATGGATAGGGAAGATCATGAAAATGTTTTGGTAGTATCTCATAGTGGTGCATGTTTTAATTTTTTAAGAGCTATTCAAGATCCTACGGAAGAGTTAAATAAAGGTTTTGGAAATTGTTGTATTTTTGTTTATCAGTATGATCAGCATCAATTTTCATTAAAAGAAGTCATAAGACAGGAGGAACAATAATAGAATATATTCAATTAGGTAATTCAAATTGAAAAATATCACGTATCTTTTTGGAATGTATGGAATTTGAAGATGCAGATAATGGTCAGTACGGCTGTACAATTGATCAAGAACATACAAGAGAAGTTGTAAAAAAGCATTTTAAAAGTGTTCACCTAAATACAACAATCTTGTAAGTGTTGTAGTAAAATAAAATCTCAAGGCACTTCGATAGAGATGCTTTCAGATTTTTAACAAATTAAATGAAAATATCAATGGGCGATTCTAAATAGGTAAATTTAATGATGCAAAAAAGGCAATAGAGGATGACTAAGCCATCTCACTATTGCCTTTTAATAATGCATGTATTTTTATTTTATATGATATATAAAGCAGTACTGCTGCACCAGTCCATGCAAGTACTTCTGCAAGATAAATACCATTCTGTCCTAAGAATATAGGGAAGATGAGGGCAACACCTACACGAATAAATAGTTCCACAATACCTGATACCATTGGTATAAATGTATTTTCCATTCCTTGCAAGGCACTTCTATATGAATGAAGCATATAAAGAATTGGTAGACATACTGCCATGATGAAGAGATACTTATAAGAAATAGTAAGGACCTTATTAATCTGATCAGGTGTACCTGAAATAAAGAGTAATAAGATATGCTTACCAAATAGAATCATAGAACCACCAATAATCACTGAAGTACAGAATGATAAGAAGGCAGCCTGTGCGACACCTTTTTTAATACGTTCATACTGCTTAGCACCTAGGTTCTGGCTATTAAATGTTGTAATAGCATAACCAAATGAAATAGCGGCTACTTCTAATAAACCATATAACTTATTTGTGGCAGTAAATCCTGCAATAAATAAGAATCCAAAACGATTGACTACTGACTGTACCATAATACCACCAATAGAAATAATGAGGTTCTGGAAGGCAAGAGGTGAACCTAACTGTAATAAGTTCTTGATGATCTTTTTTTCGAACTTAAATTTTGTTAGCTCTAACTTGAATGGTAATTCCTTCTTCAACATATAGAGACAGAATATTGCAGTTAAGAATTGTGCTAATAATGTTGCAATCGCAGCACCTGCAATACCCCATTTAAATACCACTACAAATAATAAATCTAAACAGATATTTGTGATTGCTCCACCAATCATTGCGAGTAATGGTGTACTGCTATCACCTAAAGAACGTAATATACTAGAAAAACAGTTATAAAACATTGTAATTGTCAAACCACCGGACATGATTCTTAAATACGTAATAGAACCTTGAATAACGTTAGATGGTGTATTTAATATAGTTAATAATGGAACGATAGATAATTCTGCAACAACTGTTGTAAGGATAGAAAAGAAAGCACATAAGAAGAAAATCATATGTATAGATCTTTTCATATTTCCATAATCTTCAGCTCCAAAAGTACGTGAGATACGAATAGAGAATCCCTGTGTAAAGCCCATTACTATTCCTAAAATAGCCCAGTTGATCCAGTCTGCGGCGCCTAGACTCGCCAAGGCATTAACACCTAAGAACTGTCCTACAATCATTGTATCTACCATTGTATATAATTGCTGCAGGATATTACCTAACATAAGTGGTAATGCGAATAAGAATATAAGCTTTAATGGTTTTCCTTTAGTCATGTTCTTCATGTTTATTTCCCTCCACACAATGCGATTATCATATCATATTATTTATGACTAACTCTAGAGGGAATTTTTAATAATTAAGAAAGTATTAATAATTGATAGGAATGTAAATGATATAATGATGCATAAGAGGGGATATTTATGAATATATTAGTTGTAGATGATGAGAAAGAGATTACAGATTTAATACAAATCTATTTAGAAAATGAGAATTTTATTGTATATAAGTACTATTCTAGTCAGGATGTATTAAGAGATATTGATGATTTAAAGATTGATTTAGCTATCTTAGATGTGATGATGCCTGATATGGATGGTTTTTCTTTATGCAATACATTAAGAAGAAAGTATAAGTTTCCTATTATTTTTGTAACCGCAAAGGTAGAGGATATTGATAAAATCAATGGTTTAAGTATTGGTGCAGATGATTATGTCACAAAGCCATTCCAGCCGTTAGAACTTGTTGCACGAGTCAAAGCACAGCTAAGACGTTATAAGAACTATAATGAAAAAGAAGAAAAGAATGAAATAGATTTTAGAGGAATACGTATTAATAATGATACAAGAGAATTCTATTTTAATGAAAAGAAGATAGAACTAACTAAAACAGAATTTGCGATATTATGGGAATTATGTCTTCATAGAGGAAATGTTGTAAAGAGTGACGATTTATTCTTAAAGGTTTGGGGAGAAGATTATTATAAGAGAGATAATAATACAATCATGGTGCATATTAGACACTTACGTGAAAAGATGCATGATGGTGGAAGAAATCCTAAATATATAAAGAAAGTTTATGGAGTGGGCTATAATATTGAAAAATAAAGGATGGATGATATGGAAACTAATACAATCTTAAAGAAGATTTATAAACGTACACTACTACAATATATAGCTTATACAGTAGGGCTGTTAGTTGTTTTTGTATTGGCAGTCTATCTAGCTGCTTTTTTTGATTTTCAATGGGTCTATGATTTTGATTCTAATATTTATACGTTTCTAGCGTTCTTTTATAATATTGTGAAGAATCCACTCTCGCTTCTGTTGTTTTTATTAATCTGTATAGTGATTTCTTTTGCGTTTATAATTCATCATCTTTATAAACAGACATCCTATTATATGGATGCATTGACTCATGCATCTCATGAATTAATAGATAAGAGTGTAGACTATATCACATTACCAGAAGAACTTTATGATATAGAAAGACGATTTAATGAACTAAAGAGTGAATCAATAAAGAATGAGAGACTTGCAAGAGAGAATGAACAGAAGAAGGATGAACTCATTGTTTATTTAGCTCATGATATTAAAACACCATTGACTTCTATGATTGGTTACTTATCTTTATTAGATGAAATTAAAGATATGCCTGATATTCAAAGAGAGAAGTATATTAATGTTGCATTAGATAAATCTTATAGCTTAGAAGATCTCATTAATGAATTATTTGAAGTAGCTCGTTATAATTCAGAAAAGATTATTCTAGAAAAAGAAGATTTAGATATTCGTCTGATGCTCGAACAAATCATTGATGATTTCTATCCTGTATTAGTAGAACAGGAAAAGAATATCCATCTTAATCAAGATGAAGATATCACATTATATGGTGATGCGGATAAACTTAGCAGAGTCTTTAGTAATGTGATTAAGAATGCGATTAGCTATAGTAAGGATCATACTGATATCAATATTGATGTTCATAGTATGCATGATGATGCCATTATTGAAGTCATCAATAAAGGAAAAGAGATACCTAAAGAAAAACTAAATCGTATATTTGAGAACTTCTATCGTTTAGATTCAGCACGTACTTCAAGAACAGGTGGAAGTGGTTTAGGTCTCGCTATTGCCAAGGAAATAGTGGAACTTCACCATGGTTCTATCTTTGCATCAAGTAATAAAGAAGAAACAGTCTTCACAATTACTCTCCCAAAAAATTAAGAAGTTCACAAGAATTCTATAAGAATGTATTAAAGAAGCATTTTTATTTGTATTGGTAAAATACAAGTAATGAAGATGCTTTTTTAAGGAGATGAAAACATATGAAAAAAATAATCATTGTATTGCTTTGTGTATTCTCAATTCTTATAGGTCATATAGCTTATAATATAAGTGGTGGTGTAAGCGGACTAAGAGAAGATATTGGTTTAGAAATAAAAGCGCGTTCTAATCCTAAACTACGTACTATATTAAATCATAAGGATCAATATCCTGATGCAATGATTCAATCACTTTATCGTAATGAAGAACTTATTGATTTTGTTTACAACTATCCAAGTAAAAAAGGACATGTTTATACAAATACGATAGGTCCAGTCACAAAAGGACGTTATCCTCTCTTACTTCAATATGATCAAAGATGGGGCTATGGAAACTATGGATATAATGTGATTGGCATGAATGGCTGTGGTCCTACGAGTGCTGCAATGATTATTGCAGGATTAATAGGAAGAAATAACATTACCCCTTTTGATGTGGCATCTTATGCATATAGTCATGGCTATTATCAAGATGGAACATCCTGGGCTTTCTTTACTGAAGGTATGAAACATTATGTTATTCATGGAAGAAACATACCCCTCTCTTATTCTTCTATGAAGAATGAAATCGTGAATGGAATCCCTCTTATATGTAGTATGAAACCAGGAGACTTTACTACTACAGGACATCTTATTGTGATTAGAGGAATGAAGCAGGGGATGTTTATTGTGAATGATCCTAACTCTATAAAAAGAAGCAATCGTTTATGGAGTTATGATACTCTTTCTAAACAGATTAGAAATATATGGTCTCTCTCAAGATAACATTATTAAGAATAAAGTCTTGGGAAAGATAGATGGAATGGCTCTCAACAAGGAACTTAAAAGGGAAAAATACGGATAGTTGGGTGTGAATGAAAGATTGTGCTATTATTAGGGTGTAATAAATCGGAAGTTTACAGCGAGGTGAAAGAGGTTGAATTATGTAGAATATGGAAAAGAAAACAGCGATGTAATTATCCTCTTACACGGAGGCGGTTTATCATGGTGGAATTACAAAGAGGTTGCTGATAGACTTCAAACAAATTATCATGTGGTTTTGCCTATATTAGATGGTCATGCAGGATGTGATAAGCAGTTTACAACGATAGAGAATAATGCTTTGGATATTATAGAATTTGTAAATAGTAAATTGGGCGGTTCTGTTTTAATGATGGGAGGACTATCGCTTGGAGGGCAGATTTTGCTTGAAATTTTATCTCAACGCAAAGATATATGTAAGTATGCAATAGTGGAAAGTGTACTTGTAATACCTTCAAAATTTACATATTCTATGATCAAACCGGCGTTTGGAAGTTGCTATGGCTTAATAAAGTATAAGTGGTTTTCAAAATTGCAATTCAAATCATTACGAATAAAGTCGAATTTGTTTGATGAATATTACAAAGATACTTGTGCTATTAGAAAGAGTGATATGATTGCCTTTTTACAGAAAAACTCAGTTTATTCACTAAAAGATGGCATTGGAGAGTGTGAAGCAACCGTTCAAATTTATGTAGGAGAAAAAGAAAAGCAATCAATGAAAAAATCTGCTAAAATCATTCATGAAAAATTGCATGATAGTTTTATACAAGTTCTTCCTAATATGTATCATGGAGAGTTTTCAATAAATCACGCAGATGATTATGTGAGAAAACTATTAGAAATAGTAAAGCGAAGGTAACTTTCAGTCTTCAGCAGAGACTGAAAGTAACAGAAGATTGGAATTTTTAGATGAGGTGACGAATAAATGAGCAAAGAACATCATAATGAAAATAAGAATGACGAAGAAGATACTTTTACATTAGCTAAGCTTGTTAGTACTTGGTATGTAGGTGCTGTTGTAGGATTTGCGGTAGGCACTTTAAATGGTAATTCAACAACAGCAATTATAGGTTTGTTTATTGGAGCTACTGTAAGTTGGATATTTAAAAAGTGTTTAATGAGCAAAAAATGAGTTTGTTAGTTAAATTAGAATTGAACTAAATTTCAAGTTGTGAAGGTGAAATGGCAATGCACCCTAATTTTTGGTTAATAATGTTTTGTGCTTTTATAGTTTTGCTGGAAGATATATCAGTAAAAAAAGGAAATAGATAAAACGGGAAATTTAAATGTTGGAGAAGGGAATATTAGCCTCAATATAGGAATGCAAGAGGTTCTTGCGTCTGTTTTTTTGAGATGCAAGAGGCACTTTCTTGAAAAAAACTTGGTTGAATTATAGACTGGAAACACGGAGGTGAAATACATGGATTTTGGAGAACAAATTAAAAGCATTCGTCAAAAAGAAAAATTGACACAAGAACAATTTGCTATGAAACTGAATGTGAGTAGACAAGCTGTTTCAAACTGGGAGAATAACAAAAATCTTCCAGATATAGGAATGCTTATTTTGATGTCTGATGTGTTTCAAATATCTCTGGATTATTTGATTAAAGGAGAAAACGAAATGAACAACATGACAGAAAAAGTAATCAAAGATGGAAGTGAAACCAGAAGAGCCAAGTATAATATGGTGTGCTCGATTATAGGCAGTTTCTTGATTTTAATCGGAATTATACTACTTCTTGTGAAGGGACTGTCGGTAGAGTATATTGATGCACAAGGGGTGCTGCATGAGAATTTCTTTCTTGCCCCAATTGGATTTTTATGCGTGTTTAGTGGTTTGATTTCTTTTATTACAGTTGGTATAACTACAATTATCAGCAAATTTAAAAATAGGAACTCATAATTATAGTTCTATTTTCAAGGCAATTTTTTCTTGAATGTGGAAACTATTATTCACATGGATTGTCAAATTGGAATTTTTAGATGAGGTGACGAATAAATGAGCAAAGAACATCATAATGAAAATAAGAATGACGAAGAAGATACTTTTACATTAGCTAAGCTTGTTAGTACTTGGTATGTAGGTGCTGTTGTAGGATTTGCGGTAGGCACTTTAAATGGTAATTCAACAACAGCAATTATAGGTTTGTTTATTGGAGCTACTGTAAGTTGGATATTTAAAAAGTGTTTAATGAGCAAAAAATGAGTTTGTTAGTTAAATTAGAATTTGTGGAGGAATAAGCATGACAAAGAATACTATGATTTTTATTTTTTTAAACATGATATACCTACTTATTTGGTATGCAACAAACAAAATAAGAAGCACTAAAGTTGGTAAAGAATTAGACAGTGGGTTTGAATTTTACAATAGTTTAAATAATAGTGATAAAGAAAATTATTGGAAAGAAGATACTAAAATTTTAAATCTTTTCTTTGTATTTTTCATAATATCTATGGATATTTCCGTTCTTCTTCTTTTTAATGAAAATAATCTTTGGATATTCTCATTAGTTGTAGGATTAATTATTTCATCAGTTGTTGCAATAATATTGAGTATTAATCTTAGGAAGAAATACAAATAAGTGAATAAATTATAGTTTAACCAAAAAAAATCAAGTTGATTATTGTTTGGATTGTGTTTACAATAAGCCTATAAGGAGTGTCCTCTGCCCATATCTGGGGGGTGCTCCTGTTTTTTTAACATACCGTGAACAAGAACTCCCCACCTTTATATGAAATATAGGTGGGGGCTAAATTGCGGTAAACACCTAAAAAAATTTCTAAAATAATTGTGATGAAAAACTTGATGTAAGAGGTTACATGGACTATACTCTTACATGAGATGGATTGTTACTTTAAGTAGGCAAGACCAGACACATTAAAGCATGCGCTGCATCATGTCTTTTTGTGTTTGGTCTTTTTTTATTGGAGGACAATCAATCAATCAGAAAGGAAAGTGAAAATCGTGGGAAGATTAAAGAAAGTCGTAGCTGCATTATTTAGTGCGAGTATGATTATTTCTAGCTGGAGTATGACACTTGTCCATGCAGATACAATCACAAATATTGCATTAAATAAGAAAGTTACAACAAGTTATGCATGTTCTGGATTTGGTGCTGAAAAAGCAGTGGATGGTGATAAGTCATCACGCTGGGCAACTGAATTTGGTGAACATGCTGCGACTAATCATTGGATTGATGTGGATTTAGGTGCACAGTCTACGATTTCATCTTTTAATATCCATTTTGAGAATCCTAAGGATGGTAATGCTCTGCAAAGAGTACGTAAATTCAAGATTGAAGGATCACTCAATGGTTCATCTTATGCATTGATTCATAATTCAGCAGATAAACCAGAAGGATTTGGCGTAGATGAAGTAGTAACACTTGATACACCTGTACAGTATCGTTATGTAAGATTAACAGTAGAAAAATTACGTGATGGTGCTTATCCAAGTATTTCAGTGGCAGAGTTTGAAGTCATGGGTACTCAGGAAAAGACTGAGACACCTACGAATGTCAATTTAGCGCTAAACAAGAATGTTGTAGTAAGTGCAGAATATCCTACACTCCCTAAGAAAAACCTCACAGATGGTAATGAAAGTACAAGATGGTCTACAGAAGGCGCTCCAGTACAGTGGTTCTATGTAGATCTAGGTAAGTCTGAGTCTTTCAACCAGTTAAAGATGGTTTGGGAAAGTAATGATGTGTATGCAGGTTCTTATAATATCTATGCTTCAGATGATCATACAAATTGGGGTGAAGCTATTGTAAAAAGAACAGGTAACAAGAAACGTACTTCTGTAGAATACTTATCTAGTGTTAAAAAAGCACGTTATGTAAAAGTTGAAGTGACAAAGATGGAAGGGTACGACAGTGTATCATGCTGTGAATTTGAAGTATTGAATTCATCAGATAAAGCACCTCAAAACCCTACAGAAAACGTAGCATTCAATAAGCCTGCAGTGGCTTCTTCAGTTGAAGGTGGTACTTCTTTTACAGCAGGTAAAGCGTTTGATGGTAATACTAAGGGAACATCACGCTGGGCATCTGATGTAAAGAATGCACCTCATTGGATTTATGTGGATTTTGAAGATGTATTAGATGTCAAGACTGTACGCTTAACTTGGGAAACAAGAAAAGCGACAAAATATAGAATCCAGTATGCAACTGAATTAGACAAGTGGACAGATGCAAAAGTATTTAACAGTCGTCCTGCTAATAAGACTCAAAAGATTGTCTTAGATAAAGCGGTGAAGGCACGTTATGTACGCTTGTATATTGATGCAATGGATCCATTAGATCCAGATACAGGCATTAGCTGGAATAATATTTCTGTTTATGAAATGGAAGTATATGGTGGAGAACCAACAGTTGATGTGAATGAAATGATGGATTCTATTACAGTGGCAGAAGTGAAGAAGGGTGATAAGAAGGTTAATGTAACTCTTCCAGAATCTGAAGATTATACAATTACATTCAATGGTGCTGATTATGAACAGCTTGTTGGTGATGATTTGACTATCTATCAGCCTTTAGTTGATACAACTGCTACTTTATCTTTCAAAGCAACAAATAAGAAAGATAAGAATGATTATTTATTTAAAGAAATTGCAGTGAATATTCCTGGTAAATATAACGTCGAACAGGGAGATAATGCAGCCCCTATCGTATTACCAGAATTAAGAGAATGGAAAGGTCATACAGGTACATTCAACTTTAATAAGAATGGTCGTATTGTGGTGCGCAATTCTAAATTGAATGAAATGGCAAAAACATTCCAGAGTGATTTAAAGGAAATCACAGGATCTAAGCTAGATATCGTTACAAGCGGTGAAACAAAAGCAGGAGATATCGTTCTTGATCTTGTAGATAAGAAAGAAAACTTAGGGCTAGATAAGGAAGGCTATATTTTAGAAATTGGTGATACTGTATCAGTAAAAGCTGAACAGGAAACCGGTGCTTTCTGGTCTACACGTACTATTTTACAGATTTTAAAGCTTAATAAGCTCACTATGCCTAAGGGTATGACAAGAGATTATCCACTTTATTCTGTCAGAGGTCTTATTCTTGATGTAGGACGTAAGACATTTACTATGGATAATCTAACAATGTTGATGAAGGAAATGTCTTGGTATAAGTTGAATGACTTCCAGGTACATTTAAATGATAATGTCATTCCTCTAGAAAATTACTCTAATGCAGGTAAGGACCCTATGACAGCTTATTCTGGATTCCGTCTTGAATCTGATATCAAGAAGGGTGGTAAGAACCAGGCTGATTTAACAAGTACAGATGTATTCTATACTAAGAAGGCATTTAGAAACTTCATTAAACAGTCAAGAATGTATGGGGTAAATATTGTTCCTGAAATTGATACACCAGCGCATTCTCTTGCTCTTACTAAGGTGCGTCCAGACTTACGTGCCGGTACTTATGGTCGTGACAATGATCATTTGAACTTAGTAACTAAGTATGATGAGTCAGTGGCTTTTGTGCAGGAAATCTTTGGTGAATATATGAATGGTTCTGATCCAGTCTTTGATTCTAAGACAACTGTACATATTGGTGCGGATGAATATACAAAGGATCCAAATGCATATCGTCGCTTCTGTAACGATATGATTGATTATGTAGAAAAATCAGGACGTAAAGCACGTCTATGGGGAAGTTTATCAAGTCTTAAGGGTAGTGTAACTGTAAAGGCTCAGAATGTAGAAATGAACTTATGGAACTACGGCTGGGCTAATATGGATAAGATGTACGAAGAAGGCTTTGACCTTATTAACTGCAATGATGGTAACTATTACATCGTACCAAATGCAGGGTACTACTATGACTATTTGAATAATTCAACAGTATATAACTTACCAATCAATGAAGTGGGTGGTAAGCATATTCCTGCTGGTGATAAACAGATGCTTGGTGGTTCTTTTGCAGTATGGAATGATATGACAGATTACCTCAATAATGGTATTACTGAATATGACGTTTATGATCGTATTCAGGCATCTGCTGCATTATTTGGTGCTAAGCTTTGGGGTAAAGGATCATTGACTCAGAGTCAGGCAGAAAATGCAACTGGCTTATTAGGAGATGCACCTGGTACTAACTTTGCCTACAATGTAGAAGACAAAGATGGTGTATTTGAAGTTATCGACAATAACACTTCATATAAGGGTGTGAATGCAGATGTAGAAGATGTTGATTATAAGAAGGCTATTCATTTATTGGGTGATTCTTCATATGTAGACACTAAGCTTCATACAACTGTAGGATTAAACAACAGCTTAAGATTCAAGGTAAAACGTACTTCATCTTCAGTTGATAAAGACCAGATTCTATTTGAATCAAGCTATGGTTCTATCAAAGGTGTTCAAAAGGGTACAGGTAAAGTAGCTATCTCAAGAGAAAACTTTGATATTACTTTTGATTATTCACTTCCAGTAGGACAGTGGGTTGAAATTGAAATCAAGAACCCAGATAACGGACGTAATCGCAAGTATGCTGAATTATATGTTAATGGCAAGCTTGTAGACCGTAAGGGTGATGATGAAAAGGTTGAAGGCAATAGACTTATTGCAACTACAATGATTCCATTTGAAAGAGTGGGAAGTAAAACACATGCTTTTGTGGGCTATATTGATGATATTGTGCTTGCAAAGAATAAGGACTATGCTTCAACGAGTGAATTAGATAACACATTATTGATCTTACATGCATTAGAAGCAGATAAGAAAGTAGATGCTTCTAAGAAGGATGCAATGAGATCATTAATAAAAGAAGGAGAGGCCCTTACTTGTCAGGCTGATCCAGATGCTGTGCGTATTGCGGATGTTGTAAAACGTATGAAAGATTTGATTGCGACTATTCTTTATAAGAAGGCTGATTATAGTGCAATTGAAGCAATTCTTGCAAAGATTCCTAACACTGATTTGACTAAGATTTATACAAAGGATTCTTTAGATGCTTTAGAAACAGCTAAGAGCAATATTGTATATGATTTACCAAGAGGTATGCAGTCTCAGGTTGATGCGTATGCAAAAGATTTACAGAGTGCATTAGATCGACTTGTATTATTGGATGTGGCTGATTTATATTACTATCAGGGTACAATGACAGGTACTGCTTCTTCACAGGAAACTGCAAATGAAAAAACACCTGCTTCTAATGCTTTAGATGGTAACCCAGGTACATTCTGGCATACATTATGGAATGGTGCTTCTTTACCACACTGGTATATGATTACTATGGGCACAACTGAAAAGGTAGATGGACTTTATTATTTACCACGTAGTAATGCTGGTAATGGTACAGTGACTCAGTATAGTATCGAAGTAAGTACTGATGGGCAGACTTTCAAGAAAGTCAAAGAAGGTACACTTCCATTAAATGCAGAAGGTAAGTTAATCAGTTTTGATGCAGTTGATGCAAAGTATGTAAGATTTAATATTTTAGCAGCTAAGGGTGGATTTGGCAGCGCAGCTGAATTCAAGATTCATTATGTGCCAGCAACAAATGGAGCAGAAGAACTTGAAGCACTTATTAAACATGCAGAAGGATTGGATCGTACACTTTATACTAAAGAATCATTAGAAAAGTTAGATATTGCATTAGAAAAGGCAAAAGCTGTATTAAAGAAGGAAGATGCTTCAGCAAATGAAATCAATGAAGCAAAGACAAATCTTTATAATGCTTTATTAAAGGATTTAATTGCGAAGACTCCTGTGATCAAAGAAGATGCTGATACTAAGGATTTAGAGGATTTAGTAGGTTCTATTGATAAGGATCAGAAGGATTATACAGAAGAAAGCTGGAATAAACTTCAGGACGCTTTAAAGAAGGCTCAGGATGTTTTAAATAAGGAAGAACCTGAGCAATCTGAAGTAGATGCAGCTTATAAGAATCTTAAAGATGCAATTGATGGATTAGAAAAGGTCAAAGATCCAGTCATTACACCGGACAAGCCATCTAAGCCAGATGAAAACAAACCTGGTGAAACAAAGCCTAGCGATTCTAAGCCAAGTGAAACTAAGCCTAGCGAATCTAAACCAAGTGAAACTAAGCCAAATAAGAAACCGCAGACTAGTGATTTGACACCACTTGCAAGTGTATTTAGTTCTATCTTTGTATCATTGAGTGGTATTTATCTTGTAATGAGAAAGAAAGAGTGTTAAGAGTTAGAAAGGGCTTCAAAATGAAGTCCTTTTCTTTATGAAAAATACATATAAAAAACACATAGAGTCCATAACAATTACATATCTAAATACTATACTAGTAAACATTGAGGTGATAGAAATGGATTGTTTATTTGTGTTTTTAGAAAGTTTTTTTAATACAGTAGATGAAGATGAATAAAAGTGAGTTGTTAGTCTTTTGGTGGGGAATATATGTTTGGTGAAAGTATTTTATGATGGTTAAAGAATAATCGTTCAGCTGTTCATTCTATAAGAGCTCATGTACTTACAAAAGAAATGAATGGTCATAAGTACTATATTTGTTTTGGGTTAGAAGATGGACAGATGAGGAGATTTCTTGTAGATTATTATGCCTATATATCTCTAAAAGAAGGAGAAGAAGGTATATTAACTTATCAAGGAAATAGATTCATAAGATATGATAGAGGTGTAGAATAATATTTTCTTCACCTTTTATTTGCTTACGAAAATAAACTTAAGCGATAGTCTATTTGTGTAAGATAATTACACGAATAAAAGATGAATGAAGAGAAGAAGGGCTAAAGTAGATTGAAAATGGTATGGTTGTTGGCCTTGGTGGTGGTGAAACGATTGGTTATCTTGTGGAGTATTTAAATGAAACTCAAAAAGATGTAAGTGTAGTGACACCTTCATTCGTGAGAGAACAGGCTGGTATTCAAGCTGTCATTGTATATACAGCAGATGGACACACTGGAACAACTGAAAATGGTGATACAAAAGATGCTTTAAACTATGAAATTGGAGATATGGAAGCATATGTAACAAAAATATAGTAAAACATTAGAATATACAAGTAATGTCATGAAAATACTTACTAAAATTCGAAAACAGTGGGGGTATGATTTACCCTTTTGAATAAATTAAAGTCTAAAGAATACTTTTCGTGCAATAAAAAAACCTTTTATACATAACTATGAGACTTATAATATTATTTTTGGTAAATTAATAGTGGTGATATATATGAGAAAAAAAGTGGTAAATGATTTAATTGGTACAAGTACGGAAATTTTACAAACATTTTGGCATAAGGATATGAGTTTATTAAGCCATTATCTAGACGATGATGTTTTTTATTGTGGTGCTGATCCAAGTCAATATTATTCTAGCAAAAATGAATTAGTGAATTATTTCTATTCAGTCATGAATGGATGCTCAGAAAGTGAATTGACACATATTGATTTACAATGTGTTTTTAATCAGCAGAACATATGTAGTATTGTTGGATGCTTTTTTCTTATGACTGATATGAAATCATTAGAAATGGTTCATGAAAAACAAAGATGTACATTCGTCTGGTCTATTGAGAAGGAAAGAGAAGGACGTATTGTATATATTAATATACCAGATTACATAGGAAAACTAGAAGAAGGAGAAGTATTCCCTCATAAGATGGGTTCTACTACATATCAGTATTATAAAGATATGGTTAAAAAACTGATAGAACCAGATAAAACAATTTTAGTAAACGATAAGAGTAAACACACATGTTTAATTCCCTTAAAGGATATACATTATGTAATGGCATTCCAGCACAATACAGTTATATATACAAGTAAAGGTGAAATTACATGTACTGTCTCTTTTAATAAAATGGAAGAATTACTCGGTACACAATTTTTTAAGATTCATAGAAGCTATACGATTAATAGAGAATATATTCGTTTATTTGGTCCTGATTATGTAGAACTTACAACAGGTGAAAAGGTTCCAATGACTAAACGTAATCGTGCACAGCTTATTAGTTCTTTAATGGACTGTACAAATATTCAGTCAGGTATTGATGATGATGCAAAAAAATGAACCTTTAATTTTTAAGGGGGGTCAATAAAAAACTCGCTTTAAATATTTGGGGGTTTCCACTTGTAAAGGGCAGTCAGAAATGACTGCCCTTTAGTGCGCTCATATTACTTCTATTTAAATGTTTTATTAGTTCTTTTTCTTATAAGATCCTCTCTTTTTTCCTTCTCTTTTGATTGTTTCATCAATAGCGTAAGAGGAAGGATTAGAGGATTTATTAAGAGAGTACATTAGTCTATTTCTCATTCTTGCAAAGTTCTGATATCCACATGCATTTGAAAGTATCTTATCTATTCTGGAGTTGATTCCTTCTACTGGTCCATTAGATATTCTTCGACCATCTACTAAATCAAATGATGCACATATTTCATCAAACCAGTTTATAAGAGTTCCAGATAATGATATGAAGCCAGTAATTCCTGATGTTGCATATTCTTGAATTATTCTTGAAAGCCATTCTCTGCAGGTTTCAGAAGTTGCATAATGATTAAAGGCTATATATTGTTCCTTTAGATTGT
>NZ_RCYB01000017.1 GCF_004168205.1 Catenibacterium sp. co_0103 | reverse complement strand
AGAGTTTTGGGGGATTTGAGTTTGGTTATATATTTGTGTCCGCGCAACGAAGGCGCGGGGAAATGGAGGAAATTATGAAAGATATTATAATTATTGGTGGTGGGCCAGCAGGACTTACTGCTGCACTCTATGCAAGTCGTGCAGGTGCTGATGTGACTATTATTGAATCAGGTGCACCAGGTGGTAAATTAAACTTAACAGCTCACATCGAAAACTATCCAGGAATAAAAGAGATGATGGGTCCTCAGCTTGCATATGATATGTATGAACAGGCTCTTAACTTCGGTGCCCAGTTAAAGATGACAGAAGTGAAATCTATTGTAGATGAAGGTGACTATAAGAAGGTTATTACTTCTAAAGAAGAACTAGAAGCTCGCGTAGTGATCATTGCGACAGGAACTAAAGAAAGAAAAATGGGACTACACTTAGAAGATGAAATGACAGGTAAAGGTATTTCTTATTGTGCTGTTTGTGATGGACCATTCTTTAGAGGAAAAGAAGTTGCTGTCATTGGTGGAGGCAATAGTGCGATTGAAGAATCAATCTATCTTGCTGGTATTACAGAAAAGGTTCATATTATTATGAGACGTGATGTCTTCCGCGCAGATGATTATCTAGTGAAGAAAGCACTGAATAATGAAAAGATTGAATTCCACTTCAAAAAGAAGCCACATGCTTTAATTGTAGAAGATGATACATTAAAAGGCTTAGAACTAGAAGATAGTGATACAAAAGAACTAGAAAACCTTTATGTACAGGGTATTTTCCCATTTATTGGTTTAGATCCAGTCACTGATTTTGTGAAGGATTTAGGCATCACAAATGAACAGGGTTATATTGATGTTGATGAACATATGGAAACAAAAATTCCTGGAATATTTGCGATTGGTGATGTCAGAACAAAGACATTAAGACAGGTTGTCACAGCGGCAAATGATGGTGCAATTGCTGGACAATATGCTGCTAAGCTTGTTGAAGAGAACTAATGATAGTTCTCTTTTTGAATGCTTTATACCCTTATGATTGTATGTTATAATAGATGAGGTTGAGGAGGATATAAGTCTATGAAGAATGTAGAAGTTGTATTAGTTACTGGTATGTCAGGTGCAGGTAAATCTACTGCCATGGCTATATTTGAAAATATGGGATATTATTGTATCGATAACTATCCAGTTGCACTACTTGAACAGTTTGGAGATTATTTATTAGATGAAACTTTAGGTGGCAAGATTGCGATGGGAATCTATCTAGGAGATGCACTTCAGGCAATTCGTGAATTAACGAATATGGATTGGATCAATTTGACTGTTGTATTCTTAGATTGTGAAAATATGGAAATCTTAAAGCGTTATAAGCAGACAAGACGTTCTCATCCAATGATGATCATGAATAAAGCCAATACACTTTATGACTCTATTGAATTAGAACGCCAGGAATATGAACAAATTAAGACACAGGCTGATTTAATCATTGATACAACTCTATTAAAGCGTACAGCTTTACAGGATAGACTAGAAGCATCTTTCTATCATGAAACAGGAGAAGTATTCCGTGTGTCTTTTGTATCATTTGGATATAAGTTCGGTATTCCTAAGGATGCTGATTTACTTCTTGATGTAAGATTCCTACCAAACCCTTTCTATATTCCTGAACTTAGAAATAAGACAGGAAATGATAAGGAAGTCTATGACTATGTTATGGAAAAACCTGAAACTCAGGAATTTATTAAAAGGACTTTGTCTTACTATGATTATTTATTGAAAGAATATGAAAAAGAAGGAAAAATGCAATTGATTGTCGGTATTGGCTGTACAGGTGGCCAGCACCGTTCTGTCACATTAACTAATTTCCTTGCAGACCATTATAAGAAATATTATAAAGTATATAAGTGGCATCGTGATGCTGACCACTAGAGGATGTGAAAAGAAATGTTGTCGTTTTCAAGAAAAGTAAAGGAAGAGATCGTATTTAATGAGTTTGATCATGACTGTTCAAAAGCGATTCTTTGTGCGTTATTAAAAACCAATGGAACACTGATGTTAGGACAGGGACTCTCTCTCCTGATCCGTACAGAAAACGCAAAAATAGCGTCAAAGATGCATAAACTTCTTAAAGAACTTTATGCACCTTCAATTGAATTTAAAGTAAAAAAGATGATGAAGCTTAAGAAGAATAATGTTTATCTTCTTAAGGTTTCAAAGGCAAGAGAAATACTAGAAGATCTTCATTTATTAGAAGGTCTAGGATTTACTATGTTACCTTCTGATGAAATTTTATATGATGATCGCACAAGAAGAGCTTATCTTGCAGGTATATTTCTTGCAAGTGGATCAGTCAATAACCCCGATACATCTAATTATCATTTAGAGATGAGTGTACAAGATGAACCTCTTGCACAATATATTGAAACTATGTTGAATAGCTATGGTTTAAATGCGCATGTGATCAAGAGACGTAATCGTTATGTTATCTATATGAAATCTGCAGAAAGAATAGGAGACTTCTTACGTGCTATAGGCGCTTCTACTTCTGTTATGGAATTTGAAACAACACGTATTGACCGTTCTATGGCTAATACTGTCAATAGATGGAATAATTGCGATATTGCGAATGAAATGAAGGCTATGACAGCGAGTGCAAAACAGATTGAAGATATTGCTTATGTGATTGATAAAGCAGGCATAGAAATTCTAGATTCTAAAACTGCGGATGTAGCACAGATTCGTTTAGAAAACCCAGAACTTACACTTAATGAACTAGCAGATGTGTATTTTAATAAGACAGGTCAGACAATTTCTAAATCTGGTCTTCACCATCGTTTTAAGAAAATCAAAGAAGAAGCTGCACGTCTTCGTCAGATGGAGGAAGAATAATGACTGTCACAGAAAGATTTGGAATGCGTATTAAGGAATTAAGAATGCAGCAGGGAATCTCTCAAGAAGAACTAGGATTTAGATGTCATCTTTCTAAGAATTATATTTCTGATGTAGAAAGAGGTACTAGAAATGTGAGTCTTAAAGCCATTGATCAATTTGCGAAGGGCTTAGGTATTGCTCTTAAAGACCTTTTTAACTACTAATATGTGAAATTTTAGAAGATGTCTAAGGCATCTTCTATTTTTTGTTTGAAATTGGTATAATTTCTGTGAGTTCATCATTTGTTTACAATAGAAACATATAATGACGACACTTAAAGGAGAAAAAATATATGGATGCACTAATCTATTTTATAATTATATTTCTAGTTTTATCTGTATTCTTAAACATTATTGCTTATGCATGGCCTTTCTTATTGATCATGTTTATTGTTTATGAAATCTGGAAATATTTTAAATTAAAGAAAATCAGAAAACAGTATGAAGAAGCACAATCACAATATTCATCTCAATATCAATCTCAGTCTTCATCACGTAATGATAATCCTGATATCATTGATGTAGAATATAAGGTTGTAGATGAAGAAAAGACTGGAGATGACAACTAAATGATTTGTCCTACATGTCATAAAGAAATCCCAGAAGGGTCACATTTCTGTCCCTATTGTGGTACACCGCTAGATGATAAATGTCCTCATTGTGGTCATCAGAACATTCCTCATGCGAAGTTCTGTTCTTATTGTGGAAAACCATTAGGAGCTGCTTCAACATCACGTCGTCCTCAAGGGTCTTTTATTCCTACATCACGTATTTATCATGAAGAAGAAAAAACATATGAACCGGAAAAGGTATCACGTAAGATTAACTGGAAAGTAGTTATTATATCAGTACTTGTCTTAATACTTGCGACTACCGGTGCACAGTATTATTTGAATCATTCTGATAATATTAAATGGGCAGATGGTAATTCGAGCACTTCAGAAGAAATGAATTCTGTAATTAAACTAAAGAAGACAACAGAAATTGAACAATATTCTAATTTATCTAATGATGGAACTGTCGCAGCCAATGATCACTATATCTTCATGTCTAATGCATCTAACAAATTAGTGAAATTAGATAAAGATATGAATGTTGTAAAGACATATGATATCAAGTATGCAACTTATTTAAATCTGGTCGGAGAAAAGCTTTATTATACAGATAAAGATCATCATATCTGTGTTCTTGATACAAAGACAGAAAAGTCTGAAACATTACAGGATGTTTCAGCATTCTATATGACTTATCATGATAATAAGCTCTATTATCAGAATGATAGTGATAATGAAAGTTTATATGTTTATGATATTTCAGATAAAACATCTACTAAACTTTTAGATGAACATATCTACAATATGAACTTTAATGGAGATATTATTTATCTAACTGGTAAGAGTTCTATTATTTCTTATAATATGACTACTAAAGCCACAGATGCTATTTATAATGAACAAGTTTATGGTTCGGTCTATAGAGATGGTTACCTATATTTCACTACACCTAAAATGACAATTGGTAGAGTGAATGTGCAAACAAAAGAATCCCAGATTATTTTAAATGATATTGGTTATTCTATGTTTGTGGTGAGTGATGAAGCAATCTATTATGTTGGTAATGATGTAAAGATGTATCGTCTAGATTTTGAAAAGAAAGAACCAACTGCAGTATATCAATTCCAGTCACATCGTATCGGTGGTATGCAGATTGTGAATGATCATCTATTTGTGAAAGATAATCAGGATTGGAAAGTTGTAAACACTTCTAATACAAAGTATGCAGTGATATTTGATAATTAGGCACTGATTCACTTCAGTGTCTTTTTTTGTATATAAGATTTATGCTATAATGGGTGGGTAAAAAATGGAGATGATTATATGTTAATAAGCGAAATTATTGAGGCAACAAACGGAAAACTCTTAAATGGTCACTTAGATGACCAGGTGAATGGCTTTACACAGGATACACGTGTTATTCAGCCAGGAAACCTATATATCCCTCTAGTAGGTATTAAAGATGGGCATGACTATATCTCACAGGCTTTTGAAAATGCTGCAACAGCCACTTTGACAAGTCATCCTATAGAAGATGATGTACACAATGTGATTCTAGTAGAAGATACAATGAAGGCATTAGGTGATTTAGCACGTTATGTACGTGTTCATTCAAATGCAAAGGTTGTAGGAATCACTGGTTCAGCAGGGAAAACAAGTACTAAAGATATGATTGCAAGTGTTATTTCCCAACAATATACAACATTAAAAACACAGGGTAACTACAACAATAATATTGGTTTACCTTTAACTATTCTTCGTTATAATGGTGAAGAAGTTATGGTTATTGAAATGGGTATGAACCATTTAGAAGAAATCGATTATTTAACTAAGATTGCATTACCTGACATTGCAGCAATCACAAATATTGGTACAGCACATATTGGTGAACTTGGTTCAAGAGAAAATATCTTACAGGCCAAGATGGAAATCATACATGGTATGAATCATGGTACTTTAGTAGTCAATAACGACAATGATTTACTATCTACTGTCCATCCTGAAGGAATCTCTTTAAAAACAATTGGTATTGAAAGTGAAGCAGACTTAAAAGCAACTGATATTATCTTGAATGAAGATATGTCATCATTTAGAGTAAAAGTAGATGGGCAGGATTATGATGTAAGAGTCTATGTACCAGGTGTTCATTTTATCTTCAATGCATTAATTGCGATTCAGGTTGGTTTATTATTAGATATTCCAATGGAAAAATGTATCAAGGGTATTGAAACATTTGAACTCACTAAGAATAGAAATGATATCTTAACACTTGATCGTCATATCCGTGTGATTGATGGTACGTATAATGCGAATCTTGATTCTATGAAATCAAGTATTGATGTATTATCAGGCTATGCAGGTCGTAAAATTGCAGTATTAGGGGATATGTTAGAACTTGGTGATTATGAAGAAACGCTTCATCGTGCTGTAGGTGCACATTTACTTAAAAAGAATATTGATTTAGTCTTGACTGTAGGACCTGCTGCGCGTTATATTTCAGACGAAGTAAATAAAGCAAAACCAGGCCTTGCTTATCATTTTGATGATAATGCCTCTTTAAGTGCTTATTTGCAGGAATGTCTAGAAGAAAATGATGTTGTTCTAGTCAAGGCTTCTAATGGTATGCATTTAAAAGAAGTCATTAATGATTTAAAGGAGAATAATTAATAAGATGAAGTTATTATTAGTATGTGGTGGACAGTCTACAGAACATGCTGTTAGCCGTATGTCATGTGTGAATATCTATAAAAATTGTGATAAGAGTAAATATGATATTAAAGTTGCAGGTATTACAAAAGAAGGAGAATGGTATGATTTAGTTTCTACTGATTTCTCTAGTGATAACTGGTTAGAAGGTGCTACAAAGATCAATGATTATTTCACTTTCCTAAAATCATTTGATGTTGTATTCCCAGTATTACATGGACAGTTTGGTGAAGATGGTACTATCCAGGGCTTATTAGAAATGGCTCAGGTGCCATATGTTGGATGCCGTGTGATGGCATCTTGTACTGCAATGGATAAGATCTATGCAAAGAAGCTATTTGATCAGGCTAATATTCCCCAGGTGCCTTCTCTATATGTCAAGAAGAGATATGATGATAAATTAGTTGTAGTAGATAATGAAGGTAGAGAAAGCTTTAATGTAGAAATGGAAATCTATACACACTTAGGATTCCCTTGCTTTGTAAAGGCTAGCCGTTCTGGCTCAAGTGTAGGCTGTTATAAGGTTAATACTTTAACTGATTTACTACCAAAACTTCATGAAGCAGCATCTTATGACCGTCATGTTGTTGTAGAAAAAGCTATTAATGCGACAGAATTAGAATGTGCTGTCATTGGTAATGATGATATCAGTGCATCACGTGTAGGACAGATTTTACCTCATGGTGAATTCTATACATATGAATCTAAATATGAAGATGAACAGAGTGCAACATGCATTCCTGCAAGAGTAGATCAGTCTATCCAGGATTATATCAGACAGGCTGCTGTGAAGGCATTTAAGGCAGTAGATGGTACAGGTCTAGCTAGATGTGACTTCTTCTATGATAACGATACAGGAAACGTTTATTTAAACGAAATCAATACTATGCCTGGCTTTACTAATATCTCTATGTATCCTCAATTAATGAAAGATGCAGGACTAGATACACCAGCTCTTATTGATGAATTAATCAAGCTTGCATTACAGAGATAAGATGTCGAAAGACATCTTTTTTTATAGTTTGAATAGATAAATAATTATTAATATAATAAATATTTTGCGAAGTAAATATAAAAATGTCTGTAATTAAAAACAATGAAAATAATATTGAATATTACAATAATATTTATACAGGCCATTACAAGAAAACGCTTATAAAACTGATAATCTGATAAATAATTAATATAATTAGGAAAATAAGGAAAGAAAGTGAAAAAGTTTGTTGACATGTCTAAGTGAGAAGTATATGATAAACACAACAACCCAAAAGAAAACGACTTTGATAGGAACTAGTAGGGGAATGATGAAAGCGCAGAGAGGTTCTGGCTGGTGTAAAGAACTGTTTGATCATCTTTGAACTCATCCTTGAGTGGAGCACTTAATTAAGTAGGCTGCTACGGCATTTGCGACCGTTATCTCGCTAGAGTATGTACTTTATATATAAAGCGTACTCGATAAGGTTGATATTGTGAGATATCAATAAATTGAGGTGGAACCACGAAGAATTATTCTCTCGTCCTCTTACGCTAGTAAGGACGAGGGCTTTTTTTATAGGTTGGAAAGGAGAATAAATAATTATGATGAATTACCAAAAGTACAAGAGATTTGAAACGGTGAGCTTGAAAGACCGCACATGGCCAGATAAGACAATTGAAAAATCACCTATTTGGTGTTCAGTAGATTTACGTGATGGTAACCAGGCATTAGTAACACCAATGAATATTCAGGAAAAGGTGAAGATGTTCAAATTATTAGTTGAACTTGGATTCAAGGAAATTGAAGTAGGATTCCCTTCAGCTTCACAGATTGAATATGATTTCTTAAGATTATTGATTGAAGAAAACCTCATTCCTGATGATGTCACTGTTCAGGTATTAACTCAGTGTCGTGAACACTTAATTAAGAGAACATTTGAAGCCCTTGATGGATTAGACCGCGCTATTGTGCATATTTATAATTCAACAAGTATTCTTCAAAGAGATGTTGTCTTCAACAAAGATAAAGATGAAATTAAGAAGATTGCGACAGATGGCTGTGCTCTTGTAAAGAAGTTATGTGATAACTTTAAAGGTCAAGTCATTCTTGAATATTCACCTGAAAGCTTTACTGGTACAGAAATGGATTATGCAGTAGAAGTAGTCGATGCAGTCTTAGATGTATGGGGTGCTTCTAAAGATAATAAAGTGATTGTGAATCTTCCTTCAACTGTAGAAATGGATACACCAAATGTCTTTGCAGATCAGGTTGAATATGTATGTAGAAACCTAAAAGATCGTGAAAGAGCTATTATCTCAGTTCATCCACATAATGATAGAGGATGTGGTGTTGCTGCAACAGAACTTGCATTAATGGCAGGGGCTGATCGAGTAGAAGGTACACTATTTGGAAATGGTGAAAGAACAGGTAACGTAGATATCGTCACTGTTGCATTAAATATGTATACACATGGTGTTAATCCAGAACTTGACTTCACACAGATGAATGACATCAAGCGTACTTATGAAGAATGTACAAAGATGGAAGTTGATCCTCGTTCTCCATATGCTGGTCAGTTAGTCTTCACAGCATTCTCTGGAAGCCATCAAGATGCTATTAATAAAGGTATGCATAAATATCATGAAAGACATCAGAAACAATGGGAAGTGCCTTACTTACCAATTGACCCAGCTGATTTAAATAGACAATATGAACCAATCGTTCGAATCAACTCTCAATCAGGTAAAGGTGGTGTGGCCTTCGTTATGGATACAGTCTTTGGTTATCATTTACCTAAACCACTACAGGGTGATTTCGCAAAGATTGTACAGAACATCTCTGAAGCAGAAGGTGAAGTATCACCAGAAAGAATCTATGATACATTCAGAAATGAATATATTGAAAATGAAGAACCATTCCAGTTCATTTATCAGAAACTAACAGATGTCTCAGAAGATGCAGAAAACGAATATGAAAGAAAAGTAGAATTAACAATTCGTGATCATGGTGAAGAACGTACAATTATTGGTTATGGTAATGGTCCAATTGATGCAGTTAAGAATGCCTTCAATGATAATGGATACCATTATATTCACTTATTAGATTACTCAGAACATGCATTAACATCTGGTTCAAGTGCTAAGGCTGCTGCTTATGTACAGCTTAGAGCAAAAGGCACATCTATTATTGAATGGGGTGTAGGTGTTCATCCAAATATTACAACTGCAACTATTAAAGCAATTATTTCAGCAATGAATAGAATACATAAGGATATGAGGGAGGCCGCTTAATGGAAAGACTTGTCCTGTCTATTCTAGTTGATAATACAGCCGGCGTATTAAGCCGTGTGGCTGGATTATTCTCTAGAAGAGGCTACAACATTGATTCATTGACCGTTGGTGAAACAAACGATCCAACAGTCTCACGTATGACAGTATCTGCAAGAGGAGAACCAGCGACTCTTGCACAGATTAAAAAGCAGTTAAGAAAGCTGGAAGATGTAATTGAAATATTTCCGTTAGATGATGACCATTCAGTCTATCGTGAATTGGTGCTTATTAAGGTAGAAGCAGACCACTCACAAAGACCTGATATTGTGTCAATAGTCAATATATTTAGAGCGCAGATTGTAGATGTTGCGCCAAATTCACTCGTTGTGGAAGTCACTGGTGATCAAAATAAGATCAATGGTATTCTCACAATGTTAGATACGTTCAATATCACCGAAATCGTCCGTACTGGTATTGCTGGCATCGGAAGAGGACTAGATGATTTTGATATAGAAAAGATGAAAGCTAAGAAAAATAGGGGGTAAATAAAAATGGCTAAAATCTATTACAACACAGACTGTGATTTATCTTTATTGGATGGTAGAAAGGTTGCTATCATCGGTTATGGTTCTCAGGGACATGCACATGCATTAAACCTTAAAGAATCTGGAGTAGACGTTGTTGTTGGTCTATATGAAGGTTCTAAGTCTTGGAAGAAAGCAGAAGAACAGGGACTTAAGGTTATGACATCTGCTGATGCAGCTGCTTGGGCAGATATCATCATGGTATTAATTCCTGATGAATTACAGGCTAAGCTTTACAAAGAAGCTATCGAACCAAACTTAAACGAAGGCGATATGTTAATGTTCGCTCATGGTTTCAATATTCATTTCAATCAGATCGTTCCACCAAAGAATGTTGATGTAACTATGATTGCGCCAAAAGCTCCAGGTCATACAGTACGTTCAGAATATCAGGCAGGTAAAGGTACTCCTTGTCTAGTAGCGGTTGAACAGGATTACACTGGTAAGGCTCATGATTATGCATTAGCTTATGGTGCTGCAATCGGTGGTGCAAGAGCTGGTCTATTAGATACTACATTCAGAACTGAAACTGAAACAGACTTATTTGGTGAACAGGTAGTTCTTTGTGGTGGTGTATGTCAGTTAATGCAGACTGGTTTCGAAGTATTAGTAGAAGCTGGTTACGATCCAAAGAATGCATACTTTGAATGTATTCATGAAATGAAGTTAATCGTAGACTTAATCTACCAATCAGGTTTCGAAGGTATGAGAAAATCTATTTCTAATACTGCAGAATATGGTGACTATATCACTGGTCCTAAATTAATCACTGAAGACACTAAGAAAGCAATGAAGAAAGTATTAGCTGATATCCAGGATGGTTCATTCGCTAAAGAATTCTTACTTGAAATGTCAGCAGCAGGTGGACAGGCTCACTTCAAAGCAATGAGACAGTTACACAATGAACATGAATGTGAAAAAGTAGGTGCTGATATCCGTTCATTATATTCTTGGTCTGATGAAGATAAGCTTTTAAATAACTAATCACTAATCAACACACACTTTGTGTGTTGTAAAGAGGAAGTACTACGGTACTTTCTCGTTACAACATTCAAAAATAACTTGAGGAGGATTATATCTAATGGGAATGACAATGACGCAGAAGATCTTAGCTGATCATGCGGGAGTAAAAGAAGTTCATGCAGGTGAATTAATTGAAGCAAATGTAGATATTGTAATGGCAAATGATATTACAGGACCTATGGCTTTACCAATCTTTAAGAAAATGGCTGATAAGGTCTTTGATAAAGATAGGGTTGTTTTAGTGCCAGATCACTTTACACCTAATAAAGATATTAAATCTGCAGAGAACTCAAAGGCAATCAGAGAATTCTCTCGTGAGCAGGGATTAACACATCATATGGAACAGGGTAAATGTGGTGTAGAACATGCTATTTTACCTGAAAGCGGCATTGTTGTGGCAGGAGATGCTGTCATTGGTGCAGACTCACATACTTGTACTTATGGGGCTATTGGTGCTTTCTCTACAGGTGTAGGAACAACTGATATTGCGACAGGTATGGCGACTGGACAGTTATGGTTCAAGGTACCTTCAGCCATTAAATTTAATCTTCATGGCAAACTACCAAAATATGTATCTGGTAAGGATGTTATTTTACATATTATTGGACGTATTGGTGTAGATGGAGCTTTATATAAATCAATGGAATTTACTGGTGAGGGTGTCAAAGAATTATCTATGGCAGATCGTTTCACTATTTGTAATATGGCTATTGAAGCAGGAGCTAAGAACGGTATCTTCCCTGTTGATGAAGCCGCTATTGAATACTTAGATAAACATGCTAAACGTGAATATAAGATCTATGAAGCAGACAAAGACGCTGAATATGAAGAAGTGGTAGATGTAGACTTATCTGCTATTAGACCAACTGTTGCTTTCCCTCATCTTCCAGGTAATGCAAAGACAGTGGATGAAATTGAAGCAATGGATAAAATCTATATTGATCAGGTTGTTATTGGATCATGTACAAATGGTCGTATGGAAGACTTAAGAAAAGCAGCTGCTATTCTTAAAGGTAAGAAAGTCGCTGATAATGTGAGAGTGATGGTTGTACCAGCTACTCAGAAGATTTACTTACAGTGTATCCTAGAAGGTATTCTAGAAACATTTGTAGAAGCAGGATGTGCTGTCAATACACCAAGCTGTGGTCCATGTATGGGTGGTCATATGGGTGTACTTGCGAAAGGTGAAAAGTGTGTTTCTACTACAAATAGAAACTTCGTTGGACGTATGGGTGATGTAGAATCATTAATTTATCTTGCATCTCCAGAAACAGCAGCTGCAAGTGCGATTGCAGGTTATATCGCAAATCCAGAAAAATTCGGAGGTAATAACTAATGGAAGCTAAAGGTAGAGTATTTAAATATGGTGATAACGTTGATACAGACGTTATTATTCCAGCAAGATATCTTAATTCATTTGATGCCAAAGAATTAGCAAGCCACGCTATGGTGGACTTAGATCCTACATTTGTAGAAAGAGTTCAGCCTGGTGATATTATTGTCGCAAAGAAGAACTTTGGATGTGGTTCATCAAGAGAACATGCCCCTCTTGCATTAAAGACAGCAGGTGTTTCATGTGTTATCGCAAAAAGCTTTGCACGTATCTTCTATCGTAACTCTATTAATATCGGTTTTGCGATTCTTGAATGTCCAGAAGCCGTAGATGGTATTGATGATGGTGATGAAGTAAAAGTAGATTATGAAACAGGTAAGATTTATAACCTCACTAAGAATACAGAATATCAGGGTCAGCCTTTCCCACCATTCATGCAGAAGATTATTGAACAGGGTGGTCTTGTAAACTATGTCAATAATAAGAAAGGATAGAGGATATGGAAAAGAATATTGCGGTTATTAAAGGTGATGGAATCGGTCCTGAAATTGTGAATGAAGCAATTAAGGTACTTGATGCCATCGCAAAGAAATATAATCATACATTCAATTACAAGAATATCCTCATGGGAGGCTGTTCTATTGATGCTTATGGAGTCCCATTAACTGATGAGGCATTAGAAGTCGCAAAAAACAGTGATGCTGTATTATTAGGTTCTATTGGGGGAGATACTAATACATCTCCATGGTATAAATTAGATCCTACATTAAGACCAGAAGCGGGATTATTAAAGATTAGAAAAGAATTAGGTTTATTCGCAAACTTAAGACCTGCTTATTTATATAAAGAACTTGCAGGTGCATGCCCATTAAAGGAAAGCACATCAGAAGCAGGTTTTGATATGATTTTCGTAAGAGAATTGACTGGTGGTTTATATTTTGGTGAAAGAAATACAAAAGAAATCAATGGTGAATTAGTGGCTCATGATAATCTTGTTTATTCAGAACATGAAATAAGACGTATCGCACAAAGAGGATTTGAAATTGCGATGAAACGTGGTAAGAAACTTACAAGTGTGGATAAAGCTAATGTTTTAGATACGTCTCGCTTATGGCGTAAGATTGTGAATGAAGTGGCTCAGGATTTCCCAGAAGTAAAAGTAGAACATATGCTTGTAGATAACTGTGCCATGCAGTTAGTTAAAGATCCAGCACAGTTTGATGTTGTCCTCACTGAGAATATGTTTGGGGATATCTTAAGTGATGAAGCATCTATGGTTACTGGTTCTATTGGTATGTTATCAAGTGCTTCACTTCGTGAAGACAGTCTAGGTATGTATGAGCCAAGCCATGGCAGTGCACCTGATATTGCAGGACAGAATATTGCGAATCCACTTGCAACTATCTTAAGTGCTGCTATGATGCTACGTTATTCATTTGATATGGATGAAGGAGCAGCATGTATTGAAAAAGCAGTAGAAAAGGTTCTTGCGGATAATATCCGTACAGTTGATATTTATAAAGAAGGAATGACAAAAGTATCTACATCACAAATGGGTGATGCTGTAGTAGAAAGACTTTAGGAGGGTAATATGAGAAGTGATAATGTAAAAAAGGGAGTAGAACGTGCACCTCATCGTTCACTCTTCAATGCCTTAGGCATGACAGAAGAAGAATTAGAAAGACCTCTAATCGGGGTAGTTTGTTCATATAATGAAATCGTTCCTGGTCATATGAATCTCGATAAGATCAGTGAAGCAGTTAAGAAAGGTGTTTATTTAGCTGGTGGTGTACCAGTTGAAGTACCTGCGATTGCAGTATGTGATGGTATTGCGATGAACCATACAGGTATGAAATATTCACTTGTTACCAGAGAACTCATTGCAGATAGTACAGAATGTCTTGCGACAGCACATCAGTTTGATGGACTTGTTATGATCCCTAACTGTGATAAAAACGTCCCAGGCTTATTAATGGCAGCGGCTCGTTTAAATATTCCAACTATTTTTGTATCAGGTGGACCAATGCTTGCAGGTAAGAAATTAAATGGTAAGAAGACTTGTCTTTCTTCACTATTTGAAGCTGTTGGCCAATATAATGCAGGTACTCTAGATGCTGCTCATCTTGAAGAATTTGAAGAAAAAGCATGTCCAACATGTGGTTCATGTTCAGGTATGTATACAGCGAACTCTATGAACTGTTTAACAGAAGCACTCGGTATGGGTCTTCGTGGTAATGGAACTATTCCAGCTGTTTATTCAGCACGTATCAGACTTGCAAAACATGCTGGTATGAAGATCATGGAATTAGTAGAAAAGAACATCAAACCAAGAGATATCATGACTCCTGCTGCCTTCAAGAATGCGATGACAGTGGACATGGCTTTAGGATGTTCTACAAACTCAATGCTTCATTTACCAGCTATCGCACATGAAGCAGGCGTTGAATTAAATCTTGAAATTGCGAATGAAATTTCTAAATATACACCAAACCTTTGTCACTTAGCACCAGCAGGTTCTACATTTATGGAAGATTTAGATGATGCTGGTGGAGTATTTGCAGTCATGAATGAACTTGATTCATTAGGTATCTTAGATACAACAGGTATCACATGTACTGGTAAGACTATTAAAGAAAATATTGCAGGATGTGTAAACTTAGATCCAGAAATCATCCGTCCTGTTGATAACCCTTATATGAAAACAGGTGGTATTGCAGTATTAAAGGGTAATATTGCACCTGATAGCTGTGTCGTTAAGGCAGCTGCAGTCGCACCTGAAATGATGACACATACTGGACCAGCAAGAGTATTTGATAGTGAAGATGATGCAATCAGGGCAATTCGTGCTGGTAAGATTGTTAAGGGTGATGTTGTTGTTATTCGTTATGAAGGTCCTAAAGGTGGTCCTGGTATGAGAGAAATGTTATCTCCTACAAGTGAAATCGCTGGTATGGGACTTGATAAAGATGTTGCATTAATTACAGATGGTCGTTTCTCAGGAGCAACTAGAGGGGCGTCTATTGGACATGTATCTCCTGAAGCAGCAGTAGGAGGACCTATCGCTTTAATTGAAGAAGGAGATATGATCTCTATTGATATTCCAAATAATAAGATTAATGTAGCTGTAGATGATGCTACATTAGAAGCACGTCGTGCTAAATGGCAGCCAAGAGAACCTCGTATCACTACAGGTTACTTAAGACGTTATGCTGCACAGGTAACAAGTGCCAATACTGGAGCTGTATTACAGCCAAATGATAAGTAAAGGAGGAGAATCCAAAAATGTTAACGAAAGGATCGGACATTGTAGTAGAAAGCCTTCTTGAGCAGGGCGTTGATACTATCTTTGGCTATCCAGGAGGGGCAATCCTAGAAGTCTATGATAGTTTATATAAGTATCAGGATAAGATTCATCATGTCCTTACATCTCATGAACAGGGTGCATCTCATGCGGCCGATGGTTATGCACGTGCCACTGGTAAAGTGGGTGTCTGTATGGCAACAAGTGGACCAGGTGCCACTAACCTTGTCACAGGTATTGCGACAGCCATGATGGATTCTATTCCTTTAGTTGCTTTAACTGCCAACGTAGGTGTTAATGCCTTAGGTAAAGATGCTTTCCAGGAAATTGATATCAAGGGTGTGACTATCCCTATTACTAAACATAACTTTATTTGTAAATCACCAGAAGAATTGGCTCCAACTATTCGTAAAGCATTCCAGATTGCGAAAGAAGGTCGTCCAGGTCCAGTATTAGTTGATATGACTAAGAATGCGACTGTAGGTTCTTGTGAATATACTAAAAAGGTGCCAGATGTCATTGGCAGCCGTAATTATACATTCCCTACATCTTCAATTAAGAAGGCTGTAGAAATGATTGAAGCATCAGAAAAGCCATTCGTATTTGTCGGTGGTGGATGTATTGCCTCTCAGGCTAGTGCACCTTTAAAAGAATTTGTAGAAAAAATCGATGCACCAGTGACTGATACATTAATGGGTAAAGGGGCATATGACGGCACTAATCCACGTTATGCAGGAATGCTAGGAATGCACGGGACTAAAGCAAGTAATATCGGTGTATCAGAATGTGATTTATTGATTGCGATTGGTGTACGTTTCAGTGACCGTATTACTGGTAATGTGGATACATTTGCGAAGAATGCGAAGATTATTCATATTGATGTCGATGACGCAGAAATCGATAAGAATGTGCCTGTTGATTTAGGTATTGTCGGAGATGCAAAAGATGTTATTGAAGCTATTAATTTAACTTTAACACAACAGAATCATCCAGGATGGATGAAAGAAATACGTACATTAAAGGATCGTTATCCTTTAACATATGATCAGTCTAGATTAACTGGTCCATATGTTATTGAACAGATTGATAACTTCACTGATTCTCAGGCTATTATTACAACTGAAGTAGGTCAGAACCAGATGTGGGCAGCTCAGTATTATCACTATAGACGTCCTAGACAGTTCTTAAGTTCTGGTGGACTTGGTACTATGGGTTATGGACTAGGTGCTGCAATAGGAGCTAAATATGGCTGTCCTAATCAGTTAGTATTCAATATTGCAGGTGATGGATGTTTCCGTATGAACCTCAATGAATTAGCTACTGCATCACGTTACAATATCCCAATCATTGAAGTAGTACTTAATAACCATGTACTTGGAATGGTAAGACAGTGGCAGACATTATTCTATGGTGAACGCTATAGTAACACTGTACTTCATGATAAGGTGGACTTCTGTAAGGTGGCAGAAGGATTAGGCTGTAAAGCTATCCGTGTCACTAAGAAAGAAGAAGTAATGCCTGCTTTACAGGAAGCAGTGGATTATCATGGCCCAGTTGTAATCGAATGTATTATTGATGATGATGACAAGGTATTCCCAATGGTTGCGCCAGGAAGCTCTATTGCGGAAGTATTTGATGAAGCAGATATTAATAAGTAATTAAAAAGGCTTGAATAAAATCAAGCCTTTTTTAATGGAATAGAGATATGGATGGAGAATGTTTCTTCACTTTCTTCAATAGAACATGTTCCATTATGAAGTTCTACAATACGTTTAACACTTCTTAAACCAATCTTATTACTTTCTACTTTAGATAAGTCACTCTTCTTTTTATTGGTTAAGAGGAGATCAAAAGAATCATCAAGAGTAAGAGTCATATCTACATGGTTATCGGAATACTTATGAATATTAGAACAGAGGTTATTGATCATTCTTTTGATCATAGAGAAGTCCAAAAGGACTTCTTTTTTTATGTATTTAATGTCTTTGTGAATGATAAAACCTTCTAATTCTAAATAGTTAAGATTCTCTTCTATATAGTTTAAGAGTGCTTCTGTAGACATACTTTCTAATTTAGGATGACTATTCTGTTCAAAAACGAGTGAATAGGCAAATGTCTTATTAGAGAGTTCTTTAATTTGTTCTACTTTGTCAATACATCTATGTAAGTAGTTATCCATCTGTTCCTGATCCTTGAAACAATGTAAGGCAAGAATATCCAGATAACCTCTTAAACTTGTGAGAGGAGTTCTTAAGTCATGTGACATGGCAGTAATCAAATCATGATGTGTCTGCTGCATTTCCATTTCTTTCTCATTATTTTCCTGTAATGTCACTCTTAGACCATCCATTTGATGAGCAAGTACTGCAAGTTCATCACGTCCTTGAATTGTCATAGGATGAGATAAATCACCCTGGGACATATTGAGTATTTCCTGTTTTAAACATTCAATATATTTAACCTTATGACGAATAAAAAAGAAAGCAGGAAGAAGGAATGTGAGGAAAGAAGTAAATAAAGCAACATAGAAATAATACTTAATATACTTCAGTAAGTTCATATCATACAGTTCTACTTCAGCCTTTTGATCCTTAAACTGCACATTTTTTGTATAAACCATATTATATGCATCTGTTTCAAAGTCTGTCTGTAAGATATAAAGTGGTGTAATCACACTTACAGGTTGAGTAAGAAAATCAGCATAATTAGCGGCAACATAATATTCATTCTTATTATCATAAATATAAACAGACAAGTAAGGATCTTTGGTTTTAATTAACTTCTTAACCTGTTTCTTATCAGTTAAATTTACATCTTTCGCTTTTTCTTTAAACTCTTTAAAGAACTTGTTTCTTTTATCTTTTATACCAGCTACTTCATCTATAAAACTATAATAGTGAGGAATCTGTTCTCTAAAACAGCTATATACCAATACTGCAGACATACTTGAGGCAATTAATATAAAGAAAATTTTATAAGCAAGACTTACATATTTCTTACTCACAATAATATCCTTTACCCCAGATTGTTTTGATATGTTCAGGATTTGTAGGATCCTTTTCAATCTTCTGTCTTAAATGTCTAATATGCACCATGATTGTATTATTTGCCCCATAATAATACTCTTCATGCCAGATAGCTTCAAATAATTGACTAGGAGAAATTACCTGTTGCTTATTCATTAATAAATATTCTAGAATATTATATTCTAAATCTGTTAAGTTGAGTTTCTCTCCATCTATTGATGCTGTACGTTTCGCACTATTGACTTCTATATTACCTGTCTTATATATAATCTGTTTTTCTTGTGTAGTACCTTTACCCTGATATACATGATAGCGTCTCAGTAATGCTTTCACACGTCCATTTAACTCATTATAAGAGAATGGTTTAGTTAAGTAATCATCACCACCACTAGAAAAACCTAATGTTTTATCACTATCCTGCCCCTTTGCAGTTAAAAAGAGAATAGGGTCTTTTGTTTTCTCTCTTAATAATACACACGCTTGATACCCATTCATCTCAGGCATCATCACATCAAGAATAATAAGATCTGTATCATCATTCACTAATTCTAATGCTTCTTTCCCATTACTTGCTTCTATGACATTATATCCTTCACTAGACAATAACACCTGGATCACTTCACGTATATCTTGATCATCATCTACTACCATGATTTTTTCATTCATAACTATCTCCAATCTTTTGCCTTCACCCAGTTCTCATGAGGTAACATGTGTCCAAGATGATCCATAACCTTAGATTGTGAACTATACATACTTGTTAACTTCATCTTCTTCTTTAAATCACTTTGACTTATAGAATTAAGATTATGAGGCAAATTCTTCTTTTTATAATACCTGCCGAAATAGACTAACTGATTCATATCCACACGACTATCTTTACTTACTATATAAGAAGTCATCTGATGATGCGTATGACCATATTCACCATCAGGATTATGCGTCACAACAGTTTTCCATTTCTTCTTACTTAATATATAGTGTACATCATTCTTGATATATTTTCTTGATTTATTCCAATTATCTCTTTGTCCATCTGTTTTATCTGGATAATTAAACATAACACCTGTATTACCTGTTGCTTTCATGACATTCATAAATTCTTTTCTTCTTACCTTATTATTACCATTAGTCAAACATACAACAAGATAATGTTTCTTTAAAAGATGACTGCCACCCCATATAGTTTCATCATCAGGATGTGCTACAAACATCACAGAATCTATATTCTTAAGATTTAATCCATCAATCATTTTCTTATGCTTAATTGTATGATTAGAACCAAATAATGAACTAATCATCAACAAAGAACTAATTGTTAACATTTTTAAATTATTCATATTTATCACCCATTTTTACAATATCATCTCTTTATTTAAAAAACCTTAAAAGAATTCTTAAGATTTCTTAAACATAAAATTTACAAAAATTAAGTGAATTTAAGATTTAATTAAGTCTAAATTTAAGATTTATTTCTTACAATAGTATCGAGGTGAAAATCATGACTAAAAAAGACAAGCGCACCATTTGTCTACTTGGTCTACTATCTATCGCATTAGTCTTTATACTTACATCCAATGTCTTTGGTAACACAATTGACTGGTATAGCCAGCATGTAGTTATTGCGGATGCATTAAGACATGCAATAAGAAGCGAAGGAACACTATTTCCTACTTATATGAAACAGTTAATGGGTGGAGGAAATATCTATCACTTCTCTTATTATGGATACTTAAGACCAGATATTCTTATAGGTGCATTACTCATACATGTAAATATGCAGACAATCATTATTGCCTATAGTGTATTGATGCTGACACTCTCTGTTATTTGTTGTTATATCTTTTTAAGACAACATACAGATAACGAAAACATCTGTATCTTTGTCAGCTTGCTTGTATTATTATCAAGTATCTTCTTTCATTCACATAAACAGATCATGTTTGTGAACTATATGCCTTACTTATTCCTCGCTTTGATAAGTATAGAAAAGAAGAACTTTGCAGCTTTTACACTATGTGGCAGTATGATTGTACTTCATAGCTATTTCTATTGTATTGGATGCTTTATTGTATGTTTCATTTATTTACTTTATCGTTATCCTCAAGAATGGAAAAAGCTCTTTATATCATATATATTAATTGTCCTATTAACCGCAATACTGACAATCCCAACACTCTATATTATATTAATGAATGGTAAATCTGGTGCACCAACACAATTGTCTTCTTTATTCATCCCTTCTCTTAATTTAAAAGGTTTACTTTATAGTAAATATGGATGCGGTCTTACATATATCTCATACATTCTTTTAGTTCTTGCCTTAAGTGATAAACAGCTAAGAAAGCTTTCTATTGTCACTCTTGTATCATTCTACTCTCCACTTGTGTGGTTTATTATGAATGGTTTCTTATATGCAAGAAGTAAGATCATGATTGTCTTTATTCCAATCGTGGCTTATATCATGTGTATGATGTTAGTAAAGATTAAAGAAGGGGATGTTACACTTTCTAGATATTCTGTACTGTTACTAATGATTCCATTATTCTTTATTGAATATCCATTCTCAGCACTTGTAGATTGTCTATTTGCGCTTCTTATCTTACTCCAAAGAAGAAAGCATGTACTGTATGGATATCTTGTGATTCCAATGCTGGTCGTATCATTTATTAATGGACCTTCTTCATTCTATAAGCCAAAGAAATCAGAAAAGAATGTTTCACAGTTAGTAAGAAGAAATAAGATGCATACAGTCGCAGATTTGACTACAAGACAGAATGTCAATCAAACTCATGGTTATCTATTTAGACGTGTATCAGGCTATACATCTACTAATAATAAACATTACAATAAATTCCTATTTGATACATTAAGAAGCCCTGTTCCTACAAATAACCGTGTAGCCCAGAATGACACAGACAATATCTTCTACCTTAAAACACTTGGTATTGATACAGTTATTTCTAAAAGAAATGCCCCTTATGGTTATTCTTTAAGGGATCAAGATAAGAATGTGAAACTTTATCAATCAAATACTTCTTTACCTCAAGCTTATGCAACAAGCCAGTTAATGAGTGAAAAACATTTTAGACAACTCTCTTATCCATATACTCTAGATACACTTGTGAATTGTGCGATTGTGAATAAAGGTGATACACATTATCAAAGTCAGTTTATTAAAGAAGATCCAGGATTCAAGAAATCTTATCATATTACTAAAAAACAGAAAAAAGAAATCACATTGAATCGTCAAACAAACAATGAAATCGTTGTATTAGAAGCAGATATTGAGAATAAGAAACCTCTTAAGGGTGTATCTATTACTGTCAATGGAATGAAGAATAAACTCGCTAGTATTAAGAATCCTTATTATCATCCTCATACACATTTCACTTATGTGACTACAAGTAATCAATTAAAAGTAACTCTCTCTAAAGGTGACTATATTATTAAAAATATTAAGATGTATACACTTCCTGCTTCTGCATTAAATCAGACAGTTGATCCATTAGATGTTAAGAAATCATCCAATGCACTAGAAGGTAAAATCAATGTCTCTCAAGATGGTTACTTTATTACACGTATCCCTTATGAAAAGGGTTATACAATGTATATTGATAATAAGAAAGTCAATATAGAAAAAGTCAATCAAGCATTCTTAGGATGTCGTATTTCAAAAGGGGATCATACAATTAAGATCACATTTACTCCTCCAGGATATACCCTTTCATGTATCATAAGTACAATAGGTGTTATTCTATTTTTATTATTCTATATATATCAAAGAAAATATGATACTATGTGTGAGGAGGGGTAAAAATGAACAAAAGATTATATCGTTCAGCACATGACCGTATGCTTGCTGGCGTATGTGGAGGTATTGCGGAATACTTCCAGATTGATCCTACTCTTGTCAGATTAGGATGGGTTGCATTTACAGCGCTAGGAGGAAGCGGTATTCTCGCTTATATTATTCTTGCGGTTATTGTCCCAAGTGAATACTAAAAAGAAGGTTCTCGCGAACCTTCTTTTTTTGGCTAGATAGTTATTATTTTCTGTGCAATCTTTTCTGTTTCATCAAAGATATAACGCATTAAACCTCTGTCTTTCTTATAAGACTTTTTTAAGTTTATATAGAGTTCTAATGCATCCTCATTTTTCATCTTAGGAAGGTTGCTTTTTAGTATTAGAAAGCATTCTTCTTCATATGGATCACTTAAAATTCTCATATCTAACATAGAAATCATCTCCTCGGCCATTTAAAAAAATACAATGAGATTATCCTTGCCTATATATATTATAGACCCTTTTATATCATTTGTAACAAATAATATCATAATCTCTGCATTTTTATCGTTTAGAGGATGTGAGAATTATGTTAAAATGTACACAAGTAGGTGAGATTTATGGATGAAAGAAGTAAGAAGTCACTTTATATCATTTTTTGGCTTATTGTTGCAACACTATTAGGAACAGTTTATACAAGCTATTTAACACCACAAAAGACTCATCTTGTCTTTGGGGCAACTTATATGACTATGAACAACCCTTTCTATGAAGTGATTAATAACGAATTAAGAAAAGAAATAGAACAAAACGGGGATGAACTTATTGTACGTAATCCTGAACTTGATACAGATAAACAGAATGAACAGATAGAGGAATTTATATCAAAGAAGGTGGATGGTATTTTTGTGAATCCTATTGATTCAAAGAAGCTTCCTTCTTTAGAATCTGCAAGAAAAGCAGGAATTCCAGTGATTGCGATAGATGCGTCTGTAGATAATACAGATTTGATTGATTGTGTTATTGAATCTGACAATTATAATGCAGGTGTTTTATGTGCTCAAAATATGATGAAAAGAATGCAATCAGCCAATATTGTCTTATTAAAACATTCTACTGTCGAATCAGCAGCTTCAAGAATACAGGGATTTGTAGATACTATTAAAGATTATCCACAATATCAAATTATAGACTCTGCAGAATGCGAAGGACAGCTAGAACGTGCGATGCCTTTAATGCAGACAATATTAAAAAAGCATTCAAATGTTGATGTTGTGATGGCTTTAAATGATCCTTCAGCATTAGGTGCACTCGCTGCCATAGAATCATTAAATCGTCAAGATATTATTGTCTATGGAGTAAATGGCACACCAGATTTAAAATCACTTATTAAACAGAGCCCGCTTATTGCAGGTACAGCTGCACAATCTCCACTTATGTTTGGAAAACTCTCTGCAAAGAAGATGTATGATATTCTTCAAAGAAAAGATATTCCAAAAATTATTGAAGTACCTGTCACATTGATTACTAAAGACAATATCGACTCCTATAGTGTAAAGGGGTGGCAATAATGTTGAAAAGTATTAGCTTAAAAAGAATCCGTACATTTATGATGTCTTGGAATTTCTTTATGATCACATGTTACGCAATGATATTTATGTTCAGTACAAACTATATTATTGCGAATAATCTTTCTAGAGACTTTCTAAGTTCTTTAAACTATATCCCAGAGAACCCAGGTTTGATCTTCTTTGAAACATTAATTCTTTTTAGCTGTGTTATTGTATTAATGAATTTCTTTGATTATCGTGTTAAAGAATATCCTTTTGAGAATCTTCTCTTTCTTTCTATAGAAACAATTCTAGGATTTTTCATAATGAAATCTCTTTATTTTAGCTATAATGGTATTATCTATTTAATATTCTGTGATGCATTATTTAGATTTAAAGAGAATAAATATGTCAAATGGCTGACAATTCCTTTAAGTTTACTTCTTATAATATCTAACTATGATTTCTTTAATACATCATTTCCTCTTGTAAATGCGGATGCTTATTTCGAAGTTTATACAAGTACGACTAGAGGTTTATTGCAGGTTGGTATTAACTTCTTAGACATTATTAATCTTCTTTTCTTTATTCTCTTCTTAATGATTTATATTGCGAATGAAGTACAGGAAAATGAACGTATGACTCGGGAATTAATCATGGTACATCAAGTCAATCATGAATTAGAGAATTATGCGGCAGTGAGTGAAAAGATTGCGGAAGATAAAGAAAGAAAAAGACTTGCTCGTGAAATCCATGATACTTTAGGCCATGCTTTAACAGGTATTGCAGCAGGTGTAGATGCCTGCATTGCAATGATTGATATCAATCCAGAAGCAACCAAGAAACAATTAATGGTCATTAGTAAAGTAGTCAGACAAGGAATTGTGGATGTGCGTAACTCTTTAAATAAATTACGTCCTGGTGCTCTTGAACAGCATGGCTTTAAAGGGGCTATAGAAAATATGATTGAAGAATTCACAAGTGTCAGTGACCTCACAATTTCTCTAGATTATCGTTTAGATAAAGTAGATTTTGAAAATACTAAAGAAGATATCTTATTTAGAGTTATTCAGGAAAGTGTTACGAATGCAGTAAGACATGGTGATGCAACACATATTGATATTTCATTATATATAGAAGATAATAGTTTATATCTAAAGATTCAGGATAATGGACAGGGATGTGAAGAGATTCATTATGGTTTTGGATTAAAACAGATGAAAGAACGTTTAGGTATGATTAATGGTAAGGTCGCTTATGATGGTCATCATGGTTTCTTAACTATTGTCACTATACCTTTGCAGGAGGGAGAACTATATGATTAAGGTAATGATTGCAGATGATCAGGAATTGATTAGAGAATCATTAAAGATAGTATTAAGTACACATGTTGATATTGATGTGGTAGATACTGCATCAGATGGTTTTGAAGTATTAAAATGTTTAGAAAAGTATGTTGTTGATGTTATTTTAATGGATATTCGTATGCCAGGTATGGATGGTGTTATGGCTACTAAGGAAGTGAAGGCGAAATATCCTAATACAAAGATTATTATATTGACTACTTTTGATGATGATGACTTTGTCTTTAGTGCTTTGCGTTATGGTGCGAGTGGTTATTTATTAAAAGGTGTATCAATGGATGAACTCTATAAAGCAATTGTGACAGTCAATGCCGGAGGCGCAATGATTAATCCTGATATTGCGACAAAAGTCTTTAGTATGTTCTCTAAGATGCAACAGAACAACTATACGATTAAAGTAGATGAAAAAGATGTAGAAACATTAAGTAAACCAGAATGGAAGGTTATACAGCATGTAGGATATGGCTTATCTAATAAAGAAATAGCCCAGAAACTCTTCTTATCAGAAGGAACAGTCAGAAATTATTTAAGCTCTATACTCTCTAAATTAAACTTAAGAGACCGTACTCAACTTGCGATATGGGCAGTAGAGAGTGGTTTACTCACAAAGGCGATTGACGATGAATAGGGTTAAAATTGTATTAAGTATTGTAGTATTATCACTTTTCTTTATGATAGTGGTTAATTATCCTAATACCATTACTTTAGAACTAGGTGTTTTTTCTGGAAGTAACTGGGGTGTACCAAGTGGTGAAAGCTATAAGATTATTGATGGGGCTATAGAAAGATTTGAAAAGAAATACCCTGGAGTAAAAGTAAAGTATGAGAATGGTATTATGAAGAGTGATTACTCTTCATGGCTTTCTGATAAGATTGTGAGAGGGAAGGAACCAGATGTCTTTATGGTTCTTGATGATGATTTTAATACATTAGGTTCTATTGGGGCACTGGCAAATATCGATACATATATCAATCATGATAAGACATTTAGTTCAAAAGATTATTATTCAAGTGTTTTAAAGGCAGGTACCTATTCTAAGCACCAATACGCATTACCTTATGAATGTGATCCAACACTCATGTTTGTGAATAAAACACTCTTAGAAGAATGTCATATTGATATGCCTGATAATGATTGGACCTTGGAAGATTTCTATACAATATGCAAGAAAGTAAGTGAGTATTCTAATAACTATTATGGCTGTTATGATTATAAATGGCTTTATTCTATCTATGGATATGGAACACAAGTATTTAATGAAACAGGAACAAAATGTTTCTTGGAACAAAGTGCTGTTAGAAATGCATTAGAATTCTATCGGAAACTTAATAATCTTAATAAGGGACATAGTGTCACTTCTGAAGAATTTGATAAAGGCTTAGTGGCTTTTTCACCACTCTCTTTATCAGTCTATCGTACTTATAAACCTTATCCATGGCGTATTAAGAAGTATTCTACATTTGAATGGGATTGCCTTAAAATGCCAACAGTAAGTAAAGATAAAGGTAGTACACAGGTTTCTACATTACTTATGGGGATGAGTAGTAAATCTTATCATAAATCACAGGCCTGGGATTTACTAAAAGAACTATGTAATGATACGAAGACTCAGCAGTCTTTAACACACTATTCTCAAGGTATTTCACCTTTAAAGAAGGTTGCACAATCTCAGACTATTATTGATATGTTAGATGAAGAATCAGGAGATAGTCAGATGAGTATGTCTTTATTGAATCAAGCACTTCTTGTTGCCCGTAATAGAGAGAAGTTTAAGAAATATGATTCAGCAATGACAATGATTGATAACAACATTACAAAGATTGTTCGTTCAAGTGATGACTTTGATCTTTCTTTAATAGAATTACAAAAAGAAGTAAACAAATATCTCAATGATTAGAGTGGTTTAACCACTCTTTTTTTAATATGACAAATGTCATATTAAAGATATGACTTTAGACAGATGGATTGAAAGCGTTTGAATGCTAGAATGTAGTCACAGGAGGAGAAAAGAAATGAAATATGTAGTACTTGTAAGCCATGGTGAGTTTGCTAAGGGATTAGCCAATGCACTTACTATGTTAGCTGGAGAAAAGAAAGAAGTTATTGCAGTTGGATTAGAAAATGGTAAGACTGCAGATGAATTCGCAGAAGTATTCAAAGAAGCAGTAAGTCCAATTACTGCAGAAGATGAAATCATTCTTCTTGGTGACTTAATTGGTGGATCACCATTAACTACTGCACTAAATGTAATTAATGAAAAAGGTTTAACAAATAATACAGTTGTCCTTGGTGGTATGAACCTTCCACTTGCATTAACTACAGTATTAATGAAGGATAACATGGATAAGGAAATGCTTCCTCAGGCAGTACTTGGTGAAGCACATGAAGCATTAAAAGAATTTAAACTTGCATCAGATGATGACGAAGAAGACGATATTTAAGGAGGAAACTAAAAATGTCAGTTTCATTTATTCGTATTGATGACCGTATGATTCATGGTCAGACTTGTACTCGCTGGGCTAGAGAATATCCTTGTGATGGTTTAGTAGCAGTTAATGATAAAGCAGCAGATAACAGCGTATTAAAGGCTGCTTATAAAGCTGCAAGTGGTAAAAAGACATTTGTCTGGACACTTGATGCTTTCGCTAAGAAATCTCAGAAGGTATTAGACTCTGATACTCAGTATTTCTTAATCACTAAGAATCCTGTTGATATGGCTACAATCCTAGTAGATCAGGGATTCAAGTGTGGTATTGATACAGTTATTGTTGGTCCTTGTAATGACCGTGAAGGCGCTGTAAAGCTTGGTAATAACCAGTCTATTACTCAGGAAGAAGCAGATGCATTCGAAAGAATTTCTAAAGCAGGTTATAAAATCAAATTTGCCTTATTACCAGATGTATCAATTGGTACATGGGATGATTTCAAAGGTAAATTCGGTTATTAACAAATATTATATTTAAGGGAGAAAAAAATTATGGAAATTAGTTGGTTTCAAGCTGCCCTACTTGGCCTATTTGCTTGTTTATCAAGTATGCCAGGTTTAGGTGGTACTTCTATTGGTAACTACACTTTAGGTAGACCTTTAGTTGGTGGTTTAATTTGTGGTCTTATCTTAGGCGATTTAAAGACAGGTATTCTTGTTGGTATCGCTATGCAGTTAGTTTATATCGCATTAGTTACTCCTGGTGGAACAGTATCTGCAGACGTTCGTGCTGTCAGCTACATTGGTATCCCACTTGCAATGATTGCGGTTCATTCTTATGGTTTAAATCCTGCTTCAAGAGAAGCACAGGGTCTTGCTACTTCATTCGGTTCAATGGTTGGTACATTAGGTACAGTATTATTCTATGGAACAGCGACTATCAACTTAGCATGGCAGCATATTGGCTGGACTGCAGTTGAAAAAGGTGATTTCAAGAAATTATATACAGTTGACTGGGTACTTCCTTGGATCTCACATATCATTTGTTCATTCATTCCAACATTAATCATGTGTAAAATGGGTGCACCAATGGTTGACTTAATCAAGACTTACTTACCAATGGATGGTCTTGCTATGAAGACATTATTCACTGTTGGTTCATTATTACCATGTGTTGGTATTGCTATCTTATTGAAACAGATTGTAACTAAAGCAGTAGATTTCATTCCATTCTTCTTTGGTTTCACTTTAGCTGCTTCACTTGGCATTAACTTAGTATCTGCAACATTAATTGCTGGTATGTTCGCTTTAATCAATTATAAAATTAAAATGCTTTCTTTATCAAAACCAGCTGTTGCTGTTGCTGCAGATGATTTAGATGATGATGACGAGGAGGATATCTAAAATGGAAAAGAAGATTTCAAAGAAAACTCTATCAAAATCATTCCATCATTGGTACTATGGACACCTTACATGTTTCTCACAGGAACACATGCAGACATTTGGTTACTTGACATCAATGTTACCAATTATTGAAGAGTTATATGATAACAAAGAAGATCAGGCAAAAGCTTTAAAAACATATACAGCTTTCTTTAACACTGAACCTCAGTTAGGTACTGTTATCGTTGGTGTGACTGCTGGTCTTGAAGAAGCACGTGCAAATGGTGCTGAAGATGTAGATGATGAAACAATCAATAGTTTACGTGCTGGTTTAATGGGTCCAATCGCTGGTATTGGTGACTCATTAGTTGTAGGTACTGTAATTCCAATCTTATTAGGTATCGCTTTAGGTATGAGTACTGGAGGATCTCCTCTTGGTGCTATCTTCTATATCATCGTATGGAACTTATTCGCATACTTTGGAATGAAGTTCTTATACTTCAAAGGTTATGAACTTGGTGGTAAAGCCGTAGACTTCTTAGTAGGTCCTCAGGGTGAAGCACTAAGAGAATCTATCACAATGCTTGGTGGTATCGTTATTGGTGCTGTTGCAGCTACTTGGGTAAGTATCAAAACTTCATTCACAATGACTGCAGCTGGTGCAACTAAGCCTTTCTTAGAATTACAGAAAACATTAGATGGTGTATATCCTGGATTCTTAACAGCAGCATTCGTTATTCTTTGCTGGTATCTATTATCTAAGAAGAAAATGTCTCCTATCAAAGTAATGTTATTACTTGTAGTTGTTGCTTTCGTAGGTGTTGTTATTGGATTCTTCAACCCTGGATTAAAATACTAATATAAAGGAGCGTTCTATCATGAATAAAGAGCTTAAATCACATTATGTAGAAGAAGTAAAATATCAAACTAAGATGCTTAACAACTTAAAGAGATGGCTAAAGTGTTCAATCATTTTTTCCTCATTATTCCTTGCGTTCATTTTATTTGGACCTACATCTCTTATAACAAGAATCGTAGGTATTGTTGGTATGGTGCTTTGTGTAATCATATCTGTGATCATTGGGCTTGGAATTAGAAATGGTAGAAACAACGTCAATAAGATATTAGATTTAATTCAATAATCCTATCAACTTATAAATTTAATTATATGAGCATCACCGATTGTGATGCTCATTTTTTTGGAGGTAACAATATGTATCAATGTATATTAAGTGATATTGATGGCACATTACTTACAGATGACCATCATATGAGTCCTAAAACAAGAGACGCTATTAAATCTTTAGATATTCCTTTTTTACCTGTCTCTGCAAGAAGTCCAGAAGGTATATATCCAATACTGAAAGAGAATGATATTGTTTGTCCAATGATCTGTTTTAGTGGAGGACTCATCTTAGATGAAAAGGGACAGGTATTATATGAAAACGGGATGAACTATAAACAGACAGAAGAAGTCATTACTTTTATTAAAGAAAAGAAGTTTGATTGTACTATTAATATTTATGCATTACATGATTGGTTAGTAGAGGATAAAGATGATCCCCGTGTATTAAGAGAAGAACGTATAGTAAAAGCAGAAGCACAGAAAGGTACACTTTCTTCTTTAGATCCTTCTAGAAAAATACATAAGCTATTATGTATGTGTAATCCTCTTTATACAAAAGAGATAGAAAAAAGCTTAAAAGAAAGGTTTCCTCATTGTTCCATTGCCTGTTCTTCAGATATCTTAATAGAAATCATGAATGAAGGAGTCACTAAAGCAGATGCCATTAATCATCTATGTGACTATTATTCTATTAATAAACAGGATATTGTCGCTTTTGGTGATAACTATAATGATAAAGAGATGTTAGAAAGTGTAGGAATGGGTATTGCGATGGGAAATGCGCCTGATGATATTAAAAATATCGCAAAAGACGTAACAAGTACCAATAATCAAGATGGCATTTTCAATGCCTTACAAAAATTAAATATTATATAGAAGAAATCTCCGGATAGATGTAGTATAATGTAAGCAATTACGGAGGAATAAAATATGAAAAGATTATTGAATTGTACAACAAGTGAAATGCTTGCAATGAATGGAGAAGAATTAAAACAGTCTATTCTTGCATGTGAAGGAAGAACTGTCATGACTGAAACAGTAGTGGCTATTCCACCATTATTAGGAGACTTAACGAATGCGGAACTCGCTGTTTCTTTTGGTAGTGATATGGTTCTTTTAAATGTATTTGATTGCAATAATCCAGTGATCAATGGTTTGCCAGAATGTGATGAACCAGTTAAGAAGTTACAGGAATTAATTGGTAGACCAGTAGGATGTAACCTTGAACCAGTAGACTTAGATGCTGATATGCTTGAAGAAAGACAGACAATCGCATCTGGTAGACAGGCAACTGCAGAAACATTTAAGAAAGCACAGGAATTAGGATTCAACTTCATCTGTTTAACAGGTAACCCAGGTGTTGGTGTATCTAATCATTCAATTGCTGCTGCAATTAAGGAAGCTAAGAAATATTTCAAGGGCTTAATTATTGCTGGTAAGATGCATGGTGCTGGTGTTAATGAACCAGTAGTAGACTTAGAAGCAATCAAGGAATTCATTGATGCGGGGGCTGATGTTATCTTAATGCCAGCTGTAAATACAGTACCAGGATTATCTGAAGCAACAGTGACTAAAGCATGTGAATATATTCATGCACATAATGCATTAGCACTATCTGCAATCGGTACAAGCCAGGAAGGTGCAGATACTGAAACAGTCAGAGAAATCGCGATTGTGAATAAAAGATGTGGTGTAGACATTCAGCATATCGGTGATGCTGGATGGTGTGGTATGGCTTTACCTGAAAATATCATGACGTTAAGCGTTGCTATTAGAGGAAAAAGATGGACATACCATAAAATTGCTTCATCTGTAAACAGATAATTGGTAAGAATAGTATTTTTGATTGTATATAAATATTTAATTGTGCTATAATTCGTCGTAGGAGGATGATAATTAATGGATAAATTAACAATTAGAGATATTGATGTCGCAGGCAAGACAGTTCTTGTACGTGTAGATTTCAATGTACCAAGAGACAAAGACACAGGAGAAATTACAGACGATAACAGAGTTGTTGCTGCATTACCAACAATCAACTACTTATTAGAACACAACCCAAAGGCTGTTGTACTTTTCTCTCACTTAGGTAAGATCAAGAAGGAAGAAGACAAAGCTAAGAACGATATGGCTGTTGTTGCTCCTAAACTTGCTGAATTATTAGGAAGAGATGTTAAGTTCGTAAACGCTACTCGCGGTGCTGAACTTGAAGAAGCAGTTAAGAACGCTGAAAACGGACAGGTTATCTTAGTTCAGAACACTCGTTATGAAGCTGGTGAAACTAAGAACGATCCTGAATTAGGTGCTTACTGGGCATCACTTGGTGATGTATTCGTAGAAGATGCATTCGGTTCAGTTCATAGAGCTCATGCTTCAACTGTAGGAATTGCTGCTCATTTACCAGCAGTTGCAGGTTTCTTAGTAGAAAAGGAAATCGCTTATATTGGTAAGGCTGTATCTGATCCAGAAAGACCTTTAGTAGCTATCTTAGGTGGTTCTAAAGTATCTTCTAAGATCGGTGTAATCGAAAACTTATTAAACATTGCTGATAAGATCATTATCGGTGGTGGTATGTGCTATACTTTCGCTAAAGCTCAGGGACATACAGTTGGTTCTTCATTAGTTGAAGAAGATAAGGTAGAATTAGCTAAGTCATTCATCGAAAAGGGTGGAGATAAGTTAATCCTTCCAATCGACTCTGTAGTAAGCAGTAAGTTTGGTGAAGATGGAGATATCAAGGTTGTTGGTGAAGATGTACCTGAAGGATACATGGGTCTTGATATTGGTCCTAAGACTGTTGAATTATTTGCTAAAGAACTTGAAGGTGCTAAGACAGTTATCTGGAATGGCCCTATGGGTGTATTCGAAATGCCTAAGTTCGCAGAAGGTACTAAAGCTGTATGTAGCATGTTAGCTAACCTTAAGGGTGCTAACACTATCATCGGTGGTGGTGACTCTGCAGCTGCTGTTAAGCAGTTAGGATTCGCTGATAAGGTATCTCATATTTCTACTGGTGGAGGAGCATCATTAGAATATATGGAAGGTAAAGTATTACCAGGTATCGCTGCTATCAACGATAAATAATTTTTCGAGGAGATATAATTTAAAATGAGAAAACCAATTATTGTAGGAAACTGGAAAATGAACCATGGCATCGCAGAAACAAAGGAATTTGTTGCTGCTGTTGATGGTAAAGTAACTGATAAAGCTGATTGGGGTATTGCTACTCCTTTCTTAGATTTAGCAACTGCTAAAGAAGGCGCAAAGAACTTAATCGTTGCTGCTGAAAACTGCCATTTCAAAGACAGTGGTGCTTATACTGGTGAAGTAAGCGTTGGAATGTTAAAAGAAATCGGTGTTGAATGGGTTATCTTAGGACATTCTGAAAGAAGACAGTACTTCGGTGAAACTGATGAAACTGTTAACTTAAAGATGCTTCAGGTATTAAACAACGGTATGACTCCAATCGTTTGTGTTGGTGAATCTTTAGAAGAATATGAAGCTGGAAAGACTCATGATGTAGTTAAGACTCAGGTTGTTGCTGCATTCAAGGATGTTACAGCTGAAGCTGCTGAAAGAGTAGTTATCGCTTATGAACCAATCTGGGCTATCGGAACTGGTAAGACTGCAACTAATGAAATCGCAGAAGACGTTTGTGGTTACATTAGAGGTGTAGTTGCTGAACTTTATGGTCAGGACGTTGCTGAAAAAGTAAGAATTCAGTACGGAGGATCTGTAAAGCCTGCTACATTAAAAGCTTTACTTGAACAGCCAAACATCGATGGTGCTTTAGTTGGTGGAGCATCATTACAGGTTGAATCATACGTAGCTATGATCGAAGCTTTAAACGACTAATTATTTAAGAGATGATTCCTAGTGGATCATCTTTTTTTGTGTATGAAACACAAATGAGTGGTATACTATAACTAACTCATTGAAAGGAGTAGCACTATGGCAGAAACAATGAAAGAACGTAAAGATATGGATCCACAATATATGTGGGACCTCTCAACACTTTTTAAAAATGATGAAGAATGGAATAACGCATTACCTGAACTTAATGAAATGATTAAGAAACTACCTGAATACCAGGGTAAACTCAATAATGCGAAAACAATCAGAGAATTCTTTGATTTTGATACCCATTTAGGTAGGAAGTTATCTGATTTCTATTGTTATGCATCACTTAGAAATTGTGAAGATACAAGAGATAGTGACGCACAGGCAATGGAAGCAAAAGCGTATCAGGTCTATACAGCTTACGCAACAGCAATCAGCTTTGCTGAACCAGAAATCCTATCACTTGATGAAGAAGTTTTGGAATCAATTGTACATTCAGAAGACTTAAAGCCTTATGCATTCAATATGCAGAAGTTATTAGATCAGAAACCTCATGTATTAAGCGCAAAAGAAGAAGCACTTCTAGCTGCTTTTACAGAAACATTAGGGGCTCCTAGTAAGATTTCTGAAAGCTTACAGGATGCTGATATGACATTTGAATCAGTGACTGATTCAAATGGAGAAGTCCATGAACTCAACCAGTCTAACTATATTCTTTTACAGATGAGTGAAGACCGTACACTTAGATTAAATGCATTTAAATCTTTCTATAAAGGATTCAAACAGCATATTAATACCTTTGCATTTACATATAATGCATGTATTAAAGAAGCAGTGGCAGAAGCACAGGTGAGACATTATGAGTCTTCAAGAGCCATGAGCATGGCTTATGAACATGTACCTGGTGTTGTGTATGATAGTTTAGTAGATACAGTAAGAAAGTTCATGCCTGAAATGTATCGTTATGTACGTTTAAGAAAACAGATGCTTGGTTTAGATGAACTACACTATTATGATGTTTATACACCTCTAGTTGCAGGATCATCTAAGTCATATACTTATGAAGAAGCACAGCAGATGGTATTAGATGCAGTCACACCACTTGGTAAAGACTATGTCAATAGAGTAAAACAGGCTTATAAGGATAGATGGATTGATGTTTATCCTAACAATGGTAAACGTGGTGGTGCTTTCTCTAGTGGTACTTATGACTCTAATCCATACATCCTTACAAGCTTTACAGGCACATTAGATAGTGTCAGTACAATTGCCCATGAAATGGGTCATTCACAGCATACATGGCTTTCTAACCATACACAGACACCACAGAATGCAGACTATACACTCTTTGTGGCTGAAGTCGCTTCTACAGTCAATGAAAACTTACTTGTAGAACAGTTATTACAGAAGACAACTGAACCTAAAGAACGTTTAGCTTTATTAAACCATTATCTAGAAGGTTTCAAGGGTACTGTTTATCGTCAGACTATGTTTGCAGAATTTGAAAGAGATGCACATGCCATGGCTGAAAGAGGAGAAGCCATCACTGCAGCAAGCATGAATACATTATATAAGAATTTGATTAAAGATTATTTTGGTGAAGATCTAGTCATTGATGATGAAGTACAGTATGAATGGGCTAGAATTCCTCATTTCTATAGACCATTCTATGTCTATAAGTATGCAACAAGTTATTGTGCAGCAGTTGCTTTAAGTGAAGCAATTCTTAATAATGAAGATGGTGCAGTAAAGAAATACTTAGAATTCTTATCAATGGGTGGTAGTGCTTATCCATTAGATGAATTAAAGCATGCAGGTGTAGATTTTAGTACACCAGAACCTGTATCTAGAGCTTTAACTAAGTTCAGTCAGATTCTAGATGATGTAGAAGAAACATTAAAGAAGTTATAAGGCAACCCGAAAGGGTTGTTTTTCTTTTATCCAAAGATACTTCTATAAGCAAATATTTAAAATATTGCGAGTTGATTTTAATTTAATTTTAATTTTAAAGCCCTTTTTTTTAACCTATTTTTTGAATACCCACAAACCACAGGTTAGTGAAAATTAAATTTCATAAGCACCGATTAAACGGCGTTCATGAAGCTGAACCGGACACATGAATTTCCCATCTGTTCTATAATTAGATTAGAAATTAGATGGAGGTATAATCATATGTCAAACAAAGTATTAAAGCCTAAGAAAGCTTCTCTTTATCAGTTCACTCAGAAATATTCCAACAATA
>NZ_RCYB01000016.1 GCF_004168205.1 Catenibacterium sp. co_0103 | reverse complement strand
CTGAATCAAAGAATTGATGATGAATTCATAATGAGAAAAATTAAGGTGTTTATTTTTTGCTTTTTGTGATATATTAACAGTGTTCATAGAAATCTCCTTATAAAGTGTGGTAACTATATAATACGATTTCTATGGACTTTTTTTATAAAAAAATTGAGAATAAGGGGCCTGCGGCCGCGCGAATTGGGATAAAGGGGCATGCCCCTTTATCCCAATTCCTTAATTCCAGTTTCATTTTACAATTGAGGATTTTAAATTTCTTTAAAAAAAAGTTAAATTTTCTCTTTACAAACTATCAGCACTTGTATATAATCTTACTTGTCTCTTACGAGAGATATGGCGGTTGTGGTGAAGCGGTTAACACACCGGATTGTGGCTCCGGCATTTCGTGGGTTCGATCCCCATCAGCCGCCCCATTTGAAAATAACTCTGGTTTACCAGAGTTTTTATTTTATTTAAATATAGGAACTGTATTTTCATATAGTTCCTTTTTTAATATAATGTAGCCAGGAGGCGGTTACATGAATATAGAAAGCTTAAAAGCATCAAAGAAAACAGATCAGCTCTTTTTGGTTTGTGTCGATCATTATAATACAAGTCATGCGACATTCTATTATTATAAGAAAGAAGAAAAATGGAGGCTTGTCTTACAAACGCCAGCACTTATTGGACAAAGAGGCATGGGTGAAGGAAAAGAAGGCGCAAGACAAACACCTATAGGTGAATATACTTTTGGGAAACTCATGGGTATTGCGCCAGATCCTGGCACAAAGATGGATTATCATCAGATTACTGAAGATGATTATTGGTGTGGTGAACAGTATTATAATGAGTTTGTGGATGAAAAGACTAGGGACCATTCTCATTGTACAAAAGAGAATGATGAACACTTGATAGATTATACTAAACCTTATGAATATACAGCCTTCTTTAACTATAATAAGGAATGTATTAAAGGAAAGGGAAGTGCTTATTTCTTTCACTGTTTTGGCACTCATGACTATACAATGGGATGCGTTGCCTTACATCATGATATTGTGAAATATCTCTTTACTATTATTGATGAAAAGACGATTATGATCATCGATTCTTATGATAATTTGTATAAATATTAGTTAGTGTCACTATGATAATTTTGTGTTATACTTTCAATAAGTTCAGACTATGAACAAGAAAGGTGTAAAAGAAAATGTTGAAATTCTTGAAAATGGAAGGTATCGGGAATGATTATGTTTACTTTGATGGAATCAATCAGAATGTTCCAACAGATGAAACATTTATCAAGAAGGTATCTAATCGTCATATAGGTATTGGCAGTGATGGTGTCATTATCATCTTACCAAGTGAAACATGTGATTTCAGAATGCGTATGTTCAACCTTGATGGTAGTGAAGGAAAGATGTGTGGAAATGGAATCCGCTGCTTTTCTAAATTTGTGTATGATCAAGGCTTAACTGATAAGACAACATTGAAGATTGAAACACTTGCAGGAATAAGAACTTGTGAATTGAATGTAGAAGATGGAAAGGTAACAAGTGTCTGTGTAGATATGGGGGAACCAATTACTCTATGTTCTGATATTCCAGTGAATTATTCTAAGGTAGAGATGGTGAATGCGCCTATTGAAATAGATGGCAATACATATTATTGTACAGCTGTTTCTATGGGTAATCCGCATGTCATCCAGTATGTAGATACACTTGATTTTGATATCGAAGCAATTGGTCCTAAGTTTGAGCATGCTTCTTTATTCCCTGAATCAGTCAATACAGAATTTGTAAAGGTTGTTGATAGACAACATCTAAAGATGCGTGTATGGGAAAGAGGCAGTGGTGAAACAATGGCTTGTGGTACAGGTGCATGTGCTGTGATGTATGCAAGTTATCTCAACAACAAGTGTGATGAGAAAGTGGATGTAGAATTGTTAGGGGGTCATTTACAGATTGAACTCCGTGATAAGAAGATATTTATGACAGGTCCTGCAAGGACTACTTTTGAAGGTACATTAAAGGAGGAAAATTATGCTTAAAACTGCAGAAGAAATTATCCAGTATATTGGAAATGCGAAAAAACAGACACCAGTCAAGGTATATATCAATGGTCATGATTTACCTAAGGCTGAAGGATTCAAGATGTTTGGTACAGAAGATTCTAAAATCTGTATTGGGGACCTTGACGCAATCCGTACTTATTTAGAAGAAAACAAAGATAAGATCACTGATACTTATATGGAACAGGATCGTCGTAATAGTGCGATTCCTATGATTGATATGACAAATATCAACGCTCGTATTGAACCAGGCTGCTTTATCCGTGAACATGTCACTATTGGAGATAATGCAGTTATCATGATGGGTGCAGTTATCAATATTGGTGCTAAGATTGGTGAAGGTTCTATGATTGATATGGGTGCAGTACTAGGAGGACGTGCTGAAGTTGGTAAACATTGTCACGTTGGTGCAGGTGCAGTGCTTGCAGGTGTTATTGAACCCCCTTCAGCAAACCCAGTTGTCTTAGAAGATGACGTATTAATTGGTGCCAATGCGGTTGTTATTGAAGGTGTAAGAATTGGTAAGGGTGCTGTCGTAGGTGCAGGTTCTATCGTTACTAGGGATGTACCAGCAGGTGCAGTAGTAGTTGGTAACCCAGCTCGTATTGTGAAAGAAGAAAAAGACGACCAGACAAAAGATAAGACTCAGTTAATGGATGATTTAAGAAAGATTTAATCATGGATGATTTAAAGAGATGGCGCAGGGATCTACATCAGATTCCTGAGCTAGGATTAGAAGAGACACAAACAACAGCTTACCTAAAAGCAGAACTGGAAAAGATGGGGTATCAGCCACAGCCATTATTAGAAACAGGACTTTATGTCTTTATTGATCATGGCTATGGTAAATCAGTGGCTTTTAGAACAGATATTGATGGCTTACCTGTCAATGAAGAAACAGGTGTAGATTTTGCCTCTACCCATAAAGGAATCATGCATGCTTGTGGACATGATGGCCATATGACTGCACTTCTAGGCTTTGCGAAGGCTTTAAAAGAGAATAAAGAACCTATTCTTTATGATATTCTTTTAATCTTCCAGCCTGCTGAAGAATCTCCTGGTGGGGCACGCATTGTCTGTGAAAAAGGTTTATTAAAACAGTTTAATGTAGAATCTATTTTTGGTATTCACCTGATGCCTTTATTAGATGAAGGTGTGATTGCTTCTAAACCAGGTGGTTTAATGGCTGAATGTGGTGAATTAGATGTAAAAGTAATAGGAAGAGGGGCTCATGCAGGTTTACCTCATGAAGGTGTAGATTCTTTACTTATTGCTTGTTCTTTAATTAATGAATACCAGCATATTTTGACAAGAATGAAGACACCATTCCATCCAGCTATTATGAATATTGGAGAAATTCATGGTGGTACAGCACGTAATAGTGTGGCCAAGGAAACAGAATTCCATGGCACAGTACGTTGTTATAGTGATGAAATGTTTGCCCATCTCACAGATTCTATAGGACGTATTAATAAAGGCTTTGAAGAAGCCTATGGATGTCGAATTGAGTGGAGCTGTCCACCATTCTATCCAGCTGTCATCAATGATAAAAAGCTATTTAACTATGTCTCATCAATTACTTCATTAAAAGAATTAGATGAGCCACTCATGCTTGCTGAGGATTTCTCTTTCTATCAGAAAGAGGTAAAAGGTCTATTTATCTTTGTCGGTACTAAAACAAAGGAATTCCAAAGTGGACTCCATACAGGTACATTCAATTTTAATGAATCTGTATTACAGTCTGTTGTGGATATGTATATGAAAATCATTTTGAATTATCAGGAGGAACAGTAATGGGGTATTATGAAGAAGGAGAACAGTATTTTCTTCATGCTTATGGTAGATATGATACTGTTTTAGATCATGGAGAAGGTGTATATCTCTATGATACAGAAGGTAATAAATACTTAGATTTCTATAGTGGTATTGGTGTCAATTCACTTGGTTATGGTTATCCTGCTTATATAGAAGCAGTAGAAAAACAGTTAAAGACATTAACTCATGTGTCTAACTATTTCTATACTGTTCCTGCCATTGAAGCAGCTAAGAAAGTAGTAGAAGCAACTCGTCTTTCAAAGGTATTCTTCTGTAACTCAGGTGCAGAAGCAACTGAAGGGGCATTAAAGCTTGCACGTAAATATTACTTCTTAAAACACCATAAGGCTGATAGTGAAGTCATCGCATTCCATCAGTCATTCCATGGACGTACTACAGGTTCTGTTAAGTTAACTGGTAATGCACATTATCAGCAGGCATTTGGTCCATTAATGGAAGGTGTAAAATATGCCACTTTAAATGATTTGGAAAGCGTTAAAGCCTTACTTACTGATCGTACAGGCGCTATTATTGTAGAACCAGTACAGGGTGAAGGTGGTGTCAATCCTTGCACAAAAGAATTCTTACAGGGATTAAGACAAATCTGTGATGAAAAAGATATCTGTCTTATTCTTGATGAAGTACAGTGTGGTATGGGAAGAACAGGAACAATCATGACTTATTTCCAGTATGATATCTTACCTGATATTGTATGTCTTGCGAAAGGTATTGGCTGTGGTGTACCAGTAGGCGCATTTGTAGCTAATGCAAAGTTTGCGAAGGCAATGGAACCAGGAGACCATGGAAGTACTTATGGAGGTAATCCATTAGTGACTGCTGCTGTCTCTACTGTATTTGATATCTTAAAGAAGGATTCAATTGTAGAAAACTGTAAAGAAGTATCTGAATATCTTTTAGAAGAATTAGATAAAGTAGTCAAAGACTATGATTGTGTAGTAGGTCATAGAGGTTTAGGATTAATGCAGGGAATTGTATTAAATGTCCCAGCTAAGAAATATGTCCAGGCATTACTTGATGAAGGTGTTATTGTAGTAACTGCTGGTGAAAAAGTAATTCGTTTATTACCACCTCTAGTGATCACAAAAGGACATGTTGATGAATTTATTACTAAACTTAGAAAAGTTTTAGGATAAAATATTAAGAAATCTCTCACTTATGAAGGAATAAATAAGTGGGAGGTTTTTTTTATATGCGTAAATATCCTATATATCTTCAGGATGATGAAGTATCCTGTGGCGTTTATTGTATCAAGATGATTTTAAAATATTATGATATTGAAGAAGACACACTCAATATTAAAAGAAAAGCACGTATGGATCATACTGGAACGACTATTAAAGGTTTAGTAGAAACATTGAAATCCTATGCGATAGAAGCAAAAGCCTATCATGCTTCTTTAAAAGACATAGAAGAACATATCACCTTACCTTGTATCTTACATACAATAGAAGATGGTATAGGTCATTTTGTAGTACTCTATGAAATCAAGGGAGATACGTATATTATTGGTGATCCAGCCCATGGTATTGTGGTCTATGATCAAGAAGAATTGACATCAATTTATACAGAGAATGTTGTATCTATTACACATATTGGGCGCTATTTTGAATATGAGAATAAGACATTTAAACAGTTCTTAAAAGAAATCAAGAAACTCTATCATAAAGATATTAGAAAACTAGGAAGCTATACATTCTTTATCACATTATTCTCTTATGTGTTATCACTTATCTATGCATCACTCATTGATTATATGAAGGTTAAAACACCCATTGTGGTATTAATGATTGTATCAGGTGCATATTTTATTATCGGCTTAATAAAGATTGGAATAGAAAAGACAAAAGAGAAGAAAAGTATCCTTCTCACACGTGCTTTTGATAAAGAGTTTGTCTATACAAGTATTAGTCAAGTTATGGATCATAAAGGAGATACAGGAACACTCCATCCACAAATCATGGACTTATACCAGTTAAGTGAGTTTTGTATTGCCTATTTTAGTATCTTCTATGTAGATCTTGTTTCTATTGTATTAGAACTACTTGGTTTATTACTTATTTCTACGCAATTATCATTAGTACTTATTATTGTGTTAGTTATTTTAGGAATCTTTGTTTATTTTAAGAGTAAACATTTTATAGAACTCTATAAAGACTATATCGCTGCTCATATTGAATCAGAACATGCACTCATTGATTATTTAGATCAAAGAGAAATAGGAAAGAGATATTATGGAAAACATCAATGGCTTAAAAGATATGAACATTACTATGAGAATGAAGCCAATCATAAACAGGATCAGGAAGAATTCTCATTAACACTCTCTACTGGTATGCATATGATCCAAATACTTGGAGAAGCACTTATATTATTTGTAGGATTGTTCCTCTATCATAATAAGAGTATCAGCATGGGTGAATTGATTCTATTCTATATGGTTTATAATATGATTCTTATTCCCCTTATTCATCTCTGTACTACTTTAGTAGAATATTCTCAAAGTACAGTACTTTATGAGAAATATAAGGAACTTACAACACCATTCGTACAAGGTAAGTTATTGATAGAAGAACCAATTCATACTATTTATATGAATAATGTAAGTTATGCTTATGGCTTCCATGAACCTGTTTTAAATCATCTTGATTTAGAAATTAATCATTCATTCTTTATATTTGGAGATAATGGTTCAGGTAAATCTACATTAGCTTATTTACTAGAAGGTAATGATTCACATTATCGTGGTGAAATACTCGTGAATAATAAGCCTTTAAAAGACATCAATCAGGATTCTTTAAAGAAACATATCATTCTTGTAGAAGAACATGAATCATTTATACCTGGTTCTATCAAAGAAGTATTGAATTGTGAGGATGAAGAACGTATACTTCATGTATTACTTTCCTTAACAGGAGAAAGATTGATTGAACTAGGAGATTCACCTATCACTTCTCAGGGACTTCCTTTATCATTAGGAGAACAACAGATTCTTTCACTTGCCCGTGCATTGTTGTGTGATGGAGATATTTATATTCTTGATGAAGCCCTCAGTCATCTCTCTTTTGAACGTAAAGAAATCATCATTCAAACTTTGTTTGAAACATATCAAGAAAAGTTATTTGTGGTGATTTCACATGATAAAAAAATCATGAACATGGGATATGACTATGTTATAATGGAAAAAGGAAAAATCATCGAGAAAGGGTGATATTAATGAATATAGATTTTGTATTTGATAATGAAGTAGAGAACTTTGAAAATAATTATGAACAGGATTTTACAGCTATTATTGAACAGGCTTTAAAGACTTTAGGTATTGAAGATGATGTAGAAGTATCATGTGTTCTTGTAGATGATGAAAGAATACATGAAATTAATAGAGAATATCGTCATATTGATCGTTCCACTGATGTCATCAGTTTCGCAATGGAAGATAATGATCAATTTTATGTAGAAGGTATGCCTAGAACTTTAGGAGATATTTTTATTTCTGTAGATCATGCTAAGAAACAGGCAGAAGAATATGGTCATTCCTTGAGAAGAGAAATGTGTTTCTTGTTTACACATGGTATTCTACATTTATTAGGATATGATCATATGACAGATGAACAAGAAAAAGAAATGTTTGGCTTACAGGATCAAATCCTAGGTGCTTTAAGCATTGAAAGAGAGGGAGCCTAATGGATTATCAATATCTTGTAGATGAAGCTTTTAAGGCAAGAGAGAATGCATATACCCCTTATTCACATTTTAAAGTAGGCGCATGCTGTGAACTTAATGATGGCAAGCTGATTTATGGTGCCAATATTGAGAATGCAGCTTATGGCTCTACAATGTGTGCTGAGCGTAATGCAGTATTTCAGGCTTATTGCCAAGGCTACCGTAAAGAGGATATTAAAGCACTTGCGATTGTTGGAGATGGACCGACATTGATTTCACCTTGCGGTTCATGTCGACAGGTATTAAGCGAACTCTTGAAATCTGATACACCTATTGTATTAGGGGCAAGAGATCACTATGAAGTGACTAATATCTATGAATTATTACCTAGAAGTTTTAGTGAGGAGGATTTATGAGTTATAAATCAGGTTTCGTAAGTATTGTAGGACGTCCTAATGTAGGAAAATCTACTTTATTAAATCATATTTTAAAGACAAAATTAGTGATTACATCACCTACTGCCCAGACGACAAGAAATACAGTTCAGGGTGTTTATACAGATGATGAAGCACAGATTGTATTTGTAGATACACCAGGTATTCATAAGCCACAGGATGGCTTAGGATCATTTATGAATACAACAGCTTTAAATAGTATTGTAGGAACTGATGTGATTCTATTTATTGAACCTGCCAATGAACGTATTGGTAAGGGAGACCGCTTTATTGTAGAAAGGTTAAAGAAAGCAGAATGTCCTGTCTATCTTGTATTAAATAAAGCAGATCTTCTTTCTAAAGATGAATTAATGGATAAACTGATTGAATGGAATCAGATGATGGACTTTAAGGAAATCATTCCAATTAGTGCACTTAATGGGGATAATGTGGATGAATTAATTAAGACTGTCAAACAGGATTTGCCAGAAGGACCAGCTATTTATCCAGAAGATACAATTACAGATCATCCAGAACAGTTCATTATGGCTGAATTTATTCGTGAAAAAATTCTTTATTTCACTCATGATGAAATTCCACATGATGTGGCGATAGAAATTGAACAGTGGATTGAAGATGAAAATGGAATAGATATCATGGCTGTGATTATTGTGAATAGAAAGAGTCAGAAGGGTATTATCATTGGTAAGCAGGGTACAATGATCAAGAAGATCAAAGACCAGGCAAGACGTGATATGAAACGTTTTGCGGGGGTTCCTGTTAAACTTTCACTCTTTGTAAGAGTAGAAAAAGACTGGCGTAATAAAGCACAGTATTTAAAGGAATTTGGTTATAACCAGGATGACTACTCATAATATTGAGAAAACAGAAGGGGTTGTACTTAAAATAACACCTTCAAAAGAATCTGATGCAATACTTTCTATTTATACACATGACTATGGTAGAATATCAGTCTATGGAAAAGGAATTAGAAAAATCAATTCTAAAAATGCGCGTGGTGTCACACCTTCCTCGTTAAGCTTATTTGAGCTAAATGTACGTAAAGGATTATCATCTCTTATACGTGCTTCAGGAATTAAGTATTATACACATATCCAGGATCATATAGAAACAGATATACTAGCACAATGCTTATTAGAATATTATTATCGCTATGTTCCTGAAAATAAACCTGATCTAGAGACTTATACATTTTTAGTAGATGCTTTAAAAGCTATAGATACAGGATACTCATATAAATTGATTTATGCATTGATTCTTGTCTTTATTATGAAAGATAACGGAATAGAGTTAGAAGTAGACGGATGTGTTCATTGTGGACATACATCAGTCACTTCTTTTTCACTTGTAGATGGTGGTTTTGTATGCCATAAGCATCAAACACCACAGGATGTAGAATTATCTATAGATGCACTGAAGGCAATACGTCATATATATAAGACACCCATAGCCCATATTGATGCATTATCTATAGATGAAGCAGTACTTAAAGAGATATTATTCATATTTGAACATTATATTGATGAATATTGTGGAATATATCTCAATGCGTTACGTTTTGTGAAGGAATGGATATGAGGGGAGGAATGATGTATGAAGCATGAAGAAACTTATACATCAACACTACATACACATGTTCACTTTTTCATTTATGAACCACAGGTGATCATTAGAGTCAAGGCTGTCTTATTTGTACAGCATGATCTTAATGAAAATGCATCTAACTATGATCATTTTGCGAATTTCATGTGTGATAAGGGATATGTAGTCGTAGTGAGTGATATGGTCGGACATGGTCATTCACTTATTGATTTTGAACAAGGTTATTTTGGGAAAACAGATGTCCTTGATTATTTGATGAAGGATATGCATCATCTGCAGAAGGTGATGATGGCACGTTATACAGATACACCTTATTATTATATAGGTACAGGACTAGGTGCACAGATGATTCGTGAATATGCAGCACGCTTTGGAGACTATTTCCAGGGAATGTTGTTGATGGGAGCAGTGTCCGGAGTCAGAGCGTACCGCTATAAGAATCTTTGCCTTAACTTCTTTAAACTGATGAAGGGTGAAAGATATCATCTCAATAAACTGGCATTAAGAAACAGAATGAAGTTATCACATCATTTCAATGGAGATCATCCGTTCTCTTATCTCACAGATAATGAACAACTAGTGAATAGATTTTCTAATGATACATTGACAAACTTCTCTTATACAGTTAAAGGCTATAGTGATATCTACAAAATTTCTAGACATGCTAACAGTGAAGAGACATATCAGAAAACACCAACATACTTATCTACATGGATTGCATCCGGTGCACTTGATCCTCTTACTCGTTTAGGTAAAGATGCCCAGCTCATCTATCGTAACTATAAAACACTAGGTATGGCGGATATCACATTAAAAATCTATGACAACAAACGTCATGCATTACTATTTGGTAAGGATCGTATCAATGTCTATACAGATATTCTTACCTGGCTAAACGCACGTACTTACATCTAACCTTTCTTTCAGAAAGGTTCTTTTTTATACCCTTATAATTGGTTGACAAATATACACTATAAGGGTATAAATAGTGGGACTATAAAGTTCATGGCTTAGGTTATTCCTAAGTCATTTCTTATCTCAAGGAGGAAAATATGGCTACAAAAGATATGGAAAAGCTAATTGCACATGCAAAAGGTGAAGGTTTTGTCTATCAAGGTTCAGAAATCTATGATGGACTCGCAAATACATGGGATTACGGACCAATGGGTGTTCAGTTAAAGAACAACATTAAAAACTTATGGTGGAAGAGATTCGTTCAGGAATGTCCTTACAACGTAGGTATTGATTCTGCAATCTTTATGAATCCAAGAGTTTGGCAGGCAAGTGGACATGTAGGTAACTTCAATGACCCACTTATTGACTGTAAACAGTGTAAATCAAGACATAGAGCGGATAAATTAATTGAAGCTTATGATCCTGAATTACATCCAGATGGATGGACTCCAGAAGAAATGATGACTTTTATTAGAGAACATAACATTGCATGTCCTGAATGTGGTGGACATGATTTCACAGATATCAGACAGTTCGAATTAATGTTTGAAACATCTATGGGTGTTGTAAAGGATGCAAAGAGTAAGATCTATTTAAGACCAGAAACTGCTCAGGGTATCTTTGTAAACTTCAAGAATGTTCAGAGAACATCACGTAAGAAATTACCATTTGGTATTGGACAGATTGGTAAATCATTCCGTAACGAAATCACTCCAGGTAACTTCATTTTCCGTACAAGAGAATTTGAACAGATGGAACTTGAATTCTTTACAAAACCAAATGAAGACTTAGAATGGTTTGAAAAATGGCGTCATGACTGTATGCAGTTCTTATATGATTTAGGTATCAATAAAGAAAACTTAAGATACAGAGACCATGACCAGAAAGAACTTTCTTTCTACTCTAAAGCAACAACAGATATCGAATACTTATACCCATTTGGATGGGGTGAATTATGGGGTATCGCAGATCGTACTGATTACGACTTAGGACGTCATCAGGAATATTCTAAGAAGAACTTAGAATACTTAGATCCAGACACTCATGAAAAGTATCTTCCATACGTTATTGAACCATCAGTAGGTGCAGACCGTTTATTCTTATCAGTTCTTGCAGATGCATTTGAAGAACAGGAACTTGAAAATGGTGATGTAAGAAAAGTTATGCATTTCCATCCTGCATTAGCTCCAGTAAAGGTTGCAGTATTACCACTTACTAAGAAGCAGTCTGATGAAGCAATGGAACTTTATAATGATTTAGTAAAAGATTTCTATTGTGAATATGATCAGGCAGGTCAGATTGGTAAGAGATATAGAAGACAGGATGCTATTGGTACACCATTATGTGTGACTGTAGACTTCGATACAGCTGAAGATCATAGCGTTACTGTAAGAGATCGTGACACTATGGAACAGATCAGATTACCAATTGATCAGTTAAAAGCTTATATTGCAGATAAAACACGTTTTAACTAAGAGGATGATTAGATGGCAAGATTATCACAGGAAAAGATTGATGAAATCAGACAAAGCGTAGATATCGTTGATGTGATGGGCCAATATCTTGAACTTCATAAAAAAGGCAAGAACTATATGGCTATCTGTCCTTTCCATGATGATAATCATCCATCTTTATCTATTTCACAATCAAGACAGATTTATAAATGTTTTGTATGCGGCAACGGAGGGAATGTTTTCACATTTATTCAGGAATATTTAAAGGTTCCTTTCGTAGAAGCCGTTATGAAAGTGGCAGAGTTTGGACATGTAGATATGTCCGGCTATTCACTAGAGAAGCGTGTTGTGAAAGTAGATGAGGCGCTTGCGCCTCTTTATGATATGCACGCTTTTGCCTTGAAGCTTTATATGTATTATCTCTATACACAATCAGGTAAACAGGCACTTGATTATTTACGTCATCGTGGTTTTGATGATGAACTCATTAAGATGTTTGGAATTGGGTATGCGCCAGATAAATCCATCTTACATGAACGTTTCCAGAAGGAAGGCTATACTGAAGTTGCTCAGGTGAAATCAGGATTAGTTTTAGAAAATGACCGTCATTATGATCGTTTCCATGATCGTGTGATGTTTCCTCTCCATGATGAATTTGGAAAGGTTGTAGGTTTTTCTGGAAGAATCTATAAAGCACAGGATAAGAATTCTAAATATATGAACTCACCAGAGTCTGATATATTTATTAAAGGTAAAACACTTTATAATTACCATCGTGCGAAAGAAGCAGTCCGTCAGGCAGGCTTTGTATATATTAATGAAGGGTTCATGGATGTGATTGCGATGCATCGTGCTCATCATGATAACTGTATTGCCTTGATGGGGACAGCTCTTACTAAAGATCATTTAAGAATGTTGAAGCGTATGACACGTACGATTCATTTATGCTTAGATGGTGATATGGCAGGGCAGGCTGCAGCTATGAAATCAAGTGATTTACTTACATCACAGGGCTTTGAAGTCAAGATTGTATTATTACCTGATGGAAGAGATCCAGATGAGATCTTATCAACAGAAGGTATAGAGGGTCTTGATGCTGTTTTAAAGGATACTTTAAGCCCTATTGATTTCATGATGGCCTTTGAATGTTCAAGACTTGATTTACGCAATTATGAAGATCGTAAAACCTTACTTATAAAGGCATGCGAGAAGATTGCAAAGATAGAAGATAGAATTGATCGTGGACACTATATTACGAAACTTTCATCATTGACTGATTTCCCTAAGGAAATCATTGAGGAACAACTTTTAAATAGTTCTGCAATTATTGAACATCATGAACAGTTTTCTCAAAATCGTATTGAAACAATTCAGGACCAGCGTCCTATTCTAGATAAATATACTTTGGCAGAAAAGAATTTATTATTCTATATGTTGAATGACCGTCAGGTCAGTGATATTTATGAAGCAAAAGCAGGCTTTATGCACAATGATACATATCGTGCACTTGCTGCTTATATTAGAGACTATTATCGTACGCATCAAACAATGGATATTGCGAACCTGATTGATAAGATTGGGAGTTCTCATTCAACCCTTGTGAATGCGTTGACAGATATTGCGGAGTGTTCACTTCCACTCACTTATCAAAAAGAAGTGATTGATGATTATATTGCGAGAATTACAGAAAATACCAAGAATATTCGTGAACAGGAATTACAGGAACAGTTTAAGAATGTTCTTGCGCCTAGCGCAAAAGCTGAGATTCTCCAAAAGCTAATTGATTTAAAAAAGGAGTAGCTATGGCAAAAAAGGATAAAGCAGTACAGGGTATTACTCTTGAAGAACTTGAAAAAATGCTGATAAGTGCCGCTAAGGCTAAAGGCAACCGTTTAACTCAGGATGACTTAGATGCTTTCCAGTCTAGATATGATTTAGATGATGAAGCATATGAAAACCTTATTGATGCAATCAATGATAACCATATTGAAATTGAAGATGGTTTAGATGCATTAGAAATAGATGATAATGACTTCATGGCTGGAGGGGCAGATGATCTTGATGACCTTGAAGGCTTAGAAGTAGATACAGATGATGATGCAGGTGATGATGATATCGCTAATCTAGATTTCGGTAATGATCTAGATATGGACTTCGGTGATACAAATAAGATGTATAACCAGTCTGATGACGATGACGATATGAACCAGTTAGGTTCTAACGTTAAAATCAATGACCCTGTTAAGATGTACTTAAAGGAAATTGGTCGTGTAGACTTATTAACTCATGAACAGGAAATTGAACTCGCAAAACGTATTCTTGAAGGTGATGAACAGGCTAAGAAAGAACTTGCAGCTGCAAACTTAAGATTAGTTGTATCTATCGCTAAGAGATATGTAGGTCGTGGTATGTTATTCCTAGACTTAATTCAGGAAGGTAACATGGGTCTTATTAAGGCTGTAGAAAAGTTCGATTATACAAAAGGATTTAAGTTCTCTACATATGCAACATGGTGGATCAGACAGGCTATCACTCGTGCAATTGCCGATCAGGCACGTACTATCCGTATTCCAGTACATATGGTAGAAACTATCAACAAGTTAACTCGTATCCAGAGACAGCTTGTTCAGGAATTAGGTAGAGAACCAACAGCTGAAGAAATCGCAGAAAAGATGGATGGAATGACTCCTGCAAAGGTAAGAGAAATCCAGAAGATTTCTTTAGAACCAGTTTCTTTAGAAACACCTATCGGTGAAGAAGATGATTCTCATTTAGGTGACTTCATTGAAGATGAAGGTGCTATGAGCCCTGATGATTATGCATCTAACGAATTACTAAAAGATGAATTAAATGAAGTATTATTAGAACTTACAGATAGAGAAGAAAAAGTATTAAGACTTAGATTCGGTCTAGATGATGGACGTACAAGAACACTTGAAGAAGTAGGTAAAGAATTCAACGTAACTCGTGAACGTATCAGACAGATTGAAGCAAAAGCTTTAAGAAAATTAAAACATCCTTCTCGCTCTAAACGTCTAAAGGACTTCTTAGATCACTAATGAAGCTTCATTCAAAACGTCTAAGCAAAGTTGCTTGGATGATTGAAGAACATAAACAAGGAACTATCCTGGCAGATATCGGCACTGATCATGCCTATCTGCCTTGTTTTTTACTTGATGAAAACATCATCACATCAGCTTATGCATGTGATGTAGCGGAAGGACCTCTCTCTAGTTCTAAAGAAACAATTCAGTCTTTACATCTTGAAGATCAAGTCATCCCACTACTTGGTAATGGATTAGACCCTATCATCGATAAGAAAGTAGATATGATCTCTGTTTGTGGTATGGGTGGCTTATTGATGAGTGAAATATTAGATGCTCATCTTGACTATGTAGAAGATAAAATACTCTTCCTACAGGCCAATACAGCCATTGATTTATTAAGAGAATACTTAATGAATCATAACCTACAGATTATTGATGAAGCATTAGTCAAAGATGCTCATCATATTTATGAAATCATGGTTGTGAAAAAAGGCCATCAGGAATTAGATGAAAAAGATATTCTCTTTGGACCAGTCCTTAGAAAACAGAAGAATCCTCTCTTTATTGAGAAGTGGGAAAGAGAACTAAAGATTCAAAGACGTATATTGGATTCATTAAATATTGAACATGAAAAATATGCAAAGGTATTACATTCTATTGCCTTAATTGAAGAAGTACTCTAGGTACTTCTTTTTTGTGTTATAATGATTGAAATGGAAGGTGATATTTATGAAAGCAGAACAGATTATTAAAATCATGGAATCTCATTATCCCTTAAGTTGTCAAGAGGACTGGGATCATTGTGGATTACAGGCAGGTAATATTTATACAGAAGTGAATAAAATAATGATTGGTTTAGATGCAGACTTACAAACATTGCAGGAAGCCATTGATGCAGGATGTCAGATGTTGATTACCCATCATCCATTCTTATTCAATACATTGACTTTAGATACAAAAACACCTGTAGGACGTTTTATTGAAAAAGCGATTAAACATAATATTGTTGTCTATAGTGCGCATACATCTTTAGATAAGATTTCTATGAATAGATGGTTAATGGAAGCATTAGGATGTTTAAATATTGAAGACGCCGATGAATCTAATATTACTAAGAAGGGTGTACTCCCAGATACAATGGGTATGTATGAATTCTTAGACTATGTAAAGAAAGCTTTTAATATTCCATCAGTCAATTATGCAGGTAAAGTGAAAGAAGTCTCTACAGTAGGAATCTGTGGTGGTTCTGGAGGAGATTTAATAGATGAAGTCGCTCCACAGGTAGATGCTTATGTCACAGGTGATTTGAAATATCATAGTGGTTTAAAAGCATCAGATTATAATATTCTTTTAGTAGATGTAGGACATCATGTAGAAGTCATTATGGTACATAAATTAAAAGAATTATTAGAAAAAGAAATAGATTGTGAAATCGTAGAAGCCACTTCTCCAGGTTATTTCAAGGGGTATTAGGATGATTCTGACTACAATAGCGTATTTAAAGAAAGATGGGAAAACATTACTTCTTCATCGTATAAAAAAGAAGAAAGATATCAATGAAGGTAAATGGATTGGTGTAGGTGGTAAATTAGAACCAGGGGAATCACCCGATGAATGTGTAAAAAGAGAAATACTAGAAGAAACAGGTTATACAGTACATTCTATTCAATGTCATGGTTATGTTACATTCCCGGGTCTTTATTATGGTGAAGATGAAGGTATGTTTGTTTATTCTTGTCATGACTTTGAAGGGACATTAAAAGAATGTGATGAAGGTGTTCTGGAATGGGTGGATGATGATTTAATTCCTGATTATCCACAATGGGAAGCTGATTATCATTTCTTAAACTGGATGGAAGATGATCATTATCACCATGCTAAGGTTGTTTATAAGAATGATGAACTTATAGAATATAAAGAAGAAATATATTAAAAAGGAGCGCGGATTAGATTAATCCGTGCTCCTTCATATTTTTATAAATACCATCATTCGCAATATCATCACATACTTCATCAGCAATAGCCTTTAAACCTTCTTTCGCATTACCGACTGCAACACCATGAGCTACAAATGTCAACATCTCTGAATCATTCATGCCATCACCATAAGCATATGTATCCTTTTGATCAATACCTAAATGGTTAATAAGTGCTTCAATGGCAGTATGCTTATTCACACCTGCTACAGATAATTCACCTGATGCATCACCAAATGCAGGAACAGTACATTCAATCACTTGGAATGCATCACTAAACTGCTTTCTAATCTCATCAAATGGAATAGATTCATGTTCTAAGAAACAAATCTTATTCACATCGTTTCTATACATATTCTCATTTTCAATCAGCGCAGTTATAAAATGACTTGGTTCCTCTTCCTTTTTTCTTCTTGCTTCAGGATCATTTTCTAGATCACCATAGATGATGCTTTCTAGTCTTTTAATGAGGTTCTTAGAGGCAAATAAACCACCATTAGATTCTAAATAATAGTCATAATGGTTTGTTTCAAAGAAGTCTACAACACGATGAACATCTTCATCACTGACCTTCTTATGATACAACATTTCATCACCCATCTGTACAAATCCGCCGCCAGCACCAATGATGCCATCAAATCCTACATCTAGAATATAGGGATAGATTTCTGCAAGAGAACGTCCTGTACAAAGGTAACATAAATTTCCTTTTTTACGCGTCTCGTGCACTGCCTGAATAGTTGATTCAGGAATACATTCCTTTACAGGTCTCACATCTACTAAGGTTCCATCTACATCAAAAAATATAATCTTCTTACTCATACATTCTCCTATAACATCTTTTCATAAGGTATTTCAGGTTTAATAAAACTATCTGGATTGTTTTCATCATACTGTTTCAAGAAATCAATAATCTGATTAGTCAATACAGTAGGTGTAGAAGCTCCAGAACTTACTCCTACATGTTTCTTTCCTTTAAGCCATGATAAATCTAACTCTTCAAGACTTCCAATCATCTTGGTATCTTTATGTGCTTTATCAGTGCTGATAGAAGCCAGCTTCTTTGTGTTATTAGAATGAGGATCACCTACAATAATGACTAGATCAATATCATCATCCATTTTCGCAATAGCTTCCTGTCTAATTTGTGTTGCGGAACATGTTTCCTTCATGATTTCTACATCATCTAAGACATCTTTCGCATACTCACATAAATCGTAGACATCATAAAGGGACATGGTTGTCTGGTTTGTCATCACATAATGTTTATCTTTATCGAGTGTCTCTAAATCCTTCTTAGATGTAATTAAATGAATATGTTCAGGATCAATCAATAATGCACCCTCAGCTTCAGGATGATTCTTTTTACCTATATATAAAACATCCTTACCATGCTTCAATTGTTCCTTAATAAGCGTATGTGTCTTAATAACATCTAAACATGTCGCATCCACTACATTGAGTCCTTTACTCTTTGCCTTTTCTATAACACAATCTCCTGCACCATGTGCTGTAATAATGACTGTACCTTCATTAATTTCATCAAGAAGTTCCATTCTAGTCTTACTTGCATCCTCAATTGTGATGGCACCACGCTTCTTTAATGCATCTACAATAAATTGATTATGGACAATCATACCAAGTACTGTAATAGGACCTGGCTGTTCTATTGTCTCTTTTACTATATTAATAGCACGTATAACACCCTTACAATATCCTCTAGGGACAATTCCTGTAACCTTCATATTCTTCACCTCAAAAACAATTCTAACATAAGTGAGATTAGATTTGTTTTTTTTTCAAATCATGGTATGATAATAGACGCTAAAGGAGGCGAATTATAATGGATTTATTTGACAAATTTCAATTTAATGATTATGTAAAAAAGACTTTAAACAACATACATTTCACATCACCAACACCTATCCAGGATAAGGTGATTCCCCTTGTTTATAAGAATAAAGATATTATTGGTATCTCACAGACAGGTACTGGTAAAACTCATTCATTCTTAATTCCTATTATTGATCGTATTGATACAAATGCAGATTATGTACAGGCAGTTATTACAACTCCTACAAGAGAACTTGCACATCAGATCTATGAAAACGCAAAGGAATTCAAGAAAGAAAACCCTGATTTAAGAATCTCACTAGTAATTGGTGGTTCTGATAAACAGAAGGCTATTAATAAGCTTTCTACACAGCCACATATCGTTATTGGTACACCAGGACGTATTAAAGATTTATCTTTAAATGAACAGGCTTTGATTATCACTACAGCAACTACATTTGTAGTGGATGAAGCAGATATGACTTTAGAATATGGTTATCTTGAAGATTTAGATGCAGTCTTATCTAAGATGAGAGAAGATTTAAAGATGCTTGTATTCTCAGCAACTATTCCTGAACATTTATGGCCATTCTTAAGAAAATATATGAATGCGCCAGAATTAGTACAGATTGATGCCCATAAGAAAACAACAGACAATACAAAACACTACTTAATTCATACAAAGCATCATGATCGTTATATAGTATTAAAGAATATCATGGATATCATTGATCCATATATCTGCTTAATCTTCTGTAATAAGAGAACAGAGGCCACTAAGCTATCTGATCAGTTAAGAAGTGATGGTTATCGTGTCGGTGAAATTCATGGTGACTTAGAACCACGTGAACGTAAACAGATGATGAGACGTATCAACAATAATGAATATCAGTACATTGTAGCTACAGATATTGCAGCTAGAGGTATTGATATTGATGGTGTATCTCATGTTATTAATATGGAATTCCCAACAGAAAGAGACTTCTATATTCATAGATCTGGTAGATGTGGTCGTGGTAAGTATAAGGGTGAATGTTATTCTATGTATGATTCATCTAATCAGCAGATGGTTGAATCACTTGAAAAGAAGGGTATTCACTTTGAAGTAAAAGAAATCCGTAACGGTGTATTAACGGATGCCAAGGCACGTAATAAGCGTAAGAATAGAAATGCGCCACAGTCTGAATTAGAAAAAGAAATTCAGCGCATTATTAAGAGACCTAAGAAGGTTAAACCTGGTTATAAGAAGAAGAGAAAAAGAGAAATTCAGGCTATTTACCAGAAAAAGAAAAGAGATATTATTCGTAAAGATATCCAGAAACAGAAAAAAGAACGTGCGAAACAGGCACAGAGAGAAAAACGTGAAAGGGAGAATATGCAGTGATTATAGGTTCACATGTCTCAATGGGTGGTAAGGAAATGCTTCTAGGAAGTGTAAAAGAAGCATTAAGTTATAACGCCAATACATTCATGTTTTATACAGGTGCGCCTCAAAATACGAGACGTAAACCTGTTTCTGAATTACGTGTAGAAGAAGCTAAAGAATTAATGAAAGAAAATGGATTAGACATGGACAAGGTTGTTGTTCATGCCCCTTATATCATTAATTTAGGAAATACAATCAAGCCTGAAACAAGAGAACTTGCTGTATCATTCTTACGTCAAGAAATTGAAAGATGTGATGAAATTGGTGCTACAAGACTTGTTCTTCATCCAGGTGCTCATGTTAAAGCAGGGGACGAAGCAGGATTAGATGCGATTGTATCTGGTTTAAATGAAGCAATGAAACCAGATCAGAAGGTACATATTGCCTTAGAAACAATGGCTGGTAAAGGCACTGAACTAGGTAGAACATTTGATCAGTTAGCTTATATTATTGATCATTGTGATTATCCTGAATTATTAGGTTTATGTTTAGATACTTGTCATTTAAATGATGCAGGTTATGATATTTCTGATTTTGATGCCATTCTTGATGAAGTCGATGAAAAGATTGGTTTAGATAAGGTATTAGTTGTTCATGTCAATGACTCTAAGAATCCACAAGGTTCTCATAAAGATAGACATGAGAATATTGGCTTTGGGACAATCGGTTTTGATACATTAGACTCTATTGTATCTAATGAACGCTTAAAAGATGTTCCTAAGATTCTAGAAACACCTTATATTGAAAAGAATGCACCTTATAAAGAAGAGATTGAAATGTTGAAAAAACATGAATTCAACCCAGGTTTAAAAGAAATGTTTGAATAAGCAGCTATGGCTGCTTATTTTTTATGTTCACTATTAGGGGAAAATCAATACATGATTTGGTCGAAAAGTGCGTAAATAGCCTATTTTTTTAGTTTTCGATTGAAATAATTTGGACGTAAAACTTTTCGATTGAATTTACGGTTGTTTTTGATGTGTATTGTTGAATAATTCAGCTATATTATTACCCTGTCATGTAACAAGCGAGTTATTAATTTTGATAAAAATCCAACAAAGAGGGTGTTTTAAAATTTACGATTGAAAATATCGCGGACGAAAAAGTTTTCGATTGAATCTTCGATTGTTTTTACGCGTATTTTTGCTTGAATAAGCTCTATGTATGTATCTAATGAGTGTTTGATATTGTAAAAAATACTGTTATATGCTTTGTAATTTTTGTTATGTTTTAAAGCATGAACGAAAATTGAATCGATTGAAATTACGTTCATTTTTAATTTTATTTATGAGAAATGGAATGTATTCTGAAATTGATATTCGTATAATTAAGTGTATTATTCGCTCGAAAATCATACAAAAAGGGTGTTTTTTCTGATTTACGATTGAAATAATTTGGACGAAAAAGTTTTCGATTGAATTTACGCTCATTTTTAATTATACTTAAAGTAGTAGAATAGGAAAGGAGATAATAATATGCGTGAAACAAGAAATCTAGAGTTTAAAGAAACAATCACAAGTACTTTCTTGAAAACAGTCAGTGCTTTTTCTAACTATGATGGTGGAACAATCTTGTTTGGAATTGACGATGATGGCAATATTAAAGGGGTGTCAGATATAATCAAGGCGTGTTTAGATATTGAAAACAAAATTAATGATACTATTTCTCCACAACCAGATTATGTACTTGAACCAAATGAAGTAAACAAGACTATAAAACTTATTGTGAAAAGTGGATTACAGAAACCATACTTATATAAATCAAAAGCATATAAGCGTAATGATTCTGCGACTATAGAAGTAGATACATTAGAGTTTTCAAGGCTTGTATTAGAAGGTAAAAATATTAGCTTTGAGGAATTACCATGTAAAGACCAAAATCTTACTTTTCATTTTCTTGAAGAACAATTAGAAAAATCTATTCAAATCAATTCGTTTACTTTAGACACATTAAAAACTCTTAATCTCTATGATAATAATAATGGTTATAATAATGCAGCTGGTTTACTGGCAGATAATAATGATTTCCCTGGAGTTGATATTATAAAATTTGGAGAAAATATCAGTGTTATTCAGAAAAGAATTACATTTGATCATATGTCTATTCTAGAAGTCTATAAGAAAACCCTTGAGGTATTTAGAGATTATTATAGATATGAAGTGATAGAAGGACCTGAAAGAAAGAATGTAGAAAAGATACCAGAAGCAGCTTTTAGAGAAGCTATTGCGAATGCTCTTATTCACAGGGTGTGGGATGTGAATTCTCATATTAGAATATCTATGTTTGATAATCATATCGATATAGTGTCTCCAGGTGGATTGCCTTCGGGGATTTCTGAAGAAGAGTATTTGAATGGTAAAATATCTGTTTTAAGAAACAGAAATCTTGCGAATGTATTCTATCGATTAGGCTTTGTAGAAATATTTGGAACAGGTATTACACGAATCAAACAATTATATGAAAGTAGTTTTGTGAAACCTCGTTTTGAAGTATCAGAAAATGCTATAAAGATTGAATTGCCTGTTTTTGAAGATATTTCTGATTTAACAGATGATGAGCATCTTATTTTAAAAGCATTAAGTAAAACAGTCCTAAAATCTATTAGTGAAATAGTACCAAGTACACCTTTTGGTAAATCAAAAGTATCTTCTCTATTAAAAATATTAGAGAAAAAGGGAGTTATACTGATTCAAGGAAAAGGTAGATCTACAAAATATATAATAAAATAGAAAATCTAACGTAAAAAAAGCGAGTTTATGAATTACTCGCTTTTTTCTTTAACCATCTTTAAGATTTCATCTTTCAGTGTCTGAACCATATCTTCCTGTTTAACACGTTTTACAATCTCTCCATGCTTAATAAGAAGACCTTCACCAACACCACCTGCAATACCAATATCTGCATGACGTGCTTCACCTGGACCATTTACTGCACAACCCATAATTGCGACTGTAATATCGAGATGAATATCTTTTAAGAAATCTTCCATCTCTTTAGCAATAGGAATCAAATCATACTGAATACGACCGCAAGTAGGACATGATACAAGAGTAGGGACACCCTTTAATAAACCTAATTCCTTTAATAGAATCTTAGCAACTTTAATTTCTTCTACAGGATCATCACTTAAAGACACTCTAATAGTATTTCCAATACCTTCATATAATAATGTACCAATACCTAAAGAAGACTTAATAGTGCCTCCTAAAGCAGTCCCTGCTTCAGTAACACCTACATGTAAAGGGTAAGGGAATGTTTTAGATGCTAATTCATATGCTTTAATAGTCAACATTGTATTAGAAGACTTTAATGAAATAACGATATCATGGAAATCCAAATCTTCTAGAATCTTTACATGTTTCATTGCAGATTCAACCATACCTTCAGGTGTAGGTTCTCCATATTTTTCTAGAATCTCTTTTTCTAAAGAACCACCATTAACCCCAATTCTAATAGGGATATGTTTTTCTTTACATGCATCTACAACTGCTTTTACCTTTTCAGTAGAACCAATATTACCAGGATTAATACGTACCTTATCAATACCAGATTCTATGGCGATAAGAGCGAGCTTATAATCAAAATGAATATCAGCCACTAAAGGAATATGAATCCCTTTCTTGATCTCTTTAATTGCATAAGCATCCTCTTTATCAAATACAGCTACTCTTACAAGTTCGCAGCCGGCCTGTTCTAACGCATTAATCTGTTTAATAGTTGCTTCTACATTCTTAGTCTTTGTATTACACATAGACTGAATCACTACATGATTATTACCACCGATAGTTAAATTGCCTACCTGTACACTTCTTGTTTCTTCTCTTAACATATTTCTATACCTCGTACTTATATTTTAAGAAACTTGCACCCTAAATGCAAGGCATAAGAAAACATCCAGCAAAATGCTGGATGTTTATGTTTCATATAGAAAATTCTATCAATTATCCGATTGAGTTAATTTTCTTCTGAAGTCTTGCTTTCTGTCTGCTAGCATAGTTCTTGTGATGGATATGCTTAGTTACAGATGCATCTAACTGTCTTGTGCAATCGCTAAATTCCTTAGCAGCAACTTCTTTGTCACCAGCTTCTACAGCGTTTAATACTTTCTTGATTGAAGTCTTTAAAGCGCTCTTTACTGCGTTGTTTGCTAATCTTTTTTCATTATCGTTTTTATAACGTTTAATCTGCTGTTTCATGTTTGCCATAATAATCTCACCTCGTTCTATAGTTTGCTGAACTATAATACCAAAAATGCTAGATGATTGCAATAGTTTTTTTGGTTTTTCCTGTGTGGTAGCACTTATAAAATGAGTATGTTATAATAAAAAAGACAATACAGGAGGAATTTTATGAGTAAAAAAATAGTTTTTATGGGAACTGCATCTTTTTCATTAAAAGTACTGCAGATGTTACTAGAAAATAAATATGATGTTGTGGGTGTTGTCACTCAGCCAGACCGTTATGTAGGAAGAAAGAAAGTACTCACTATGAGTGATGTGAAACAGGAAGCATTAAAACATGATATTCCTGTATTACAGCCAGAACGTATTAGAAATGATTATCAGGCTGTTTTAGATTTAAATCCTGATTTAATTATTACTGCAGCTTATGGACAGATTGTCCCAACTGCTGTATTAGAAGCACCACGTTTAGGTTGTGTGAATGTACATGCGTCTTTATTACCACTTTATCGTGGTGGAGCACCAGTGCATCGCGCTATTATTGATGGTCGCAAAGAAACAGGTGTGACTATTATGTATATGGCAGAAAAGATGGATGCAGGTGATATTATCTCTCAAAAATCCACACCAATTACAGATGATGATAACTTAGAAATTGTTTATGATCGTTTAACTGATATTGGTGCTGAATTATTAAAGGATACATTACCATCTATCTTTGATGAAACAAATGATAGAATTCCACAGAATCCTGATGAAGTTGTTTATGCACCTATTATTAAGAGAGAAGATGAGAGACTTGATTGGAATAAGACAGCAAGAGAAATCTTTAATCATGTAAGAGGCTTATATCCTCATCCAGGTACATTTACAACTTATAATGGACAGGTTGTAAAAATCTATAAGGGTGAAATTCATAACTGCCCTAATGCCAAGGAACATCATAAAGATGAAAAGAATGGTACTATCGTTAAGATCTTTAAGGATGCAATCGGTGTAAAGGTAGAAGATGGTGTATTTATTATTACAGAGATACAGCTTTCTGGTAAGAAACGTATGTCTGTAAAGGATTATTTAAATGGTAAGAATATATTCGAGGTAGGAACTCAGTTTGAGTAGGTGACATTTATGAGAATGGTAGATCTTATTGAAAAGAAAAAAGATAATGTAGTATTAACTGATGAAGAAATTCATGAATTAATCCAGGGATATACAAAAGGTGATATTCCTGATTATCAGATGAGTGCTTTCTTGATGGCTGTTGTCTTTAATGGATTAACAGATCACGAAACAGCCCAGCTGACTTTAGAAATGATGCATAGTGGTGATGTAATTGATTTAAGTGGTATTCACGGTATTAAAGTAGATAAGCATTCTACTGGTGGTGTTGGTGATAAGACATCTTTAGTATTAGGCCCAATGGTCGCTGCATGTGGTGTACCAGTCGCTAAGATGAGTGGTAAGGGACTTGGACATACAGGTGGGACTCTAGATAAGATGGAGTCTATTCCAGGACTTAATATTTATGTCAATGAAGAAGATTTTATTAAACAGGTGAATGATATTCATTTAGCTATTATTGGTCAGACAGCGTCTCTTGATCCTGCTGATAAGAAGATGTATGCATTAAGAGATGTCACTGGAACTGTTCAATCAATTCCTTTGATCGCTTCTTCTATTATGAGTAAGAAGTTAGCTGCAGGCAGTGATGCAATTTTACTTGATGTCAAATATGGTGATGGTGCTTTTATGAAGAACTTGGAGGATGCGAAGAAGCTTGCTCGTACAATGATCACAATTGGTCAGCATCTTCATAAGGATACAAGAGCCACTATTTCTAATATGTCTCAGCCTTTGGGCTATGCAATTGGTAATTCATTAGAAGTAAAAGAAGCAATTGCGACACTTAATGGCAATGGTCCTGAGGATTTATTAGAATTATGTTTAACTGCAGGAAGTACAATGTTGATGATGGCTCAAAAGGCAGAAACAGTGACTGAAGCTAGAAAGATGCTAGAAGAAGCCATTTCTTCTAAGAAAGCATTACATGCTTTAGAAGCAATGGTAAAAGCACAGGGTGGAGACAGCGATTATATTCTTTATCCTGAAAAGTTTACAATGGCTGAACATATATTTGATGTTTATGCACCTGAAACAGGATATATTGAAGATCTAGAGGCATTAACTCTTGGATTAGTATCAATGCGTCTAGGTGGAGGAAGAGAAACAGTCACAGATGAAATTGATCATAGCGTTGGTTTAATTTTACATAAGAAGATTGGTGATTATGTAGAACAGGGAGAACCATTAGTGACTGTTCATGATAATGGTAAATGGACACAAGAAAGAAAAGAAGAATTATTAAGTGCATTCCATTTTAGTAAAGAAAAGGTTGAAAAACCTATATTGATTGATGAGATTATGGAGTAGTATATGAGTAAATTTTTATTTTTTGATATTGATGGTACATTAGTAGGAAAATCAAGACATATAACAGAAAAAACTAAAGAAGCGATTCAAGCAGCAAAGAATGCAGGAAATAAAGTATTCTTATGTACAGGTAGAGCACCTACTTCTATTGTAGGTGATGTCAAAGCATTACCTATTGATGGTATTGTGGCAAGTGCAGGAGGATTTGTCCAGGTAGATGGAAAGTACATCTTTAAGAACTACATGGATCAATATACTCTTTCAGAAATGATGACACTCTTTGTGAATCATGGTATCTTATTCTGTCTAGAAACTGAACATGCTATTTATCAGACACCAGGTGTGAATGAATTCTTTGACAAGAGACACAATAAGGAATTTGGGGATAATGTAGAATTACAGAGATTCTTTGAATTAAAACGTCAGGAAGAAAACCGCATTCCTGTCTCTCAATTTGATTTCGAAAAGACAGGTGTCACTAAGATTGGTTTTATTGCTCCTGATCCGATCGCTTTTTATGATTGTGTAAAGTATATTGCACCAATGTTTAATATTGTGACATTCTCTAAATATGAAGATGATTTCATTAATGGTGAAATCATCTTAAAGAACTGTACAAAAGCAGATGGTGTGAGACGTGTTGTAGATTATTATCATGGAGATATGAAGGATACAATCGGTTTTGGAGATTCTATGAATGATTTCCAAATGATTGATGCATGTGAAATTGGTGTCGTTGCAGAGAATGCGCCTGATAAATTAAAAGCTATTGGAACATGCTTCTTCAAGGACCCAGATGCTGATGGTTTAGCAGATGCAATTTATGAATTAAAATTAGATCAGTAGGAGAAAATTATATGAAGTATGAAATTAAAGGAAAACCACTTCCTGTCGCAATACTTCATCTAGATCAAGGTGAATCTATTTTGACAGATAGTGGCGCAATGGTATGGATGAAACCAGCTTTAACTATGGATACTGTATCAGGTGGTATGAAATCTCTATTTGGCCGTGCTTTTTCGGGAGAAACACTTTTCTTGAATAAGTATACAGCAACCGAGCCTAGTATGATTGCCTTAGGATCTTCTTTTCCTGGTGACATACTTGTGTATGATGTGAGCCAGGGAGATATTATTGTTCAGAAGTCTTCTTATCTTGCAAGTGAAGAAACAGTAAAAAGAGAAATCTCTTTTTCTAAAAAAGGAACTATTGGTTTCTTTGGTGGAGAAGGGTTCATCATGAATAGATATTTTGGCTCAGGTTTACTATTTATTGAGATAGATGGTACAGCTATAGAATATGACCTTGAACCTGGTGAAGAGATGGTTGTGAATACAGGTAACCTTGTGGCAATGAGTTCATCTTGTCATATTGATGTTGTTTCTGTAAAAGGTATAAAGAATAAGTTCCTAGGAGGAGAAGGATTCTTTAACACAGTAGTTAAGGGACCAGGTCATGTCATTGTACAGACAATGCCTATTTCTACATTGGCTGAAAGCTTATCTGGTTTTATGCCTCAAAATGACTAAAAAGGATGTCAGTGACATCCTTTTTTAATTATGATTCCAATTTGTTTGTTCGTCTTTATCAGTGATTTCTCTTATCACATGGCATGGATTACCTACGGCTACACTGTTGCTAGGAATATCCTTGACAACAACACTGCCTCCACCAATAACAACGTTATCACCAATAGTGACTCCAGGCATCACATGAACACCTGCACCTATCCAAACATTGTTTCCTATCGTAATAGGATAAGCAAATTCAAGTCCTTGATTTCTACGTTTTGTATCAATTGGATGTCCTGCAGTATAAAAACCACAATTAGGCGCAATAAAGACATTGTCTCCAAAAGTTACTGGAGCACAGTCGATAATGACAGTATTATGATTTGCAAAGAAGTTTTTTCCTACTTTGATGTTGTAACCATAATCACACCAGAAAGATGCTAGAATCGATGTGGTATCATCTACTTGTCCAAGTAGTTCCTTTAATAGTTTCTTTTGATTCTCCACATCAGAAGGCATCATCTGATTAAATTTGAAACATAAGTCTTTTGCGATTGTTCTTTCTTTAAGTAGATCTTCATCATTGTTGGCGTCATACAACATTTCTTTCAACATTTTCTCTTTTTCAGTCATAATCTTTCTCCTTGCCTATATCATAATAATATAGTTAATATATCAATTAAACGTTTTTATTAGAAAAAACTGTTTAAATAGAGGGGCTGTGATATAATAGATAGGAATTAAAACAAGTTTATAAAGAAGGAGCTCACCATGAAAAAATTCATTATTGATCCAATGGACTTATCTGTTGAAGAAATTGATGATTTAATCGCACTCGCAAACGATATCATCAAAGACCGTACACGTTATCAGGATGTATGTGCACATAAGATTCTTGCAACATTATTCTTCGAACCTAGTACACGTACAAGACTATCTTTTGAAAGTGCTATGTTATCACTTGGCGGAAAGGTATTAGGATTCCCAACTGCAAACGTATCTAGTGCTTCTAAGGGAGAAACAGTATCAGATACAATTCGTGTAGTTAGCGGCTATTGTGATATTATCGCAATGCGTCATCCAAAGGAAGGTGCTCCAGTTGTGGCTTCATCAACATGCACTGTACCTTTAATTAATGCAGGTGATGGAGGACATAATCACCCTACTCAGACATTAACTGACTTATTAACTATTCAGAGAGAAAAAGGCACTTTAAAGAACCTTACAGTAGGTTTCTGTGGTGACTTGAAGTTTGGACGTACAGTTCATTCATTATTAAAAGCAATGTCACGTTATGAAGGCACTAAGTTTGTATTCATCTCTCCAGATGAATTAAAGCTTCCTGAATACTTAAAAGAAGACATTCTTGATCCAATGGGTATTGAATATAAAGAAGTACGTAGCATGGAAGAAGTCATGCCAGAATTAGATATTCTTTATATGACAAGAGTACAGCAGGAACGTTTCTTCAATGAACAGGATTATATTCGTTTAAGAGATACTTATATCTTAGATGAAGAAAAATTACAGGCTGCAAAGAAAGATATGATTATTATGCATCCACTTCCACGTGTCAATGAAATCAAGACTGAAGTCGATGCAGATCCAAGAGCTGCTTATTTCAGACAGGCTCATAATGGACGTTTTATCCGTATGGCATTGATCTTAAGCTTATTAGGATTACAGAATGAGGTGGAAAGATTATGAGAATAGACAGTATTAAAAATGGTATTGTGATTGACCATATTGCAGCTGGTAAAGCAAAAGAAGTATATGATGCTCTTGATCTAGGTAAGTTAGATTGTCAGGTTGCAATCATCATGAATTGCCGTTCTAATAAGATGGGTAAGAAAGATATCATCAAGATTGATAACGATTTTGATGTTGATTTAGATGTATTAGGTTATATTGATCCTAATATTACTGTTTCTATTATTAAGAATGGTGAAACAGTAGAAAAGAAGAAATTACAGCTTCCTGAAAAAATCATTAATGTGGCTAAATGTAAGAACCCAAGATGTATTACATCTGTAGAAAGAGATTTAGATCAGGTGTTCTATCTTGCAAATAGAGAGAAACGTATCTATAGATGTTATTATTGTGAATCTAAGGCTGAGAAGAAGGAATAAGTCCTTCTTTTTTTATAATTTAATATTTAATAGCATACTATTGACATTGAATTGAAAGTGTACTATCATTCTAATGCGCAGAAGGAGGTAAACTGATGAGAGAAAGTGAAGCAGTAAGCTATATTAAGCATATTAATGACTGTTTAAAGAAGCGTGCGAATAATTCTTTAAGAAAAGAAGGATTAACTTTAATGCAGTCCCATGTTTTATTGAAATTACAGGACGCACCTGATCAGAGAATGACCTTTAAGGAGATTGAGAAAGACTTACATGTAGCTCAATCAACAACTGCGGGACTTCTTAGAAGACTTCAAGAAAAGAATCTGATTGATTGTTGTGATGATCCGAAGGATAAGCGAATTAAAGTTGCCTGTTTATCACAAAAAGGTGAAAGCCATTGTGCGCAGGTAAGACATAATATAGCGCAGGCAAATCGTTTGATGGTGAGTGGGTTAACACAGGAAGAAATTGATACTTTAGCTGATCTTCTTAGTAAAGTCTATTCAAATCTAGAAAATGAATGAAAGGGGAAAAAATATGAATATTATTCGTGTGCTTAAGAAAAGTATTCGTGAATACAAGAGAGATTCAATTTTGACACCTGTTCTTGTGGCTTTTGAAGCATTAGTAGAATGTATTATTCCATTAATGGTCGCAAATCTAGTCAATAGAATGCAGAATGGTTGTGATCTCTCTGTTATTGTGAAATATGGTGTGATACTTATTATCATGGCCTGTTTCTCACTCCTATTTGGGGCTCTTGCAGGTATTACTGCAGCCAATGCTTCAGCTGGTTTTGGTAAGAACTTACGTAAAGACTTGTTTGTTGCAGTTCAGAACTTCTCATTTGAAAACATTGACCGTTTTAGTGCATCTTCACTTGTAACTCGTATGACAACTGATGTCACTAACGTTCAGATGGCTTATATGATGATTATTCGTACAGTTGTACGTGCTCCACTTATGTTGATCTTCTCATTGGTCATGGGATTTATTATGGGTGGTCGACTTGCGTTAATCTTCTTATTTACTATTCCAGTACTTGGTATTGGTTTAGGACTTGTTATTAAGAAGACAATGCCTTTATTTAGAAAAGTATTTAAGAAATACGATAACTTAAATAATTCAGTACAGGAAAATATCAACGGTATTAGAGTTGTAAAATCATTTGTACGTGAGGACTTTGAAAATAAGAAATTCAATGAAGCTGCAGAAGATGTTTGTGGTGATTTCACAAGAGCTGAAAAGATTCTTGCATTAAATAACCCAATGATGCAGTTCTGTCTTTATGTTGTAATGATCTTCGTACTTACTTTTGGTTCTTATTTAGTTGTTAATTTTGGTGGAGCTATTATTCAGGTTGGACAGTTGTCTTCATTACTTACTTATAGTTTCCAAATTCTTATGAGCTTGATGATGTTATCAATGATCTTTGTAATGGTGACTATCTCTATTGAATCATGTGAACGTATTGTTGCTGTATTAGAAGAAAAACGTACTATTTCTAATCCAGAAAATCCTATTTATGAAGTAAATGATGGTTCTATTGATTTTGATAATGTATCATTTAAATATTCTAAGCGTGCTGATTGCTATGCTCTTGAAAATATTAATCTACATATTAAATCAGGACAGACTATTGGTATTTTAGGAGGAACAGGTTCTTCTAAAACATCACTTGTAAATCTTATTTCACGTTTATATGATGTCACTGAAGGTGAAGTAAAAGTGGCTGGTGTAGATGTAAGAGATTATGACTTAGTCACTTTAAGAGATGCAGTCTCTGTTGTATTACAGAAGAATGTCCTATTCTCAGGCTCTATTAAAGAAAACTTACGCTGGGGTAATAAAGAAGCCACAGATGAAGAAATAGAAGAAGCATGTCATCTTGCATGTGCTGATGAATTTATTGAACAGTTCCCAGATAAATATGATACACATATTGAACAGGGTGGTACTAACGTTTCTGGTGGTCAGAAACAGAGATTATGTATTGCACGTGCATTACTTAAGAAACCAAAAATCTTAATTCTTGATGACTCTACAAGTGCTGTAGATACTAAAACAGATGCTATTATTAGAGCAGGATTTAAGAAGTTTATTCCTGAAACTACGAAAATCATCATTGCACAAAGAGTTTCAAGTGTACAGGATGCAGATCAGATTATTATCATGAATAATGGTTCTGTTGAAGCAATCGGTACTCATGATGAACTTCTTGCATCAAATCCAATTTATCAGGAAGTATACTATTCACAAAACAAGGGAGGTGAACAGGATGAAAAATAATCGTGGTAATAAGAAGAACACATTTACACGTCTCATTAAAACACTCTTTGAATTCTATCCTGTTCTTCTACCTGTTATTATTGTATTAATTCTATTTAATTCTGTTGTCAGCTCTATTCCATCTGTTTTTATGCAGAATATCATTGCTGTTATTGAAAAATACTGGCGTACAAAAGACTGGCTACATGCTAAGCCTGAAGTATTATCATTTGTAACTGTATTACTTATTCTTTACATTCTTTCATTAATTGCTTCATTTACATACAACCGTTTAATGGCTGTAGTTACTCAGGGTTCATTAATGAAATTCAGAGAAAAGATGTTTGCAAGAATGGAAAGTCTTCCAATCCGTTATTTTGATACAAATGCACATGGTGATATCATGTCTATTTATACAAATGATACAGATACATTAAGACAGCTTATTTCTCAGTCATTACCTGCATTGATGCAGACTTCTATTGTACTTCTAACAGTATTTTGTATCATGATCTACTATAGCTTCTGGTTAACAGGGGTTGTATTAATTGGCTGTGTTATCATGTTCTTTATTACTAAGAATTTTGGTTCTAAGAGTTCAAGATTCTTTATTAAACAGCAGCAGACTCTTGGTGCAACTGAAGGTTATATCGAAGAAATGATGAATGGGCAGAAGGTTATCAAAGTATTTAACCATGAAGAAGATGCAATCGAAGGGTTTGATAAGGTCAACAATGCCTGGTTTGAAGCATCTAGAAAAGCCAATACATTTGCGAATATCTTGATGCCTGTTCTTCATAACATGGGTAATATTCTTTATGTATTAATTGCCTTAACGGGAGGTGTTCTTCTTTATCTAAAGACACCAAATGTATCTTTATCTGGTATGGCACTTAATATTTCTATCGTTGTTCCATTCTTAAATATGACTAAGCAGTTCACTGGTCAGATTGGTCAGATTTCTCAGCAGATCAACTCTGTTGTTATGGGTCTAGCAGGGGCTAGTCGTATCTTTGGATTATTAGATGAAGAACCTGAATTTGATGAAGGCTATGTTACTTTAGTGAATGCTAAAGAAGAAAATGGTGAATTAGTAGAAACAACTGAACGTACTGAAATGTGGGCATGGAAACATCCACATGAAGATGGTACTGTGACTTATACAAGACTTGAAGGCGATGTAGAAATGGATGATGTAGATTTCGCTTATAATCCTAATAAGATGATTCTTCATAACATTACATTATATGCAAAGCCTGGTCAGAAAGTAGCCTTTGTAGGGGCTACTGGTGCTGGTAAGACAACTATTACTAACTTAATTAATAGATTCTATGATATTGAAGACGGTAAGATCAGATATGATGGTATCAACATCAATAAGATTAAAAAGCCTGATTTAAGAAGATCACTTGGTATTATCTTACAGGATACAAACCTCTTTACTGGTACAGTTATGGATAATATCCGTTATGGTTATCTAGAAGCAACTGATGAACAATGTATTGAAGCTGCAAAGCTTGCGGGTGCTGATGATTTCATTACTCGTTTACCAGATGGTTATAACACAATGTTGACTGGTAATGGGGCAAGTTTATCACAAGGTCAGAGACAGCTTATTGCGATTGCAAGAGCTGCTGTGGCAGATCCACCTGTTATGATCATGGATGAAGCAACATCATCTATTGATACACGTACAGAAGCGATTGTACAAAAAGGTATGGATGCTTTAATGAAGGGACGTACTGTATTTGTTATTGCACATAGATTGTCTACTGTACAGAATTCTGATGTAATCATGGTATTAGATCATGGTCATATTATTGAACGTGGTTCTCATGATGACTTAATTAAACAGAAGGGTCAGTATTATCAGTTATATACTGGAGCATTTGAATTAGAATAAAATGAGCATGCCTAGATGGCATGCTTTTTTGAGTGCAATCACACTATTGTACAGTTTCATTTGGAGTAGTTATCTTAAGTTTTTCTAATCATTATAATAAGGCGTATTCCTTGTGTAAGAACTGTTTTGATATTACAATGATTGCGGCAACTATTATTCTCTGTTTAGTAACACGTTCACCACTCTATGGCATATGTGTAGGACGTATTATTAAATGGTTTGAAATAAAATAAGTAAGTTTGATAAGGAGTTAGTAATGCATGATATTTGGAATCCCTGGCATGGATGTGTAAAGTATTCAGAAGGGTGTATGAATTGTTATATGTATGTTTTAGATAAGATGAGAAATCAAGATGGTTCACATATATATAAGACCAATGATTTTGCATATCCACTCTCTAGAAATAGAGATGGTACATATAAGATACAAAGTGGAGAAAAGATAAGAGTTTGTATGACAAGTGATTTCTGTTTAGAAGAAGCAGATATATGGAGAGATGATGTCTGGTCAATGATCAGAAGAAGGCAGGATGTTATTTTCTATATACTTACTAAAAGAGCAGAAAGACTTAAAGAATGCTTGCCGGATAACTGGGGTGATGGATATGAGAATGTAATACTTAATGTTACATGTGAGAATCAAAAACGTGCTGATGAACGTATACCACTTCTTTTAGATATTCCTGCCAAACATAGAGGAGTGATGTTAGCACCTCTTATTGGTCCTATTGATTTAGAAAAGTATTTAGATGGACGCATAGAAGAAGTGACATGTGGTGGAGAGAATTATGGTGGTACAAGAGCATGTGACTTCGATTGGATTAAATCTTTACATAATCAATGTGTGAATAAGAACACTACATTCACTTTTATAGAAACAGGATCTCATTTTGTGAAGGATGGTATTCATTATCGAGTAAAAGGGAAAGTGGCTCAGACAAGAATAGCTTATCGTTCTAAAATGAATTATCAAGGAAAGAAACCAGTATATCATTTTTATGATTTCTTTGATAATGAATTAAGAGAGGATCAGTTATATAAAAGAGAATTCAGTGAACATTGTATAGAATGTGCATCAAAACCTATATGTAATGGATGTGCAAGAAGATTTGGCTGTAAACAATGTCTTTGATAATGAGAAAAAAGAAGTTTCAAATAGTATAAGTTAGTAGAAGACTATAAGAGTAATTCTTATAGTTTTTTAGATACGTTTAAAGGAGATTGATTATGGAAAATAATAAACCAAGACTATCTCTAGATGAACAGATTCAACATTTGAAAGACAAGGGAATACTTTTCAATATCATGGATGAGGATTCTGCTAAACAGTATCTCAAATACAACAATAATTATTATAAGTTGACTTCTTTCAGAAAAAATTATGATAAGCATCCAGGTGGAGAAAATAAGGGTAAATATATTAGGTTGGAGTTTGCCTATCTAGTTGATATGTCGATCATTAATATGCGTCTTCGCTATAGAGTAGTAGAAATGGCTTTGGATATTGAACATCATACTAAACTACAATTATTAAGAAAAATAGATGAGTATGATGAAGATGGTTATCAAATCGTCAAAGATTATATTGATTTATTGGATGAAAAATACAGAAATTATTTATTTAATGAATTGAACAGAAATAGAGGAAATGCATATTGCGGAGATATGATTGAGAAATATGATGGGAATTATCCGGTATGGGTATTTCTTGAAATAATACCATTCGGAAGGATGGTCGCATTCTATTATTTTTGTGCTAATCGTTTCTCTGACAAAGAAATGAAAAATAATTATTATGGATTATTAACTTGTAAAAGAATTAGAAATGTAGCAGCTCATAGTAATTGTATATTGAATGATTTGAGACCCCATACTGCTGAGCATCTAACAAATAAAGACATTATAAAGGAATTGATACGTATTCCATATATGAATTCCAATTTTAGAAAAAATAGAATGAGTAATGTGAGAATTCAACAGATCATCACATTATTCTATATGCACAAGAAAATGGTAAGAAGTGAAGGAGTTGCCTTATACGAAAGTAGGGAATTGAAGAAATTAATGAGAAGAATTGATAAAAATTGTAGTTATTATAAGACAAATACACTAATCCATGGAACTTTCAAATTTCTTGGATTAGTAGTTGACAATTGGTTTTAGACAAGGTACTATCAAAGTGGCTGGAAAAAGATATTCTTTTACGGTTGCGGCATTGGTCAAACGATGTTTGCACGGGTTTTCTATTAATAGACCTCTTCGGAGGTCTTTTTTGTACATGAAAAATACATGTTTCCATGTATCTTGCTTAATAGTTGGATTGTAGTAAGTAAAAAGACGCTTCAAAATTCTCAGATCAGTCATTGACAGTTGGTTTTAGATAGTGTATTGTCGTAACAGGTGGAAAAAGATATTCTTTTACAGTAGCGGCATTGTGCAAACGATGTTTGCTCGGGTTTTCTATTAATAGACCTCTTCGGAGGTCTTTTTTGTACATAAAAAACACATGTTTCCATGTGTCTTACTTAATAGTTGGATTGTAGTAAGTAATATGATGCTTCTTACAATAAGCATTGATTGAAGCTCTCCAGTCAGTATTTTTAGTATACTCTACTAAATAAGTCGCAATACCTTTTTCCTGACATGTACTTAAATATTTCTTTAAGCGTGTTGATACTTCAGTATCCTGTTTTACATATTTTTTACCCTGTTTCTTAGTCATCATACTAGTCTGGTTTATACCTGCAACCATCTTAGCATTCTTATAAACAGTTTCTCTATAATCATAGGCATTATTCACAATAACTTTTAACTTATTCTGATTTGCTTCTTTAATAAGAGCATCTAACGCATCTGCATCATCAATCTTACTAATAAAAATACCATCAGCCTTTAACTCTTCAGCTTTATGATGTGGTTTCTTTGAACTCATATAGAAATAAATCTGTTTAGACTTCTTTCTTAAAACCTTCATATCTTCTGTAGTTAAACCTTTACTTCTCACTACAATAAGATCATAATGCTTCTTCATCTTAAGAAGCTCACTCTTTTTCTTTTTAGTAAGGACTGCATATGTACTCACTTGTGATTTAACAGCTGTTTTAGAAGAACATCCAGTTAATACAAAGAAAGCACATAATACTAGTGTTAATATTTTTTTATACATTTTCTCATACCTCGCATCTCCTACATTATCACAATTTTTTCAGAAAGTGAACCTTGATTGTTTTAAGTGTGATGTAGTTTTATAATAAATAACTAAAAGGGGACAGTTATATGACACAATATGAATCACAGTATGAGAGAATGATCAAGTAGCCAATCCCTTCTCTGATACTTACTCTCGCATTACCAACAACAATCTCAATGTTAGTGACTAATATCTATAACATGGCTGATACGTACTTTGTTTCTACAGTAGGGACAAGTGCTACAGGTGCAGTAGGGATTGTTTTTGGATTGATGGCGATATTACAAGCCTTTGGCTTTATGTTTGGACATGGAGCAGGCGCAAATATATCAAGAAGACTAGGGGCAAAAAGAGTAGAAGAAGCACGTATATTTGCATCTACAAGCTTTTTTAGTTCACTCTTTTTTGGTGCTTTGATTGCGGTACTTGGTCTTATATTCCTAAACCCACTTATGTATTTAATGGATTCAACTTCTACTATATTACCTTATGCAAGAGCCTATGCCTTCTTTATTTTGATTGCAGCACCTGCCATGACTTCATAAATAAATCCTTTCGTTTGTCATAGGCGGAAACCCACTGCGTTTAGGCGGTGGGAGGAGCCTCGTAAATCGTATCTATTATTCCTGACTTTCAATATATTTTTGTATAGTTGCTGATGATATTTCTCCAATGCTACAAGCAAAATAACCATCTGACCAAAATGTTTTTTTCCTTCCAATACTGTCTTGATAAGACCGAACTATACTTTTGCCATAAGTGGTATGCTGTTTCCTGCTTTATAATTTTGACAATATCGCAAACTCTATCTGCTGTATCGTAACTTAATAAGAAATGTATATGGTCTTTGTCAGTTTCTATCGCAATAATTTCTTAGCCACGTGTATTAGGTATATGGAGAATCTCTTGTTTAACATCATCGGCAATAGAGCCTTTTGGTAGTTGTTTGCGGTATTTGATTACAAGGCCTATATGTACTTTAAGGCTGTATTTTCGTGATTGTATCTACTATCCACAGTTCACCTCAAAATATAGATATTTCGCTATAAATTAGATATAATTTAGATATAACATATAGTGAAATATCTATGAAAGGAGTACATCTATGGAACAGATGACTATTACAGCTAAAATTCAAATAATCGCAGCTGAAACAGATAAGGTTTTGCTTGATGAAACTATGTCTGTTTATCGTAATGCCTGTAATTATGTTTCAGACTATGTATTCCGTACTCATGACTTAAAGCAGTTTTCACTTAATAAGGCTTTGTATTCTATTTTACGAGAAAAGTTTAACCTTAAATCGCAGATGGCTCAGTCTGTTTTGAAGACTGTTATCGCCAGATATAAGACCATTCTTGAAAATCAGAATGAGTGGATTAAACCATCGTTCAAAAAGCCTCAGTACGACCTGGTTTGGAACAGAGATTATTCCTTAACGCAAAACCGTTTTTCAATCAATACGCTTAATGGTCGTGTGAAGTTATCTTATTTTTCAGATGGAATGTCTAAGTATTTCGATCATACAATTTACAAGTTTGGTACTGCCAAACTTGTAAATAAACATGGTAAATACTATCTGCATATACCAGTTACCTATGAGGTTGAAGAAAGTAATATTTCTGACATCTGTAATGTTGTAGGTATTGACAGAGGTATTAACTTTGTTGTTGCAACTTATGACAGCAAACATAAGTCTGGATTTGTTAGTGGCAAAGCTATTAAACAGAAACGTGCTAAATATTCCAAGCTTCGTAAGGAACTCCAGATGCGACATACGCCATCCTCAAGACGAAGACTGAAAGCTATCGGTCAGCGAGAAAACCGTTGGATGCAGGATATTAACCATCAGGTATCGAAGGCACTCGTTGAAAACAA
>NZ_RCYB01000015.1 GCF_004168205.1 Catenibacterium sp. co_0103 | reverse complement strand
GGTGTCTGCCGTTTATATAGCTGACACCTTAACTTAATTACCTGATGGTATTAGTTTTGTTTAACTTAATACCATTGGGTTATATTCCCTGCTGACTAAGAGATGTTCAACATCTCTTTTTTTATATTTTTAAATCTTTATGAACTATTCCAACAAAAAATAGAATAAGAATTGTGACTAAGATAGTAATCACAAATAGTTCTAAAGTGTTCTGCTTAGGTTGTTCTTTTCTTTGAACTGTTACTGAAGCATTTTTATTTGTATTATTTGTATTTTGAACTGTTTCTGTAAGAACAGGTGAATAAGCCTGTACAGAGGGTGGCTGTACACAGCCAATCACTAACATAATTATAGATAAACATTTGATTAATCGCATCATGATAGAGTTACTCATTGAAATGCCTTCTTTCCCCACATACAACTGTATTCTAGTCCTCATATAAACAATCGTCAATATAACAAGCGCTTACAAATATATAAAAAAGAGAAGAAAAATTCTTCTCTTAATGATGAAAGTTCGTATGTCCAGTAGAGAGCTCTGGTCTTTCAAGACCATCTTTTTTACCTGCTTCAATAGACTTAAGAAGCCAGCTCATATTTTTGGCGATATTCTGCATAGTCGCAACACCTTCTGCATCTTTATAAACATCTTCAGGTTCACGTCCAAAGACTTCATTCCAATAATTGGCAGATACAATAGGCATATGAGAGATGCTGAAATGTTTGTTGACAACATCCATGCTTGCCACTTGTCCAGCACGTCTTGCACTAAAGATACAAGCGCCTGGTTTATAGACAAAGACACTCTTATTTGAATAGAAGGCTCTGTCTAATACTGCAAGTAATCTTGCACTCGGATGAGCATAATAGACAGGTGAGGCAAAGATAAAGCCATCACAGTCTTTTGCTTTTGTAGTGATTTCATTGACTACATCATCAAATACACATTGATGTTCAGTTACACATTTCTTACAGTTCATACAATCCGCAATAGGCTGATTACCGATAAAGATGATTTCTGTTTCAATACCTTCTTCTTCTTTAAATGTCTCAGTCATAATATCTAACGCTGCACGTGTACAGCCATTATTACGAGAGCTTCCATTAATCATAAGTACTTTCATAGATTAACCCCCTTATGGTAAAGGTTTACCGCTTGCTAGATAAAGATCATACCATTCCTGACGTGTTAATTCAATATTCGCAGCTTCTGCTGTTTCAATTAAATGTTTAGGAGAAGTCGTACCAGTAATTGCTTGAATATGGGCAGGATGTCTTAAAATCCATGCAGTCGCAATTGCGGCAGGAGTAACATTATATTTCTCTGCTAGATCATCAAGGATGTTATTTAATTTCTTATAATCAGGATGATTTAAAAAAGTCCCTTCAGCCCAAGACGCCTGCACAATGCTCCAAGCCTGGATTGTGATATTATTTAATCGACAATAATCAAGCACACCGCCATCTTTATCAATCGCAAAGTCTTCCTTCATATTCATGTTCATGCCACTATCAATCATCACAGAATGCACAATAGAAAGCTGTAACTGATTAATAATAATAGGATGCTTTGTATACTTCTGTAATAAGGCAATCTGTCCTGGTGTATGATTAGATACTCCAAAGTATTTGACCTTACCACTAACATACAGTTCATCAAATGCTTCTGCCACTTCTTGAGGGTCACATAATGCATCAGGTCTATGTAATAAAAGAATTTCTACATGATCAGTATGGAGTCTTTTTAATGACCCATTGACCGCATTTATAATATACTCTTTAGAAAAGTCATAACGTTTCCCAGGTACAATGGCACACTTTGTCTGAATAATCATCTTTTCACGATATTCAGGATGTTTTTCAAGAACTTGGCCAAATAACTCTTCTGACTTTCCTCCACCATAAATGTCAGCATGATCAAAAAAGTTAATACCACAATCTAATGCAGTCTTCACAAGTTCTTCTACTTCCTCAACACTCTTATCTGCAATGCGCATGCAGCCCAAGGCTATTTCAGATACTTTTAAATCAGTTTTTGGTAAATCATAGTACTTCATATTAAATACCTCTTGTATAAGTTTTTAACCATTCATTTTCTTCATCAGTTAAGTATGGATTTAATGATTCTCTTACGAATTCATGATACTTATTCAATGCTTCTCTTTCATCAGTTGTTAGTAAAGAAACATCAAGACCATCTAAGTCAATAGGACATAAAGTAAGAGGTTCAAACTTCATCCACTGACCATACTCATTCTTGATATCTTCAACACATAATAATTCATTTTCTAAACGGATACCAAACTGACCTTCAATATAAACACCAGGTTCATCCGTTGTAATCATACCTGCTTCCTGAATTGCAGAAGGTTTACGTGGATCACGTAAACGTGGTCTAATATCATTTGGTCCTTCATGGACATTTAAGAAATGACCCACACCATGACCTGTACCACACTGGAAATCAATATGCTGCTTCCATAACTCATGTCTTACAAGACCATCAATCCAGATACCATTTGCACCATATAAGAAAACAGCTTCCTGCATCTTCAACATAGCCTTTAATACATATGTGAAGTATTTTCTTTCAGTTCCACTGATTTCACCTAAAATGAATGTACGTGTAATATCAGTTGTACCATCTAAATACTGTCCACCTGAATCAATAAGAAGCATACCTTCTTTTTTAACATGAACATCTTGTTCGTGAGATGGATGATAATGCATTAATGCCGCATTTTCTTTATAAGCAGTAATTGTATTAAATGAAACATCAGTAAATAATTCCTGTGCTTCTCTAAAGCTTAATAGCTTATCAGTAATAGAACATTCAGTCGCATCATCAGGCATAGAAGTCTTTAACCAATACATGAACTTAGTCATTGCTACACCATCTTTTAAATGGGCATGCTTTGTATTTTCAATTTCTACATCTGACTTAATACTCTTGAAGTATTGAGATGGGTTAGATCCATCCATGATTTCACAGTCTATAAATGAATAGATGGCATAGTTAATAGCACTTAAGTCTACAAGTACCTGACCACTTAATCTTTTTGTATCTAGATAGATATCATCATAAGAACGGATTTCAACACCATCATTCTTATAAGCTTCAATCATCGCTTCATCATAAGTACCATCCTGAAGATATAAATAAGCATTATCTAAAGTAATAATACTAAATGCCATAGCCATTGGAGAATGAGGAATATCCTTACCTCTAATATTGAAGGTCCATGCAATATCATCTAATGATGTAATGATATGCGCATTACATTCATTCTCTTCCATATAACCACGAATCCATTCAAGCTTCTGTGCTGTGCTTTGTCCATGATACTTCACATCATAGATATAAGCAGGTTCATGAGAACGTTCTGGACGATTTGTCCATACATCAGTCATATCGATGTCTTTTAATTCAAAATCAGTTTCTCTACCTTCATCTAAATCAATGATAAATGAAGCAGTTGTTACTTTACCATTGAAACCAAGAACATCACCATCATCAAGATGATCAATGAGGAAATCCTTCACACTAGGAACATCTGCATTACCCATCTTCATGAGCTTAATACCAGGATAGAGTTCTTTTTCTGCCTGAATGAAATAACGTCCATCAGTCCATAACCATGCTTCTTCCTGTCCTACAACTAGGACTCCAGCAGAACCAGTAAAGCCGCTTAGATACTTTCTAAACTGGTCATGTTCGCCTACAATTTCACTTTGATGATCATCATCAGTAGGCACATAATAGAACTTGATATTTTGTTCTTTTAATCTTTTCTGTAATTCTTTTATCATTTTTTTATCACCCAAGATAAGTTTAACACAAATGAGAGAGATAAGGTATAATACAATTAGGAGATGATTAATAATGAACGAATGGAATCTTGATGCCTTATATACGTCATTTCAAGACAAAAAATTTCAAGAAGATTTAAACACGCTTAAGGATTTAAATAAGAACTATTGTGCTTATAGAAGCGAGAAAACAGAAGCGGCATTACATAAAATAATAGAGACAAAAATAGAAATTGAAAAGAGAGTAGAAATGCTTCATTTTTTTATACAGCTTTCTTTATCAGCTCATACAGATAACGTCGAAGCATCACGTTATCTTGATCAATTAAATAATATAACTGCCTCAATGATAGGAGAAGATATTAAGAATAATGCCTATATTGCGGAGTTTGATTTAGATAGTTGTCAGGATTCTTTTATTAAGGAACATGAATATATTTTAAAAGAGATTCAACGTAATCAAAAACATCGCTTAGATGAAAAACAGGAATCGATCATAGCTCATATGAAAAATACAGGTTCTTATGCCTGGATGAAGCATAAGGATGCAGTTGTATCTTCTATTAAAGTGAATATAGATGGATATGATTATCCTTTGACTAAAGTACTGAACATGGCTCATAGTCCAGATAAGCAGACAAGAATGAAAGCTTATTTCGCAGAACTAGAAGCCTATAAACCATATGAAGAAACGATTGCGACATGTTTAAGTGGAATCAAGGGAGAAGTACTCTATACAAGTAAACTGAGAGGATATGAAACACCATTAGTAGAATCATGTATCAAATCACGATTAAAGATGGAGACTCTTAATACATTACTTTCTGTAATGAAGAAGAATTTACCTGATATAAGAGAATATCTAAAAATCAAGGCAGACTATCTAGGCTATCAGAACGGCTTACCTTGGTTTGAACTATATGCCCCTGTTGTTGAAGATGATGAAGACTATCCATTTGAGAAAGGTTCTCAATTTGTCGTGGATCAGTTCTACACATTCTCAAAACATTTAGGTGATTTTGCGACTCATGCAATTAAGAATCATTGGGATGATGTCTATCCAAGAGAAAATAAAGTTGGTGGTGCATTCTGTGAAAATATTAGAAGTTTAAAACAAAGTCGTTTCTTATTCAACTATGGAAATCATTTTTCTGATGTGATTACTGTAGCCCATGAATTTGGTCATGGTTTCCATGGAAGATGTTTAGGCAATCAAACAATATTGAATACCCATTATCCAATGCCTATTGGAGAAACAGCCTCTAACTTCTGTGAAACAATAGTGGGAAAAGGTGCATTAAAATCAGCAACACCTACTCAAAAGATTGTGATATTAGAGAATACATTAAGTAATGCGGTACAGGTGATCTGTGATATTTATTCCCGTTTCTTATTTGAAAGCCGCTTCTTTGAAGCAAGAAAACAAGGACCAGTGAGTGCGGAAGAAACAAAGAAAATCATGCTTCAAGCACAGATAGAAGCGTATGGTGATGGATTAGATCATAATTATCTCCATCCATATATGTGGACATGGAAACCTCATTATTATGATTCAGACTATTCATTCTATAACTACCCATACGCCTTTGGTTCATTACTTGCGAAAGGACTTTATGCACGTTATCAAAAAAAACCTGAACACTTTCCAGAGGATTATGAAACATTCCTTTCGGTCACAGGTAAGATGGATTTAGAAGATATTGCGAAAACACTTGATCTAGATCTCACAAATGAGTCGTTCTGGCAGAGTTCTATTGATATCATCAAAGAAGATATTGATACATTTAAAACACTTCTAGAGGAATACAAACATGATTGATACGTTCTATCAAAAAGAAAATCTAGAAGTTTATAAACGTTATCTCTATTTCCAGTTAAAAGATGATTCTCGTTTTCAAATACAATTTAATGAAAATGAATATCATATTGCCTATCAAAATCGTACTGCTTCTATTCACTTTCATGATATAGGTATGATAGAAGAAAAAATCATCAGTGATGATAAACAGATCTTCTATCTTCACTTCCCATTAACGACATTTCCTATTGCCTTAGAACTTTATCAATGTATGATTAATAAACTCATAGAAGAAAAAGTGGAACCAATGAAGGTGGTTTTATGCTGTAGTGGGGGAATGACATCAGGATTTTTTAAGGAAAAGATGCAGAACTATATTTTAAAAAACAATCTCCCATTGATCATAGAAGGGGCAGCAGTTCATACTGTGGAAAAGAAGTGTCTCTATTATGATGTTGTATTATTAGCACCACAAATGGGTTATAAGAAAGAAGAGATAGAAACATTGACACATAAAGATGTAGGTGTGATTGATCCGCAGGTCTTTGCGACATATGATTGTGGCGCATTATACAAACAGATTCAATATTACTATAGGGGGCATAAAGAATGAATGATACAAAAAGCGATATGATTTCAGGCGAACTCTATCAGCCATTTTCAAAAGAACTCTACAATGATCGTCTTTATTGTAAGAGTCTCTGTCATGAGTTAAACAATCTTTCACCGCTTAAAAGAGATGATATCAATCTTATACTAGATAAACTATTAAATGAATGGAATGAAGCCTTTATTGAACAGCCTTTTCATTGTACATATGGCTATAATATCTCTTTAGGGAAGAACTTCTATTCTAAAGATAATCTCTTTATTGATGATAGTGGAATAGTGTCTATTAGTGATAATGTGACTATTGGATATAATGTCACAATACTCACATCAGTTACACCAACGAGTAGCCAGGATCGTGCAAAAGGATTAGAAGGTACACTGCCAGTACGTATTTATGAAGGAGTATGCATTGGATCCAATACAGTGATTTATCCAGGTGTAAAGATCAATAGAGAATCTATTATTGAACCAGGATCAGTTGTAAAGGATGATATCCCACCATTTGTGATTGCGGGAGGCAATCCATGTCGTGTAATTAGCGCAATTGATGATAAGGACTTGATGAGAAAATGAGAGAATTAGGACAATTATATGACTATACACTCCTTCATTTCCTTCATCATCTTGCTGAAAGTACAAATGGTGCACTTACACCATTCTTTCGCTTTATCTCTTATTTTGGTGATAAAGGCATCTTCTTTATCGCTTTATCCCTGGTACTCATTTATTTTAAAAAGACAAGAAAACTTGGTATATGTATCCTCATTAGTCTTGCGATAGGCGCTATCTTTACAAGTCTCTTTTTAAAGAATGCGATAGGACGTCATCGTCCTTATTTATCCGGTGTGGACGAATACTATAACTGGTGGAAGTATGTAGGAGGCTTACATTATAAAGAATTTTCATTTCCTTCAGGACATACCACAGCTACTATGGCTGTTATGATGTGTATATTCTTAACATGTAATAAGAAATACAGCTGGTTAGTTTTTATCTTTGTCGCATTAATGGGACTAAGTCGTAATTATTTCATGGTGCACTACCCAACAGATATTCTAGGTGGTATTATGGTAGGCGGAATATCTGCTCTTATTTCATATTTGATATGTTATAAGAGTAAATTATTGGGAGGGAGAATATGAAACTAACAATGCTAGGCACGGGGAATGCCTTAGTCACTAAGATTTATAACACATGTTTTGTCTTAGAAGACAACTATCAATACTTTATGGTTGATGCAGGAGGAGGAAACCAGATCCTAACTCAGCTAAAAAAAGCAGGATATGACTGGAAGGATATGAAGCATATCTTTTTAACACATAAGCATATTGACCATCTATTAGGAATGGTCTGGATGATGCGTATGATTACACAGTTTATGAATGCAGGTAAATATGAAGGTGATGCTTATATCTATGGTCATGATGAAGTTATTCATATTTTAAAGGATATGGCTGATACACTTCTTGTACCAAAACAGAGTGCATTAATTGGAAAAAGACTTCACTTAGTAGAAGTGAAGGATCAAGAAGTTAAAGAAATTATGGGACATCCAGTCACTTTCTTTGATATCCATTCAACTAAAGCCAAACAGTTTGGTTTCATGGTGGAATATGATGGTAAGAAACTCACATGTTGTGGTGATGAACCTTATTGTGAAGAAGAGAAAGTCTATGCAGAAAATGCGGATGTACTATTGCATGAAGCATTCTGTTTATACGAAGAAAGGGACTTCAGACATCCTTATGAAAAGCATCATTCAACAGTGAAAGATGCCTGTGAACTTGCGCAAAAACTTCATATTAAGAATCTTGTACTCTATCATACAGAAGATGATCATGTAGACAATCGTAAAGAACTCTACAAGGCAGAAGGTGCACACTATTATACAGGAAATATATTTGTTCCTGATGATTTAGAAGTAATGGAATTTTAGAGCTATCATTTGATAGCTTTTTATATTAATAATTTTTTTAAAAAAAGCGCGATATATATATTAATTAACAAGTAGTATATAATATAAATAGATATAAAACTTGAAAGAAAGGATGATGATTATGAGTAAAAAGAAACGCGTCATTTCAGAAGAAAAGACAAAAGAACTTCAAAAAGATTGGCAAGGCTATGGCGCGATGACAGTGGCATATAGTCTTGTAGTTATCATTATCGTTCTTATTGCGATTATCGCAAAATTGTATTTCTAATAGAAAAGCCTCTGGATTATTTTCCAGAGGTTTTCCATTTCTGTCCGTATTGATCAGCTTTGATAATAGCTTTTAATAAATTCTTTGAAGTCACTTCAAAAGGCATATTTAATGTCGTAGATCCTTCTTTAACTGCTTCTAAGCATACATGCAGTAATGCTTCTTCATCTACGTCTTTCATCCCTAAATCAGAGAGTGTAGTAGGTAACTCTAAAGCTTCTAAGAACTCATAATAGCTCTTTAATGTATGCTTAGGTGTATTTTCTAATACCAATTGTACAAGTGTACAAAAAGCGACTTTTTCACCATGCATCTTACTATTTGTTTCAGGAATAAGAGTGAACGCATTATGCAAGCCATGACCTACAGCTTCGCCACCAGACTCAAAACCAATACCACTTAAATAAATATTAGCTTCTATCACATTCTCTAGTGCTTCTGTGACTTTATGTTGCTTACAATCTTCTACAGCCTGCAATCCATAAGAATAGACAATATCAAAACAAGCCTTAGATATTGCGAAAGCACTTCTTGTCACCTGACTATGAAGACAATTCTCACTATGACTCACATAACAAGCCTTTGCTTCAAAATAAGTACTAAATGCATCACCAATACCCGCTCTCAGTAATCTTACTGGGGCATTCGCAATGACCTGTGTATCCACAATTACTTGATCTGGACTCTTAGGTAAATGTAAATAATGATCAAACGTATGATCATCATGATAAATTACTGATAAAGAAGAACATGGGGCATCCGTACTTGCGGCAGTAGGTATAACGACAATAGGCTTTTTCGCATAATAACCACATGCTTTAGTCGTATCTAATACCTTACCTCCACCGACACCGACAATTACTTCACCATTCGTTTCTTCTACAATATGTTGTATTCTTTCAATCTCGCTCATGCTACATTCATTTTGAAATAGTACAACAGTCATTTCCTGTTCATGTAAGCTTTCCTCTATCTGAGGAATAAACATTTCTTTAAGATTTTCACTTGTAATAACGACTATTTTCTTATAGTCCTTTAAATCATCACCAAGACACTTTAATTCATCTTTACCTTGTCTATATCTTGTTGGTGCACCAATCATCTTGCTCATATTATCACGCTCCTATTTCTATTATAGAACATGAAAAAAACATTGAGGAGAATTTTCTCCTCAATGTTTACATATCACAAAGACCTTTGTCTTCTCCGTATACTGAATACCAATCATTATTGAAATCAGTCACAGCTTTAGAAATACTTGGATTTTCAAAGATTGCCTTTAATACGCTGACTGGTGCAGTGATAGCCTGACTACCTGCATTAAATGCATCTCTTACCTGCTGTACACCCTTGAAGCTTGCAGCAAGAATCTTGCAGTCATAACCATCTTCTACGATTCTATTAGATAAATGAGCCATTAATTCAAAAGGATCATTTCCTAAGTTTCCAATTCTATTTGTATATGGTGCAATATAATCAGCACCTGCTGCGAGTGCCATATAAGCCTGCATCAAATCATAAACAGCTGTGGCAGTCACATTTTTCCCTTCAGCCTTTAAGATTTTCATTGCTTTAACACCTTCATAAGTAGTAGGGACCTTTACATATACCTTGTCATCTACTTCTTCAAAGATCTTATGTGCTTCTTTCACGATTTCATCTGCTTCTGTCGCAATAACCTGAATATGTAAAGAACGTTCATCACCAATGATTTTTCTGATTTCTCTCATATGTCCAAAGAAATCCTTTGGGCTTGTCTTCTTTACAATACTTGGGTTACTAGTGACACCTACGATTGGTAAGTGATCCACTGCATCTCTAATTTCTTCTAAATCTACTGTATCAATAATAAATTCCATTGTTTTTTCCTCCTATAAACTCTGTTCAGTTCTACCGATAATATCATCCTGAGTTGCCTTAGATAATACATTGAAGAATGCACTATATCCTGCAACACGTACAATTAAGTCCTTATGATTTTCTGGATGCTTTTGTGCATCTATTAAAGTTTCCTTAGAAACGATGTTGTATTGTACATGGTAACCATGAAGACGATTAAAGAATGTACGAATCAATAATTCTAGTTTCTGTTTATTTTCTTCTGTAGAAAGCATCTGAGGTGTCATCTTCTGGTTAAGAAGTACGCCTCCTGTGATCTTTTCAGTACGAAGCTTAGATATACTCTTGAATACTGCAGTAGGACCATTCTTATCTGTGTTATGTGCTGGAGAACATCCTTCAGCGAGTGGTTCATGTGCATTTCTTCCATCAGGAGTAGCCATTGTACCCATACCCTGACCTACATTGGCACTAATTGAAGAAGTACCTGCATAACGAATACCACCAATAGGACCTCTATTATAACGAGTATTTGGATATTTCTTGATTTCATCAATATAAGAATCATATGCTTCTACAATTAAGTTATCTGCATAATCGTCATCATTACCATACTTAGGTGCTTCATCATTCAACATTTCCTGAATCTTCTTGTTTTCAGGTGACTGGAAATCATCTAAGATCGCATTCCATAACTGTTCTCTTGTAATCTTCTTTTCATCATAAACAAGCTTCTTGATAGCAGCTAAGCTGTTTGCCATATTCGCAATACCGACCTGAAGACCTGAAATGAAGTCATACACTGCACCACCTTCTTTGATAGTCTTACCTCTGCCAATACAGTCATCAGTTAATGCAGAACATAGAATATCAGGCACATCTCTTTCAGATGCCTTATCAATAAAGTTTTCTACAATAACACTATAACGTGTCATTTCTCTTACTGTTTTATCCCATGCTGCAAGTAAATCTTCATAAGTTTCCATTTCAGTAAAGTAACCATGGCCCTTAGTGAAACGTTTGTTTGTAGTTAAGTCAACACCATTATTCATTGTACATAATAATACTCTTGGGAAGTTGATATAAGACATACCTGTACAACGATATCCCCATTTACCAGGAACAGCTGTTTCTACACATCCGATAGCACTATAATTATAAGCATCTTCTTCCTTAACACCCCAGTTAATAAATGAAGGAATAATGATTTCATCATTATTTAATGCTGGCATACCAAATCCAAGCTTCATTACTTCAATACATTCATCAAAGAAATGTTTATTCAGGTTTGCATGATAACGTACAGTTAAGTTAGGCTGAGTAAGTCTTGTTTGAGCCACTGATTTTAATACCGCAAAACTTAATTCATTCACTGCATCCTTCTTGTCAGTAGTCTGACCACCAATAGTCACATTCTGATACATTGGAGAACCAGCTGAACTTAATGTATGAGCCTGTGAACGTACCTTATTGACTGTGAGTGTCTTGATCCATAAACAAGTAAGAAGTTCTAATGCTTCTTCTTCAGTGATCTTCTTTTCGTTGATATCTTTAATATAGTAAGGATACATATACTGGTCAAAACGTCCATAGCTTAATGAATGACCATTTGATTCAATCTGAAGAATCAACTGAATAAACCATACAGACTGTATTGCTTCACGGAATGAATGAGCAGGTTCATAAGGCACCTTTGCACAAATTCTGCTTATTTCTAATAATTCTTCTTTTCTTGCAGGATTTGTTTCTTTTTCTGCCATTTCCTTTGCAAGAGAACTATAACGAAGTGTGAATGTATGTACGGCTTCAATAACAGTTAAAACTGAATTATAGAACATATACTTATCAACACTATCTGGCTGAGCCAAATCAAGCTTTTCTTTCATTTCTCTTGTATAAGCTTCATAACCCTTTAAGCCCTGTGCAAGAATACGTTCATAATTAACTGCAAGATGTGCATCCCCGGCATTCAACTTACCTTCCATACCAAAGACACCTGTTTCCATAAACACACTTACTTCTTCAGGTAGTAAAGCTTCACCTCTTGCACGTAGGTTATTATTTTCCCAGAAAGGGGAAATATCTCTTAACTGCTGTTTTGTTTCTTCAGTGATATAGAATACATCACCATCTCTCTTTTCAAAAAGATCTAATTCATCCATGATGAACTTCATTGTATATTCAGGGAATACTGGTGCATTACAATTCTTTGTAGACTGGTTACCTACAATAAGTGTTTTATCTTCAATATAGATAGACATGTTTTCAAGAATCTTCTTCAACATTCTTGCACGAACCATTACACGTGGCTGATTTAAGTTTTCCTTATAAGCCTCAGTCGCAAGAACAGCACGTTCTCCATCTACATAAGGCTTTTCATCTAATACTTCTTCTCTGAAAGCTTTCATTCTTTCAGTTAACTGACCAAAATGCTGAGTATTTTCCATTTTTGTTCCTCCTAAAGTTTCATACGTAAGTTTTATATCTTTCATTACAAACACATCATACGCACAAAAGCGTTATCAGTCAACTATAAATTATGAAAATAATATCATAAACTTTCATATGAAACTTTTTATGTTGCGAAACATAAGTAGAAATGATAGGATAGAAGCGAAAAGAGGGATATGATATGGAAGGAATTATATTTAATATACAGAAATTTAGTATTCACGATGGACCTGGTATTCGTACAACAGTGTTTTTTAAAGGATGTCCATTAAGATGTGAATGGTGTGCTAATCCTGAGAGTCAGGCAGTGAGTCCTCAGGTTTTATACAATAATGAGAAATGTCTTCATTGTGAAACATGTGTACATACCTGCCCTAAAGGGGCTATAAAGATGGAGGATGGCTTGATTCGAATTGATCATAAAACATGTGATCATTGTATGAAATGTGTCAAAGCCTGTCCTGGGAAAGCCTTAACGCAGGAAGGTGAAGTAAAGACAGTAGAAGAAGTTGTTGATATCTGTATGCAGGATATTGATTTCTATGAAGAATCTAATGGTGGTGTGACTTTATCTGGTGGAGAAGCTATGGTGCAATATGATTTCATGATGGCTCTTGTCCATGCATTAAAAGAAAAAGGACTTCATCTTACGATTGAAACAACAGGTATTGTGGATCATGAGAAGTTTAAGAAAGCAGCTCCGTTATTTGATCTCTTATTATTTGATGTGAAGCAGGCTGATCCAATGAAACATAAGAAGGGAACACATGTCACAAATGAAGTCATTCAAAAGAACTTCAAATGGGCTATTGAACAGGGTCTTAATGTATTACCTAGAATACCTGTTATTCCTGGCTTTAATGAAACATTAGAAGATGCGAAAGAACTAGCAACATGTATTAAAGAAGCAGGTGCAAAAGAGGTACAGCTTCTTCCATTCCATCAATTTGGTGAAAATAAATATAAACTACTTGGTAAAGACTATAAGCTTCATGAAGTAGAAGCATTACATCCTGAAGATTTAGTGGATTATCAAAATGAGTTCATCAAGTGTGGGTTGAATTGTTTCTTCTAGATTAATATAATGAGTGCGGAGGTAATCTATGAAAGACCGCTATAACAAAATATTAGAACTACTTACAAAAGAAAAGAAAATAGAAGTCAATGAATTATCTCAAATACTTGGGGTATCCAATGTCACTATCCGTAAGGACTTAGATGCACTTGAAGAAAAAGGGATTATTAAAAGAGGACATGGCTATGCCATCCTTGCGAATAAGGATGATATCAATGGACGCTTAGCTTATCATTATGAAATAAAGAAAAGAATTGCACAAAAGGCTTCAGAACTTATTCATGATGGAGATACCATTATGATTGAAAGTGGGAGCTGCTGTGCGATTCTTGCAGATACAATCGCATCAGAAAAACTAGATGTCACTATTGTGACTAACAGTGCTTTTATTGCAGGATATATTCGCGATAAAAAGAATACCAATGTGATTCTTCTAGGTGGTGCTTACCAGAAAGATTCACAGGTTATGGTAGGACCTATCGTGGCACAATGTGCTCAAAATTTCTGTGTTGATCAGTTATTTATTGGTGCTGATGGTTATAATCCTCGTGTAGGTTTCACAAATAGTGATCATTTGCGTGCACAGGCTGTTAGAGATATGGCTGAACAGGCAGAACATATTATTGTCTTAACTGAAAGTGAAAAGTTCAATTCACATGGTGTCGTACCTCTTCAGTTAAAAGAACGTATTGATACAATCATTACTGATGATCATATTCCCGAAGATATCAAAACACATTTGTTGTCAGAAAATAAAACATTACTAACTATAGAAAATGAGTGATTAGTTGTTTATTCTAACTAATAAATACAAGGGGTGATGAATAATGAAGGATAAATTTGAACCAATACCAGATCCAACACCAGAGCAAGGCTTTGAAGGTTTATATGCCGGGACTATAGAAAATGGTTCAGAGTATGAACCAGGAGAATATTTTTATGATTTGCGTGGTTTGTCAAAATATTTACGAGAAAATCATCTAAGTCGACCAACAGAAGAAATATTAGCAATGTTTAGAAAATAATTAGTATCTATTTAGATAAACGAATAAACGGAAGGGAGTTCCCTTCCGTTTTACTTTAAGTCTTTTATAATACGTTGTAATTCTCCTGGCTGACCATCTTTATAAGGTATTTTATAAGAAGAACCATCTGTTAAACATAAACAATTTAATTGTCCTCTATCTGCCACAGCGAGTCCACCATCAATACCAATCTTATTATGATAATCAGGATCGTACCAGATATTAAAAGAATGATCATCATTCACATAACATAAAGGCGTATGACCAAATATATAAGTATATTCAGGATTACATGGATTCATATAGAAATATTCTCTAATCCAGGCAAGTAATTCAGGATCACTATCTTCTATATTGATTACCTCAGGATCCACTCCTGCATGCACCATCACATAATGCTTGCCCTGATAATCAAGCTCTATATAATTAGGCAGACTATCAATGAAATCAATAATTTCCTGTACAAACTCTTTCTTTATATCAAAATATTCCTCATAAGGAATAGAATCCTTCTGTAAGAACTCTCTTATACTATTTACAGTACCTGTTGCACCATTCTGTTTCCATAAACGATATGCATTATTCAAATCAGAATCTAAATCATTATATTTTAAGCTGGCTGCTAAAGATTGTCTCATCATGATTTCATGATTACCCTTGATCATATGAACATTAGGCATTGCTTTCACAAAGTAATATATATCAATTGAATTAGGACCACGATCCATAATATCACCTAGGATATATAACTCATCTTCATCAGTGAATTGAATCTTATTGAGCATCAGCTGCAATAACACAAATTGTCCATGTAAATCAGACATGACAAAAATTCTCTTCACTAATACTCACCTGCCTCTCAAATACATTTTATCATACACAAAAAGGAATGCAAAACAGAACATAATCATCAAAAAAAATAGTTGAATTATGATATGATTATTATAGGTGAGGGATATGGATGAATTTTATCAAAAGACCTATTTGATGATTGTTTTTAAATGGTCTTATTACTATACAAGAAAGAATATGAAAAATGTCAGATGTGACATTATTGAAGACACTAAAGATTATCATACTGTACGTTTTTATTTAAAGAATCGTGTCGCTTTTTTAACTGTCTGGCATAATGGCATAATAGAAGAACAAATCACAGATGAAGAAGGGAAAGAAATCTATTTCTATCTCCATTATACTTTAAAGAACTTATCCCAGTTTTTATCTTATTATAGAGATTTTATGGTTGTCTTTTTAAGAGATGCAGACCCTAAACGTGTGAAAGTAGGGATTGTAGACCAGGATGGTTTTTCTTCTAGTTATTTAATTAGTCTAATGAAAGAAAGTCTGACAATAGAAAAATCTAATCTAGAAGTAGAATCAGTGAGTCTTTCTTCATTAGAAGAAGTAGAAGGAGATTATGATGCACTTTATTTATCTCCCTCAGTCATGCATTTAAAAGGGGATATAGAGTCCATTGTCTCTGTTCCTGTGTATGTAATTGATCCTCTTGTTTATGCAACCAATGATTTCTATACACTTATACATACAATTTTGTCAAAATAATCCATCTGGCTTGCATTCTTACTAGTAAATAGTATACTAATAGTAGTAATCATTACTGATTAGGAGAGGAGGACATATGGCGGAGACAAAACTTAGAAGATCTAAGCGGCGAGATACGATATATGATATGCTTGTGAATGATCATACGCATCCTACAGCAGAAGTTATTTATTCTCATGTAAGAAGAAGCATTCCGGATATATCACTAGGTACTGTTTATCGTAATCTGAATGTTTTAGTCGAAAATGGGTATATCAGAAAATTAAATATAGATGGTGTGACTGTACATTACGATGGTAATGTGACACCACATCATCATATGGTATGTTCAAAATGTGGAAAGATTGTGGATATACATATTCCACATGGTGCATTTGATGAACTTGTTCATGATATAGAAGAACTAGATCAAGTACGCCTCACACATGTTGATATGTTATTTCAAGGAGTCTGTAATGATTGTAAGAATATGAAGGAGGATAAAGAAGATGTCTAATTTAAAAGGAACTGAAACATTAAAGAATTTAATGGCTGCATTTGCAGGTGAATCACAGGCAAGAAATCGTTATACTTTCTGGTCTAGTATTGCGAAAAAAGAAGGTTATGTAGAAGTGTCTAAAATCTTTGAAGAAACAGCTAACCAGGAAAAAGAACATGCGAAACGTTTGATGAAACTTATGAACACTGCTGCTCAGGGAGAAACATTACCTGTTGCTGGTGAATTCCCAGTATTAATGGGGACAACTGTAGAAAACTTAAAAGCTGCAGCTGCTGGTGAAAACGAAGAATGGACACATATGTATCCAGAATTTGCTAAGAAAGCTGAAGAAGAAGGATTACCTGAAATCGCAGCTATCTTAAGAGCTATCGCTATGGCTGAAAAGATGCATGAAGAAAGATACTTAAAACTTGCTAAACAGATTGAAGACGGCACAGTATTCAAGAAAGATCATAAAGTACTATGGAAATGTAACAACTGTGGATTTGTAGTAGAATCTTTAGAAGCTCCTACAGTATGCCCAGCTTGTAACCATCCACAGGCTTACTTTGAAGAATACAAATTCTTTGAATAATATAATTGTGTGCAAAGACAGCGAAAGCTGTCTTTTATTATACGAAAAAAAGACCTCGAAAGAGGTCTTTAACGCATTTTAGCTGCCTGGATTAAATGTTTTGCAAGTACTGCAGTTGTGATGGTACCAACACCACCAGGAACAGGTGTAGCGGCAGAGGCTTTGCCATCAAGAGTCGAATAGTCTACATCACCACATAACTTACCATTATCATCCACATTGATTCCTACATCAATCATCACGGCATCCTGTCCACAATAATCACTATTTAACATCTTTGCACGTCCTGCAGCTGCAATCACAATCTCTGCATCAGAACATGTCTTCTTTAAATCAACAGTTCTTGTATGAGTCATAGTTACTGTCGCATTCTCTTTAAGAAGCAGCATAGACACAGGTTTACCTACAACCATACTTCTTCCTACAACAGTCACTCTTTTACCTGTTAACTCAATATCATATGCCTTTAATACTTCAATAACTGCTTCTGCAGTACATGGAGAAAATCCAGTTGTATCTCCCGCAAACACCTTCGCAATATTAATAGGAGAAATACCATCTAAATCCTTTTTAGGATCAATCATATTTTCAATATCTTTTTCATTAATAGTACGAGGAAGTGGTCTTAATAATAAGATTCCTGTCACTTCATCATCTTCATTAATATCTTTAAAAGCATTCTTGAAGTCTTCATCACTGATATCCTGTGGGAAAACATAAGAAGCCACATCTAAACCAAATGACTTTAATTTCTTAGTTGCACCACGCTCATAACTCATATCATCAGGATTTTCTCCTACTCTCACAATCGCAAGCTTAGGTACAAAAGATAATGTTTCTAACTCTTTTGATACATATTCTTTAATCCCATCAGAAACCTTTTTTCCTCTTAACTCTAACATGACGCTCCTCCTAACTTTTTAATAACACTATTAGTTATTTCATCTGCAAGCAGTTGCCCTTCAACTAATAGCTTCTCAGCACGTTTATTCATCTTCTCAGCCATTTCTCTATTCTTCATAGACTTCGTATTAATATAGACATTCATAATAGAACCAGTCAACGCACTACGCAAACATTGTACACCAACACCTACATCACTGATTGCCATCACTGAACCTTTCTCATTTAAAGTAGAAAATAACTTTAAAGACTGATAACTTAAATCCATGATCTGTAATGGTACAAGAGATGCATCCAATAAACATGACTCCATCACAAACTCTTTATGTTTCTTTTCTTCCTCAGTATTCTTAGGAAGTCTATAAGCCTCTGCAAGAGGCTTGAAGTTTTCTGCATCATCATCTACAGAAGTTACAAGCTTCTTCTTTAAGTCTTCTAACTTCTCTATGATTTCTCTTATTTCATCTTCTACATCTTTATATTTCTTCTTACCTACAGTTAAGTTACCTACCATGAGTCCTAAAGCACATCCAATAGCGCCTACTAGTCCTGAAGCACCTCCACCACCAGGAGTAGGTGAAGATGAAGATAACTCATCTAAGAAGTCTTTAATCATTTCTTTCATTTATAACTCCTTCATATGAAAAGACACGAGAATCTCGTGTCTATTTTTCATAAATTATACTCATTTATTTGTATTAATGCAATTAATATGTTTGAAATATATACCTAAATTAATAAGAACACCTATTCCAATTAAACTAAATAGCGCAATCCCCAATGTCACAAAATAACTTTCAGGAAAGATATTGATAATAGGATCAATATCAGGATTAATCAGCCAGTAGTTATTGTTGAAAAGGATATGATGCATCATTGTGAATGCCCCGTCAAAATCAACATAGGCTGTTCCACCTACAATAAATACGAGTCCTAAAGTAGTGAATCCTGCCCACTTAAATGGTCTATAATCTTTCTCTTTGACTGTAGAGTAAATGAGATAAATAGTTCCAATAAGTATCACTAACCCAATCACTTCTAAACGATTCATTAATACTTTTACTTCATAAAAATGAAAAGCAGTATTCTTAGTCATAGGAAAAGCAGGGGTAGAAAGTGCTTTATGAGAGAATAGACTTAAATAGTGAATGATTGTCATATAACTTTCTCTTACAACCTTTTCACTTACCCCAATATTAGAGGCTATTAATGAAGAAGGATAGAGTACAGGCACAAATGTGACTAAGAGAATAGCACAATCAATAATCAAAAAAGTCAAACATACAGTTAAAAGAATACCTTTAAATTTCTTCATTGTATAAGAAGTCTTCTCCCTTTTGAACTTCTACTGTAGATAAATCAGGATAACCTTGCTGTCTTAATGCTTCATAAACACCAATGGCTACAGTATTAGATAAGTTCAAACTACGTGAATCTCCATACATAGGAATACGTACACAATCATCAATATACTTCTTTAAGATATCATGAGGAATACCATCATGCTCATGACCAAAGAAAAGATAGTGTTCACCTTCCTGTTTAAAATCATCTTCACTATAAACTTTCTTAGAATAACGTGTAAAGAAATGATAAATACCAGGATTCTCTTTTTCAAACTCTTCAAAGTTTTCATACACTTTAAAAGTGAGGTGATCAAAATAATCCATAACTGCTCTTTTCATTCTTGGATCATTTAACTTAAACCCTGTAGGTTTAATAATATGTAAAGGTGTATGTGTCGCTGCACATGTTCTCATAATATTACCTGTATTTTGTGGAATCGCAGGATGTACTAATACAACATGATTCATTACTTATGTGCCTCCTCTAAATAATCATATAAAGCTTTTAATGCCTTTGCACGATGAGAGACTTTATTCTTTTCTTCCATAGTCATCACTGCAGAAGTCTTCTTTAATGGTGGATAATAGAAAATAGGATCATAACCAAAGCCATTTTCACCATCAATACAATCATTGATTTCTCCTTCAAAAGTACCTAAGAAAGTCTTTGTTTCTTCATCAGGAATAGCCAAAGCCATCGCACATACGAAACGTGCTGTCTTATCTTCTTTATCTTTTACAGCATCAATAATCCACTGATTCTTAATATCATAACTTGTATCTTCACCCATAAAACGAGAAGAATAAATACCAGGTTGTTTATCTAATGCATCTACTTCTAAACCAGAATCGTCTGCAAGAGTAGGCATATGAATCATATTCATCACTGTTTCAGCCTTAATCACTGCATTTTCAGTAAAAGTAGTCCCTGTTTCTTCAATATCAGGATTATAACCTAATACATCTTTAATAGACTTTACTTCAATCCCTAACTTTTCCAACATTGCGGAAATCTCTTTAAGTTTTCCTTTATTTGTTGTTGCAACTACGATCTCTTTCATTCGCTTTCCTCCATTCCTAACGCTACTTTGACTTCATGAATAGGCATATCCTTTCCTGTCCAGAATTTAAAAGAACATGCACCCTGATAGACAATCATACGTTCTCCATTCATATAATCAAGACCTCTTTGTCTTGCATAACTTAATAGCTTTGTTTCCTTAGGGTTATAAATAATATCAGCTACTTTTAAACCATCAGGTAACATATCAGCACTCTCAATTATACATCCTTCAGGATGAGGTGCCATACCAACACTTGTTGTATTAACTAATAAATAAGTATCCTTTAAATCTTCCTTTATACTTTCCTGATCAATTTTCTTTAAAGTAATAGGGCAGTCTAATTTCTTATTGAGTTCTTTAATAAATGGCTTATCAGAACGATTATAAACTACTATCTCTTTAGCACCAGCCAAAGCAAGAGAAATAATAATGGCACTTGCTGCACCACCAGCACCAAGCACTACAATCTTGTGTTTCGCAATACCCCATCCTTTATCACGGCAGGCCATCACAAAACCTTCTCCATCAGTAATATGACCAATGAGTTTACCATTCTCATTCTTTACAGTATTGATACTCTTCGCAAGTCTTGCCTGTGTTGTGAGTTCATCCATATATTTCATCATATCCTGTTTATAAGGCATAGAAATATTGTATCCCTTAATAGGTAATGTCTTAACGGACGTAATATAATCATCTAACTGATCTTTAGTCACTTCAAATGCAAGATAAACATCATTAATACCTAATGTTTGAAATGCAGTATTATGCATCATTGGTGAAAAAGAATGTTTAATAGGATTTGCGACAACCCCATATAAACCTGTATATCCAGTAATTGTATTTTTCATAACGGTCTCCTTTTGACTTGTATTATACATCATTTTCTCGATATGTGTGACTGTTCTTATAATATTTAGTACAATGGATTCTAGAGGTGAAAAGTATGATCAAGAAATTAATTATTAATGCTGATGATTTTGGTATGTGTGAAGGAAACTCCCTAGGTATCCTTCTTGCTCACGAAGAGGGACTTGTAAGTTCCACTACAGTCATGATGAATATGCCATATGCTTTGTGGGCCCTAGACAAGGCAAAGGCTTATCCTGATCTAGGAATTGGTGTTCATTTAACTTTAACTGCTGGTAAACCATTATTACCTGGCAAGAAAAGCTATACAGATGAAGAGGGAAACTTCCTAAGACCAAGTGCTTATGAAGATGAATTCCCAGATGGAGAACCAAATGAAGTCTATGAAGAATGGAAAGCACAGATAGAAGCTTTCATCGCACACACAGGACATCTTCCTACTCATCTAGATTCTCATCACTATGTTCATATGGAGCATAGACAATTAGAAGTCATCAAGCGTTTAGCCAAGGAATATAACCTTCCTATTAGACAAACAAGATATGTGGATGAAAACTACTTCCCAGCACGTTGTGAATTTTATAAAGATGGTGTAAGCTTTGAAACATTCAAAGAAATCTGCTCAACAGAAGGCTATGATACAGTAGAACTTGTTTGTCATCCTGCTTTAGTTGATGAAAGACTCATGAACGTATCTAGCTACAATATGAATCGTATCAAGGAATTAGAATTACTTAAGAGTGATGAATTCAAACAGTACATCAAGGATCACGATATTCAGATTATAACTTACGCAGATATAAAAAAATAATTAGGTGATTTCAAATAATAGTAGTAGAATGAGAAAAAAGTGAATGGAGTGACATATATGAGATACGCAGATAAGATGAAAAACGTAAAAAAATCAGCCATTAGAAGTGTCATGGCTGATGCAAGTGAGAATGGTACGGTAGACTATATTAGTTTTGCGAGTGGATTCCCTGATCCAGAAGCTATTCCACAGGAGAAACTAGAAGAAGTAGGACATAAGATTCTTCAAGAAAAGACTTATGAAGTTTTGCAGTATGGCTCTGCTCAGGGTTATACAGGCTTAATAGAATCTTCTAAGTCATTCATTAATAAGCATGAATGTATATGTACAAGTGATGATGATATTATTATTACAACAGGATCACAGCAGGGCTTAGATCTTGTGTCTAAGATATTCTGTGATGAAGGAGATTATGTTGTAGTAGAGAACCCAAGTTATTTAGGTGCTTTAAACTCATTTAAATGTAATGGGGCAAAGCTGCTTGGTGTTTCTTTAGAAGAAGATGGTGTAAATCTAAAAGAACTAGAAGAAGCCTTTAAGAAAGGACCAAAGGTATTCTATACAATTCCTAACTTCCAGAATCCTACCGGAGTCACAACATCTCTAGAAAAAAGAAAAGAAATCTATAACCTTGCAGTAAAGTATGATGTAGTTATTCTAGAAGATAACCCTTATGGTTATTTACGTATTACAGGAGAAGAAGTTCCTTCTATTAAATCTTTAGATCAAGACCATCGTGTTGTTTATGCAGCCAGTCTTTCTAAGATTATTTCACCAGGTATGCGTACAGGAATCATCTGTGCAAGTAAAGATATTATCTCTAAACTCTTTATGGCTAAACAATCAGGAGATAACCATACAAACAATCTTTCACAATATATGATGGATGCTTTCTTAAGAGAAACAGATATGGATGCACATATTAAACATTTACAGTCTCTTTATGCAAAGAAATGTAACTTCATGTTAGAGATGATCAAGAAGTATTTCCATCCTTCTATTCATGTCATTGAACCAGAAGGTGGTATGTTTATATGGTTTGATTTACCTGATGGAGTCAGAATGCCAGAATTCGTTCAGTCTTCTATTAAGAAGCATGTAGCCATCGTACCAGGTAATGAATTCATGGTAGATAGTACTAAGCCATGTCAATCTATTCGTATGAACTTCTCAGCTGCTTCTATGGAGAATATCGAAAAAGGTATTCAGATTCTAGGAGAACTAACATATCAGTTTTGTAAGTAATAAGAAAAGCCAGAATTTCTGGCTTTTTTTAATACATGCCACCTTGTGGCATAACAGGCTGTTGTGGTTCTTCTTTCTTAGGAAGTTCTGCCACACCTGCTTCAGTTGTTAAGAATAAGGCTGAAATACTAGCCGCATTTAATAATGCGCTACGAGTGACTTTAGTAGGATCAATAATACCTGTTTCGAACATATTGACCCAGTCACCTGTCTTTGCATCAAATCCAAAGTCCTTTTCAGCAGTCTTCTGGATAGATACAATTTCTTCTTCATCATAACCAGCATTGATTGCAATCTGAGTAAGAGGCGCAAATAAAGAATTCATAACTACGTTAATACCCTTCTGGATATCTACATTCGTATCTCTGACCTGATTCTTTAATTCTTCATAGGCTTCTACTAACGCAGCACCACCACCAACAACGATACCTTCATCTACAGCGGCCTTAGTCGCATTAAGAGCATCTTCAATTCTTAATTTCTTTTCTTTTAATTCTGCTTCAGTTGTTGCACCGACTTTAATTGTTGCAACACCGTTAGATAATTTACCAATACGTTCTTTTAGGGTCTTCTTTTCATAATCACTCTTAGTATGAGTTAATTGTGTCTTTAATTCTTCTACACGTTTATTCACTGCCTCACTTGAACTATGACCAATAAGAGTAGTATTGTCTTTCTTTACAATCACTTTCTTGATCGTACCAAGATTATCAATAGTTAAATCAGAAAGCTTCATATTAAGCTCCTTGTTGTAGAATTTAGCACCAGTTAATACTGCAATATCCTCCAACATTTCTTTCTGTTTATCACCAAATCCTGGAGCCTTAGTAGCTACGACATTAAAGGCACCTCTTAACTTATTCAATACAAGAGAAGAAATCGCTTCATTCTCATAATCTTCTGCAATAAGTAATAATGGTTTATTAGCCTTTAATACTTGTTCAAGTACTGGAAGGATTTCCTGTAAATTAGTAATCTTCTGATTAGTGACTAAGATGAGTGGGTTATCCATTTCTACTTCCATCTTATCTGTATCACTTACAAAATAAGGAGATACATAACCCTTATCATACTGCATACCTTCATTGACTTCTAATTCATCATCAAAACTATTAGATTCATCTACATTGATAATACCATCTCTACCAACCTTATCCATAGCCTGAGCAATCAATTCACCAATATGACTATTAGAAGAAGAAATAGTCGCAACAGATGCAATATCTCTGCTTGTTTCTACCTTATGAGAATTCTTTAATAATACTTCTGCCACTGCTTTAGAGGCTCTTTCAATACCTTCTCTCATAAGTACAGGGTTTGCACCTTTTTCAACCTGCTTCATACCATTCACAATCATATCTCTTGCAAGAATTGTAGCAGTTGTTGTACCATCACCTGCAATATCATTTGTATTATTGGCTACTTCATATACAAGTTTTGCACCCATATTTTCAAAATGATCTTCTAATTCTATTTCCTTGGCAATAGAAACACCATCATTTGTAATTAAAGGAGAACCATAACTCTTCTCTAATACTACATTTCTACCTTTAGGACCAAGTGTGACACTTACTGCATCAGCAAGAGTATTCACACCTTTCAACATTGATTGACGTGCATCACTAGAAAAACGTATTTCTTTACTCATAGCTTATTCCTCCTATTCAATACATGCGAGAACATCTTTCTCGTCTATCACAATATATTCAACACCATCAAGTTTAACTTTTGTACCTGAGTATTCCTTGAATACAACACGATCTTTTTCTTTTAAATCATTTTCACATTGAGGACCTACTGCCACAACTTCTCCAACAGTAGGAAGACTCTTTGTCTCAGTAGTGAGAATAATACCACTAGCTGTCTTATTTTCTACTTCTTCTTTCTTTAATACGATATTCTTATTTAAAGGTTTCAACATAATTATTCCTCCTTGTTAGCACTCTTTTTATTTGATTGCTAAGAGTATTATAGTTCTTATTAGCACATTGTCAAGAAGAGTGCTAATTCATTTTTGGGCAGATTGGATAAAAGTGCACAAAAAAGCCACTCCTAAGAGTGACTTAATCGTCTTTTCGTTTTGTATCTTTCGCAACGATAAATGTAATCATACCAAGTATTAATCCAAAATAGAAAGAGAAGAAACGCCATAAGAACATAGAACTAGAAGCATTAGCTCTTCCTAAGAAACCAAATAAGATCATATAACATCCTTCACTACCACCTGATGCACCAGGAATAGGGAGAAATGTATTAATTAAATTAATAATAGAAGCCAGTCCTAAGAACTGTACAAATAGGGTAACTGATACTTTTATTCCTAAAGCAAGACATGAAAAGAATGGTGTAGAGTAGATAATAGTAAGTTTCACTATATTACATAATACTGTCTGTAATAAAGCTTTTTTATTTTTCTGTAATACTTTCATCTGTTCTCTAAATTCACCAAAGTAATTCTGAATTCTAAAGCATGTTGATTCATAATCTTTTATAAGTGGTGTTTTAGAAAGAAGATAGACTACTTTATCTATAATAAAGTTCTGGAACTTCTTGCTTTTAGCACCTGCAAATAATAGAAGAGTGACTACCGCATTAATAAGAAATCCAACGGCTGCCATAGAGGATACACCTACACCTTTATCTAAGAAGTAGGCTGAATCCACAATCATAATCACTGCAGTAAAGCCCATAATCACTATTTGATAACTAATAAAGCACATGAGTAAGATACTTGTAGAAATGGCAGGGGAGATTCCCTGGTTATTAAATACAAACACCTGGGCGAACTGTCCTCCTGAAGAAGAAGGAGTTAAACCACTAAATAAAGTACCTACAAGTCCATTCACAAAACCTTCTTTAAGAGTAAAGTCTTTCTTATATAAACGCGCAAAGATCATTGTAGCGAGTCCATCAAATACATAATACATAAACATAATAAAACATAAGATGAATAGCCAGAAAGGATGCGCTGTAGTAATTGTTGTAAATACAGTAGAGACTTCAGAACCTACTGATAAGTATAAAGATATACCACTAATCACAAAAATTAATGCAATATTCAAGATATAGCTCTTCTTTGTTTTCATGGGAATCACCTCATTTCCCTATCTCTATTTTACCAATCTTACTCCTTATATGAAAGTAAAAGAAAAGAGTAGGGATTAAAATCCCTACTCGAATGTAATTATAATAATCTCATTTTCACACAATACTTTAAAATGATAGTTATGACGTGGCGCTACACCATTACTTACAATAAGCTCAGAACCACTTTCTGTATAACTTCCATGATTATAGGTAGTTGCATTATTACACTTTACAAGTGGTCCAATACCAGGGAACCAGATAGTCCCACCATTACTATGTCCAGATAACTGTAAATGTGTATGTCCTTTATTTTGACTAAAACTATCAGGATAATGACTTAAGGTTAAGACAAACCCGTCAGAAGCAGGTATTTCTTCCTGACTATTAATAGATTGTCCATAAAGGGTAAAAGAACTATTACGATAATGAATAGTACGAGCACTGTTATTAAGTACTTCAAATCCACCTTCATTAAGGATATTAGTCACTTCTTCAGCATGTGCATGATCTTCATCACCAAGTACCGCAAACTTACCATAACCTGGCTGGAGCTTCTTTAAGATCTTTTGTACTCTTGCATCCTCAATAGATTTACTTTCATACAGGTCTCCAGTAAATACAACCATATCATAACTTTGATCTTCTATCTCATCTACAATTTGTTCAAAACGATCAATATCTTTAGACGTTGTGATATGTATATCGGATAAATTTACAATCTTAAAGTTTTTAAAACCATCAGGTAATAATCCATTACTATAAGTCATTCTTGTAAAAGAATAATGTGTTCTAGAAAAGAGACATGTATAACCACCAAACAACACCAATGCGAAAACAATAATTGCAAGAATACCAGTACGAATAATTTTCTTTTTCTTCATTATTTCTTATTCATGATGACAGGAATAATCATCGGTCTTCTCTTTGTCTTAGTATAGAAATAAGATGTTAATGTTTCTCTGATTGTATTCTTAATTTCACCAAATGTTGTTTTTTCCTGCAATAAAGCACGTAGCTTACGATCCACAGCCATTTCTGCTCCATAAATCATAGGTTTACTATCTTTCATATAAACAAATCCACGGCTCATAATAACTGGTTTATGAAGTAAGATACCTGCATGAGAATCCATACTAATAAGTACTGCAACCATGCCATCTTCACTTAAAATCTGACGGTCATGTAATACTGCTGTAGATAAACCTGTTAAATCATTACCATCTACATAAATATCATCTGCATGTACGCTTCTTGTCTGGAATATCTCATGATCCTTTAAGCATAAACAATCCCCATTACTTAATACAAATGCATGATCAGGCTTTCCGCCTACTTCTTCATATAATTTTTTATGTATACAAAGCATTTTATGTTCACCATGAACTGGGAAGAAGTATTTAGGCTTAGTAAGAAGCATCATGAGCTTCTGTTCTTCCTGAGAAGCATGTCCAGAAGTATGAAGGTTACTAATCATAGAGTTTTCTAGAACTCTTGCTCCAGAACGATATAACTTATTAATTAAACGTGATACAGAAGATTGGTTACCAGGAATAGGGTTAGATGAGAATAATACAGTATCACCAGGTTTAATCTTAATCTGACGATGTGTACCATTCGCAATTCTATTTAATGCAGCAAGTGCCTCACCCTGAGATCCAGTACATAGAATTAGTATTTCATTATCAGGAAGATGTTTTGCTTCATCATTCTTAATAAAGAAACGATCAGGACACTTGATATAACCCATCTTTCTTGCAACATCAATATTGTTGACCATTGAACGTCCATATACAAGAATCTTACGATTAAACTTAACAGCAGCTTCTACAATCTGCTGTACTCTATGTATATTAGATGCGAATGTTGCAACAATAATACGTCCTTCAGTCTTTCTGAATTCTTCCTGTACCTGTCCTGCAACAGTCTTTTCACTAATAGAGAATGTAGGTACTTCTGCGTTCGTACTATCACTCATTAATAAATCAACACCTGTTTCACCTAAGAAACTCATAATCTGATAATCAGCAGGATTAGCAACTGGAGATAAATCAAACTTAAAGTCACCTGTTTCTACAATACGACCATCAGGTGTATTTACAATAATCCCCATAGATTCAGGAATAGAATGGTTTGTATTAAAGAAACCAATATTAAAATATTTAGTTTTGATAGAACTTTCATGGTTAATAGGAATCATCTTAGTTACATGTGTAAGATGGTGTTCCTCTAGTTTTCTTCTAATCATGGCACAAGCCAATGGAGAAGCATAAATAAATGGTATATTCACTAGTCTTAATAAGAAAGGAATACCCCCAATATGGTCTTCATGGCCATGTGTAATAAATAATCCCTTGATCTTTTTATTATTCTTTCTTAAATAAGTATAATCTGGAATAACATAATCAATCCCAGGAAGACCTTCAGATGCAAATTTAACACCTGCATCAATAATAATCATTTCATCATTACATTCAATACAGTAAGTATTTTTACCAACCTCATTTAAACCGCCTAATGCGAATATCTTTGTTCCCTGTGTTTTAACATTATGATGTGTAGAAGGGAATCTTCTTTTAGAACGGTGAGGTTTGAATGTCTTTTTCTTTTCAGTATTATCGACTGACATAAATCACTATCCACCTCTTTCTCAAAAATGTAAAATCATTCATTAAAATAATAATATAAAAAAAGTGAATAATCAATGTTGTAAGGGAATACAAGCAAAAATTAAAAAAAGATGTTCTATCGAACATCTTAATAAGAACCTTTCTTATAGGCAGCTACTGCAAGTGAACCTGGACCGATATGGCAGGCAACACTTAATGATAAACGGTCAAAGATGACCTCTTTATCAGGGAATGCTTCTTTCACTTGTTCTAAATAATCTAAAGCAGCTTCTTTATCATAAGAATAAACACATGCTACTTCATAATCATCACCCCAGCCACGATCACTAATATCCTGTTTTACCTGGTCAATCATCATCTTACGAGCTTTTTTCATAGTACGTGAAGTACCATATTTATCTAACTTTTCACCTTGAATAGTAAGAATAGGTTTAATCTTTAATAAACCAGCAAGAGTTGCAGCAGCAGGGGATAAACGTCCACCCTTCTTTAAATATTCAAGTGTATCTACAGTAATATAGATAGTGGCATTCATCTTATTGTTCATAAGATAATCATAAATCTCTTTGGCACTATATCCCTTATCTGCCATAGCAATAGCATCTAGAACATCAGCCTTTTGCGTAGCTGAGATTCTTTGAGAATCCACAACAAATACTTTTCCTTTATACTGATCTTCATCCGCCATCATCATTGCTGTCTGACAACTTCCAGATAAGCCACTGCTCATAGGAATATGAATAATAGCGTCATGTGTTTTTAATATTTCATCCCACTTCTTTGCGATAATACCAATTGTTGGCTGTGAAGTGAATACTTCTGCACCACTCATTAATTTTTCATAGAAATGTTCTTGTGTTAAATTGATATCTTCTTCAAATTCTTTACCATCTATAGTGAAAGGCATCGGAATACAATAGATACCTAATTCTTTTGCTTCTGCCTGTGTAATGCCAGAGTTACTATCTGTCATGATTGCAATTTTCATACAAGGACCTCCTTCAGTCAAACACAATTTTAACAATTTTGAGGAATAAATCAACATTTTCTTGACTAATCAAGTTAGACGAATTACTGTAAATGTACATGAAAGGATTTACAAAAATGGTGAAAAAATACTTAGAAACACTTTATGGCATGGGAGAGAAAGCTCTTCAAGCCCTTATCATTATAGTTATTGGATATATTGTATATAAAATTTTTGATAAGTTATTTACAAAATTTATAGAAAAGTCTTCACAGGATGAAATTGTCTTAAACTTCTTTAAGACAATCATCAAGACAGTCTTTATTGTGATTATTGCGATTATGGCTCTATCACAGCTTGGTATTAATACAAGTTCTATTCTTGCTATATTTACTGCAGCTTCTGCTGCTTTTGCACTTGCTATTAAAGATTCACTTGCCAGTTTCTTTGATGGTATTATCATCTTACTAGCGAAACCTTTTTCAAAAGGAGACCTAATTGAAGTTGCAGGTGTCACAGGAAGAATCCAGGAAATCTCTTTACTCTATACAAATCTACTTACTTTAGATAATAAGAAGATTGTCATTCCTAATTCACAGTTAGCACACTCACCATTAGTGAACTATTCAAGTGAAGAAATGCGTCGTGTAGATTTAAACTTTGATGTTGTAATGGATAGTGATACAGAATTAGTTAAGAAGGTTATTATGGAAGAAGCCTTATCTAATCCTTATTGTCTCCATGATATTCCACCATTTGTGAATATGACAGAATATAAGGATAGTGCATTAACCTTTACACTTAGAGTATGGGCAGCCACAGATGACTATGAAATACTTAGGTGTAGTTTACTTGAAAATATGAATAAGCGTTTCAACGAAGAAGGCATAGAACTTGCCTATACGACCTATGATATTCATCTAAGCAAATAAGTTGCGGAATATTCTTCAATCTGTTTAAATATAGGTGAGGTGAAGAATATGAAAATTGTAGATCAGAACGGTTTTAATGAAGCATTAAACAATAAGTATGTATTAGTAGACTTCTATGCAGACTGGTGTGGCCCTTGTAAGATGGTTGGTCCAGTATTAGAAGAATTAGATGCTGAAAATGATCAGTTAACTGTTGTTAAAGTCAATGTAGACAATGAACTTGATTTAGCATCAAAATACGGTGTCCAGTCAATTCCAAACATGATTTTCTTTAAAGAAGGAAAGGCTGTTACACAGATCATTGGTTTTGCGAATAAGGATGCAATCCTTGATAAAATCAACCCATTTATGGACTAAGAGGCACCTGATTGGTGCCTTTTTTATATGCGTGATTTTTCTTTTTGTGATAATAAATTAAGTGCAAAAAATATTAGAATTAGTCAATTTGTAGAAAAGACAAATAACTAAAATAGATTCATGAAATGCACAAAGATTTATACTAATGAATATTGACATGTATACACAAAGAGTGTAAGATGTTTTTCATGATAGTTGGATGCTATCATACAATTATATCCATTATGGAGGGGAAAATATGAAAACAGTAAAGGTTTTAGTTGCTGCAAGTATGGCAGCGGCATTACTTGCTGGATGTGGAAGCAAAACTGATACAGATACTTTCAGATTTGCAAGTGAATTAGATATCCAGGGTATGGATTCTGCAGTAGTTGATGATGGTATGTCATACAACGCAATCCACGCAATCACAGACGGCTTAACAGCATTAAATGACAAAGGCAAGACTGTTCCAGCATTAGCTAAGAACTGGGATGTAAGTGCTGATGGTAAGACTTACACTTTCCACTTAAAAGATGCTAAGTGGTCAAATGGTGATGAGGTCACTGCCAACGATTTCGTTTATTCTTGGAAGAAAATTATTAAGAATGCAGGTACATATGCTTACATGTTAGGTGATGATGGTGCATCAGTTAAGAATGCGAGTCAGTTGATTGACCTAGGCCCAAAGGCAACTGATGAACAGATGAACACTTTAGGTGTTAAAGCAGCTGATGATAAGACTTTAGTTGTTGAATTAAACAACAAGGTTCCATATTTCACAGACTTAATGGCTTTCCCATGCTACTATCCGCAGAACGAAAAGTTCGTTGAAAAATGTGGTAAGAACTATGGTACTAAACCAGAATACACATTATCTAATGGTGCTTATAAGATGACTAAGTGGATCAAAGGTAACAAAGCAACATTCACTAAGAACGATAAGTACTATGATGCAAAAGCAGTTAAGACTAAGAACCTTGAAATGTTCCTAGTACAGGATCCTAAGACTGCTGCACAGAACTTTGACAATGGTAAAGTTGACTATGCAACAATTAACTCTACATTAGTAGATAAGTATAAAGGTAAAGATACTTTCACAACATTCAATGAAGGTTTCTTATTCTACTTAAACTTAAACTTCCAAGTTAAGACTCTTGCTGATAAGAACGTAAGAGAAGCATTGTCTTACGCAATTAACAGAAAAGACTTATGTGAAAGCGTCTTAAAGGATGGTTCTAGAGCTGCTACTGGTATGGTTCCATCACAGTTATCTAAGAGCCCAGCTGGTAAAGACTTCCGTGATGATGCAGGTGTTCTTGTAGGTTACGATGTTAAGAAGGCTCAGGAATACTTAGATGCAGCTAAGAAAGAATTAGGTACTGATACAATCACAGTTGATTTATTATATGGTACTGATGAATCACCAATGGATACTATGGCTGAATACTTACAGGGTTCATTCACTAAGTTAAAAGGCTTGAAGGTAAACATGGTTGCAACTGTTAAGAAAGACAGAATCTACAACAGAGAAGAACATGGTACTTACGAGATTGCATGTACTCGTTGGGGTCCAGACTACGCTGATCCAACAACTTACTTAAACTTATTCTTGACTGGTAACTCAAATAACTTTGGTAAGTACAGCAATGCTAAAGTTGATTCATTAATGAAACAGGTTCAGACTGAATCAGACTTAAATAAACGTTGGGACTTAATGACTCAGGTAGAAAAGACTGCACTTGATGATTTAGCTTATATTCCAGTATTCGAAAAGGGTGCTGCAGCATTAAAGGCTAAGAATGTAAAAGGACTTGTTCATTCAGCAGTTGGTGTTCCTTATACATTCAAATACGTAACTATTAAATAAGAATAAACAGAACATAGTGAGAATAAACACATTATAGCTCTTGCTATAATGTGTTCTTCTTTTTTAAATGAAAGGTGTGATATTTATATGGATAAATCCATGATTAGGTATATCTTAAAGAGATTGCTTATTTCAGCAATTACTCTATTTGTTATACTAACAGTTCTGTTCATTATGACTCGTTGTATGCCAGGTTCTCCATTCAACTCAGAAAAGTTGAGTCCAGAACAGCAGAAAGTCATTATGGCAAAATATGGTCTTGATAAGCCAGTTCTAGTACAGTATGGTACATACTTAAAGAATATGTTATCAGGCGATTTCGGTGTTTCTTATGTTTTATACAAAGATCAGAATGTTTCTGAATTAGTATTTGACGCAGCTAAGATCTCATTTGCTTATGGTATCGCTGCATGTATCTTAGGTACATTAGTAGGTATGTTACTTGGTATCGTTGCTGCATTAAACAAGAACACTATTTGGGATACAATCGCAACTATTATTTCTATCTTAGGTGTATCTATCCCATCATTCGTATTCGCATTATTACTTGTTATCTTGTTCAGTAATGATCTTCGTATCTTGCCAACAATGTATGATGATATGAATCCAATCTTCTCATCTATATTGCCAGTTATCGCTTTATCTATGAGCGTTATTGCCAACGTAGCTCGTTTCACTCGTACAGAAATGATTTCTGTATTAAATAGTGAATATATGACTCTTGCAATGGCTAAAGGTTTAGATCGTAAGACATTAATCTTCAAGCATGCATTACGTAATGCCTTAATCCCAGTAATCACTATCTTAGGTCCAATCCTAGTTAACTTGATGACTGGTACAATGGTAGTAGAACAGATCTGTTCTGTACCAGGTTTAGGTAAGCTATTAATTAACAGTATTCGTGCCAATGACTACAACATCATCGTTGCATGTTCATTCTTATATGCATTCATGTATATCGTTATGATGTTAGTAATCGATGTATCTTATGGTATTATCGATCCACGTATCCGTTTAGGAAAGGGGGACAACTAAGATGGATGACAAGAAATATGAATTTTTGCCAGATGATTTTGAGTTTATCGGTGATAAACAGAATATCAACATTGATGAAGTTGCTCCTGCAAGACCTGCTTGGAAAGACGTTGTTTACCGTTTTACTCAGAACAAAGGTGCAATCTTTGGTTTAGCTTGTATTATTATCATTGCTTTACTTGCTATCTTTGTACCAATGATTTCTCATTGGAAATATGATGCAATTGATACAAGTATTGCGAATATTTTTCCAAATGGTACTCATTTCTTTGGTACTGATAAATATGGCCGTGACTTGTTCGTAAGAACATGGCAGGGTACTCGTATTTCATTAATTATCGCATTAGTTGCAGTAGTTATTGATATCGTAGTTGGTATGACTTATGGTTTAATTTCTGGTTACTTTGGTGGTTTAATTGACTCTGTCCTTCAGAGAATTCAGGAAATCATCAACTCTATCCCAACACTAGTAGTATTAACTATTCTTTTAACAGTATTAAAGCCTTCTTTATATACCGTTATTCTTGCGTTAATCTTCACTGAATGGATTCCTATGTCTCGTATCACAAGAGCACAGGTATTAAAAATCAAGGAAGATGAATTCATTCTTGCTTCTAGAACATTAGGTGCAAGCAATATCTTTATCTTATTCAAGGAAATCTTACCAAACATCTTTGGTCAGTTAATCATCATGTCTATGATGACTATCCCAAATGCAATATTCTATGAAGCATATCTAGCATTCGTTGGTTTAGGTTTAACTGTACCTCAGGCTTCACTTGGTACTTTGATCAACTCAGGTTTCGAAGTGTTCACAGTATATCCAACTCAGATGACTATCCCAGCTATTATCCTTGCAGTATTGATGTTAGGATTCAACTTATTAGGTGATGGTTTAAGAGATGCACTTGATCCTACTATGAAGGAGATGTAATTATGGCTGACAGAGAAAGAATTTTAAAAATCAGAGACTTAAATATCTCCTTTAAGATTGAAGGTAAGAAAGTGAATGCCATCCGTGGTGTTAACTTAGACCTTTATAAAGGAGAAACAATTGCGATTGTAGGTGAATCTGGTTCGGGTAAATCAGTTACTACAAAAGCTATCATGGGTATCTTAGCTAAGAATGGTAGTATTGAAAGTGGTTCAATCGACTATACTTGGCATGATTCAGATACTGATGAAAAACATACAGTAGATATCACTAAGATGACAGAAAAGGAAATCCAGAAGGAAATCCGTGGTCGTAAGATTGCGATGGTCTTCCAGGATCCAATGACTTCTCTAGACCCAACAATGACAATTGGTAAACAGATCATGGAACCAATGATGTATCATTATGGAACATCTAAAGAAGAAGCATATAAAAAGGCTGTAGAACTTCTTGAAGAAGTAGGAATCACAAATGCAGAAAAACGTATGAAGAACTACCCTCACCAGTTATCTGGTGGTATGAGACAGCGTGTTGTTATCGCAATCGCTTTATCATGTGATCCATATGTATTAATCTGTGACGAACCTACAACAGCCCTAGATGTAACTATCCAGGCTAAGATCCTTGAATTAATTCAGGACTTACAGAAGAAAAAAGGTATTTCAGTTATTTATATCACACATGACTTAGGTGTAGTTGCTAAGGTAGCTGACTTCGTAAACGTTATGTATGCAGGTAAGATTGTAGAAACAGGTTCTATCGAAGATATCTTCTACAGACCTTTACATCCATATACTTGGGGTCTTTTATCAGCAATGCCTGATTTAAATACTGATGATCCAGAATTATATACAATTCCTGGTTCACCACCAAACGTTACAAAAGAAATCAAAGGTGATGCATTCGCACCACGTAATAAATATGCATTAAATATCGATAAGAGAATTGAACCACCTATGTTCAAAGTAGAAGGTTCTACAACTCATAAGGTAGCCAGCTGGTTAATGCATCCAAATGCGCCAAAGGTAGAAATGCCTGAAGCATTAAGAAAGAGAATCGATAACATGATGAAAGAAGGTGTACCAAATAATGGACAAGAATAGTCAGACTCCAATTCTTGAAGTCAAGAATTTAAAACAGTATTTCTATCCAACTAGAAAGTTTACTGTAAAAGCCGTTGATGGTATTTCATTCAAAATCATGCCAGGTGAAACATATGGTTTAGTAGGTGAATCTGGTTCAGGTAAATCTACTACTGGTCGTGCCATTATTAGATTATATGATCCAACTGATGGTCAGATCATCTTCGAAGGTGAAGATATCACTGGTAAGATGTCTAAGAAAGCTCTTAAGACATTACGTACTAAGATGGCTATGATTTTCCAGGATCCAATGGCTTGTTTAAACCCTCGTAAGAAGGTTATTGATATTATTGCTCAGGGTCTTGATATTCATCATGATTATAAAGATGAAAAAGAAAGAGAAGAAAAGGTTTATAAGATTCTTGAGATGGTAGGTCTATCAAAAGAACATGCGAACCGTTTCCCACACCAGTTCTCTGGTGGTCAGAGACAGCGTATTGGTATCGCAAGAGCCTTAATTATGAACCCTGATCTAATCATTGCTGATGAAGCAATCTCAGCCCTAGATGTATCTATTCAGGCACAGGTTGTAAACCTAATGAAGAAGATGCAGAAAGAAACAGGTGCTGCTTACTTATTCATCGCTCATGACTTATCAATGGTTAAATACATCTCTGATAGAATTGGTGTATTACATTTAGGTCACTTAGTAGAAACAGGAACTGCAGATGAAATCTTTAGTAATCCTCTCCATCCATATACAAGATCATTATTATCTGCCATCCCTCATTCTAACCCAAGAGTAGAGAAGGTAAGAAAATCATTCTCTTATGATTATGAAACAAGTGGTCTTGATTATGCGGCTGGTACTCAGCATCAGATTACTGAAACACACTTTGTATTAGGTACTGATGAAGATGTTGTACAGTTCAAGAAAGACGCAGCAAACTTCAAATTATAACTTCAAAAGACTATGACACTTATGTGTGATAGTCTTTTTTTATACTCAAAAATGTTGAGGTACTACACTTATTCGCTGTAAAAAGTGTAGTTGTATCACATTTATTCGTTGTAAAAAGTGTAGAGGTAACACATTTTATCGTTGTAAAAAGTGTAGTGATAACACATTTTTTCGCTGTAAAAAATGTAAAAAGGTGATATAAAGGAATAATAAGGCAGGTGTCTCTATGTGTCGATATGCAATAGAAGAATTATTCAAATGGAAAGAAAAGCCTATTCGTAAGCCAATGATTATACATGGTGCAAGACATGTAGGTAAAACATGGCTGATGAAAGAGTTTGGTAAGAAAGCTTATACTCATACTGTTTATATTAATTTTGAAGATAATGTAACTATGGAAGATTTGTTTTCGTATGATTTAGATACAAAACGTTTGATTACAGGTATGGAACTGTATAGTGGTAAAAAAAATGATCCTGACAACACACTTCTTATATTTGATGAATTACAGGAAGTACCTAGAGCCTTAACTTCTTAAAAATATTTCAATGAAAATGCACCTGAATAGTATATTGTATGCGCCTGTTCATTCATGGGAATTGATTTACATCAAGGGACATCATTTCCAGTAGGTAAAGTAGATCTTATGAACCTCTATCCACTTAGCTATAAGGAATTCTTATTAGCAACTAAACAAATTGATGCTTTGAAGGACTATTATTTTGTAGGTGGTATGCCAGAAGCTGTACAACATTTTGTGAGTCATCATAGTTATGATGAAGTACGCAATATACACAAGAGAATTCTATTAGATTATGAACATGATTTTACACGTCCAAAAATAAGTAAAGTATGGAATAGTATTCTAATACAGATTTCTAATAATACATATGAAGGGAAACGTGGTAAAGGTTTTGATGAGGCAGTTAAGTGGTTAGCTGATTGTGGATTGATATACATAGTGAATCGTGTTAGACAGGTAAAAGCACCCTTGAAAATACATGAGGATTTCAATACATTTCAATTATATCTATTAGATATAGGATTATTAGGATGTATAGCAAAACTTGATGAGCATACACTAAGTAAACAATATATATGTCAGTAGCTTATAGCAACAGAATATGTGAGTATATATTGTACAGATGATACTGATTTCTTGATAGAGAAAGAAGAGGGCATTATTCCTATAAGTGCGCAAAAGACACTATAAAGGAATGGAACTTATCCTGGATCTATAAATAAAAGCATCGATCAACTCGTGAACGGTGCTTACGTAATTAAATATCCAGTTTTATATGAATTTCAGTGATGTTTTGTTTGCCATATACAATACGTAGGATATAAATTATTTTTTCTCTCATATCAGGAAGATAGTACATAATATAATTTCCAATCAGTTTCTTTCGGAGATTTTCTACTTGTAAAAATTCATTGTCTACTGGAGAACCACTTTCAGGAAAAGCTCTTGTTTCGTCAATATTATCCTTTAACTTGTCTACGAAATCAGATGCTGCCTGTGGAGTTGAAAGTTCAACTGCTATATACGAGACAATTCCATCTAAATCAGATTCTGCTCTTTTGGTCAGTCGATATCCAAATTTAGATGCCATACTTGCTCCTTATATTAGAAATTGCAGTGTCTCCTTCTACTGTGTTTCCAGATTTCACATCTTTCAAACCATCCAATATTGTTGTTGCTTCATCCATCTTTCTCATGGTTTTTTCATAATAATCAATGTCCATAACAACCAATCTGCCGTATCCATTCTTGGTTACGAATACAGGACCGTTTTCTTCCGCACAGCGACGTTCTACTTCAACCGTATTTTTTAAATCACGCATCGGAATAATCTGCATACAATCAGCTCCTTTCTTGTGGCTATATTATAATCTATATTTAGCCACGGTGTAAGTGACTGTGAATTATTACGATTAAAAAAATGACACAACCAGACGAATTTTTCCCTTGATCTGCTTTGTAGGTCAGTAAAAAAATGCAGTCTTGTATGGTATCGGCATCATACCATTTATTTTCCAGCATCATACGAGCCAGTTTTTGTCGGTGTAACAACCGCTTGATACGGTCATATCAGTAACGGTAGTAGAGAAAAGCGACCAATGCACAAACACCAGTCGTTATCAGAACCGTAATGGAATTGTAGGCAGTCCAAGTAATTCCGACATGGAGCAGGTTAAAGTCTGTCCAGTCTGTGACAAGGAGCTGTCGCAGATTCAGTAGCAGGAACACCGCAACAAACAGGAGCAACAGCCAGCCGATACAGAAATAATAGACCAGCGATTTATCACTGGCACGAATCCTGTTACCTTTAGATTCTATCCATACTTTCATTAAAACTCCTTTCTTCGGGTATAAGAAAAGCAGTCAATCTTATAGACTAACTGCTCGCATAAATAATAAAATCATTATGTTCAATTTAAGAAAAGTGTTGCTATAGGTTATCTTATTCAGCTAATATACCATAACGATATTGTTGTCGGTATTATTAAACTCACTTCTGTCATCATCTCGTTGACAGCGCCTAACGATTTGCCATCATCAGTAAGATATCTCTTCTCTATAGGAAATACGCAAATGATGCAAAGAAAGTATGGATTGAAGAGGCATTAGAAAAAGGTATCAAGATTGGTGAACCAGATAGTATTGAGGACTATTTTGGAAAATTCAAATTGAGAATCCCTAAGACTCTTATCTAGAAATGACGGCTTACTTTTAAAATAGAAGACAATGACATAAGCATTTACACAGAAACTGTCTAAAGGCAATGTCCGGAGTTCACATTCCGGCTTTTTTGCTTGAGTAAATCTAAAGTATATTTAGTCGCTTGCTTTTTTTAGATATTTCATAGATGTTTCATAAATGATTAGTAGGATGAAATAAAGGAGAAGTGTGAAACAAAAATCAATCAAAACTTATAAAAAAAGACAAACTTAAAAACAAGTTTGAACAATTTAGAAAAAATAGAATAATTGAATATTATGGTTTAGTTAATTTAGAAACATCAAAACCTGATTTCTTAAGAAATTCAATCGCTGATTCTTCTGTTAAAATTTGTTGCTTTATAGGTGGCTTAGGATTTTTAAATGATTCATAATCTGAAGGATTAAATATCCCTCCGGTAAGAATCATATGGTATATACTGACAAGCATCATTCTTGCAATTGCGATAATGGCTTTCTTGTGGCCTCGTCTCTT
>NZ_RCYB01000014.1 GCF_004168205.1 Catenibacterium sp. co_0103 | reverse complement strand
GACAAATAGTCTATATCCTGAATATTTCTGCTCCACACTTCTCTTAAATCGTTACCTGTAGATTATGGGTATTCAAAAAAATTATTGATATATTTTTTAAATTTTTTCTTGATTTCTATTATCCAATTTTTTTCTTATAAAAATTGAGAATAAGGAGCCTGCGGTCGCGCGAATTGGGATAAAGGGGCATGCCCCTTTATCCCAATTCCTTAATTCCAGTTTCATTTTACAATTGAGGATTGATTTTAAAAATAAAGAAATTAATATCAACAAAACTATTAATTTTGTCGGAAAGGATCCAATTATTGGACCACCAAAAACAAATAACAGCTATCGAATACTAGGAATGTCTAATACCGTTTTTAACATTCTTAAAATGGTCCAACAAGAACAAAATGAAAAAAAAAAAACAATTTTTAAAAGAACAATATATTAATCCTAATATAGTTTTCTCTACTCCATTAGGAGATTATATACATAGAAATAATATCAATAAAAGATTAAACGCAGTAAAAAAAGGAACTGATTATGAATATATAACAGTTCACTTCTTAAGACATGCTAATGCAACATTGTTAATTATGAACGATGTAGATATAAAAGTAGTCTCTTCTCATCTAGGCCATAATGATATTCAAACAACAGCTAATATATATGCTGATGTCTTAAAATCCAAGGAACATCAGATAGCTCAACTAATCGAATTCAATCTTGAAGATGACCAATAAAAAACAGGCTTTTTTACTTAATATTTCCAAATTAGTGCGTAAATAAGCGTAAAATTTGAATATCAATCAAAAAAAGTGCTGATTATATCGGCACTTTTTGAGAATTGAATTTATTCAACACCAACAATAAATGAGTAAACTGGCTGTTTACCAACATGAACTTCACATTCTACATCTTCATAGTTTTCTTCAATGAAGCTTCTAGCTGCTTCCTGTTCTTCTTCTGTTACGTCTTCACCACAAATAAGTGTAACGATTTCAGAATCTTCATCTACAAGATTGCTTAAAACATTCTTTAATGCTTCTAGCTTATCTGGTACACAAGCCACAATCTTCTTTTCACATAAAGCCATATAGTTATTTGCTTTAATTTCTAAACCATCAATTGAAGTATCCTTGATTGCGAAAGTCACTTGACCAGTCTTTACATTTGCAATAGCTTCCTTCATTTCATCCACATTTTCATCTAATGTTGCTTCTGGATTATACATGATAGCAGCAGATAATCCCTGAGGAATAGTCTTAGTAGGTAATACCACAACGTCTACTTCTCCTTCTAATACTGTAGCCGCCTGCTGTGCAGTCATGACGATATTAGAGTTATTTGGAAGAATGATGACATGTTTTGCATTCACACCCTTGATTGCTTTAACGATATCTTCAGTTGCAGGGTTCATTGTCTGACCACCAGATACAACATGATCACAATTTAATTCAAGGAACATATCCTTAATACCATCACCTGCAGCCACAGAAATAAGAGCCATTTCCTTAGCAGGAGCCATTGGGATTTCTTCTTCAGATACTTCAGTATTCACTACAGTTACCTTAGTGAATTCACCAAAACGAAGACCTGTATTTAATGCATTACCAGGCTTTAATGTATCTACATTACCAATAACCTTATTATCTTTCTGTGCTACATCTACGTTCTTACCTGGTAAGTTCTTTAACTCATTGATGAAACCATCTAAGTTGAATGCATTCATCTTTCTTTCATCAATCTTTAATGTGAACTGTACACGATAACCATAAGGCTTTTCTTCTTCCTGTACAATTTCCACATCACTTGCGGCACCAACATTGTCTACTTTTTCAATCACTTCACCAGCAAGAGCAGCCATGAAACCAGTTAATACTAATAATAAACCAGCTCCTCCTGAGTCAACTACACCTACTTCTTTTAATACTGGAAGAAGTTCAGGTGTATTATCTAAAGACTTTTCAGCACTCTTTACAAAGTAAGAGAACCAGTCTTCAATTTCCATATCTGGCTGTACATACTTAGCAGCTACATCAGCAGATTCTCTGATAACTGTTAAGATTGTTCCTTCTACTGGACGCATAACTGCCTTATAAGCCACTTTAGCACCAGAAGAGAATGCATCAGATAATTCTGCAACATTGGCAGTTTCTTTGCCTTTAAGTGATTTAGCTACACCTCTAAAGATCTGAGAAAGAATAACACCAGAGTTACCTCTTGCTCCCATTAATAAGCCTTTAGAAAGAGTTTTAGCGATATCACCAATAGGTGTATCATCAGCAAGCTTTTCAACCTGTTCAGCCCCAGAATTGAATGTAAGAGACATATTAGTACCTGTATCTCCATCTGGTACTGGGAAGACGTTTAAAGCATCTACCTCAGGATGATTATTATGTAATACGATGGCCCCGCTTAAGACCATCTGTTTAAACATTTTACCGTTAATTTCCTTCATGCTTCATCCTCCTAGTCCATTACACGGATGCTCTGAACATAAACATTCACAGCTTCAACATCAATATCTAGAGTCTTTTCTAGTACATATTTAACTTTCTTCTGTACTTCATATACGATTTCAGAAATCTTCACACCGTAACCTACAATAATATAAAGATTAATAATAGAACCAGTCTGACCTTCTTCAACAACAATTCCTTTAGAATAATTATCTTTACCTAGAAGATCATAAAAACCATCCATCATCTTCTGGCTAGCCATACCTACAACACCATAACATTCTGTTGCAGCTCCGCCACAAATAGTAGCAATAACGTCAGTTGAAATATCTATATTTCCAAGATCAGTTGTTTTTTTAATCATATTGATTCCTCCATTTTTATTCTTTTTTCATAATAGTAATTATATATCATATACACAAACATTACAAACAATTAGGATTATAGCAAACAATAAAGATTTTTCAATCCTTATTTTGTCCATATATTCAACTTTTTTTACATTTTGGACAGATTAATTAAAAAAATGATTGATTTTTGATGAGGTAGATGGTAAGATACACGAGTATGTGAAACAAGTAAAAGGATGGTGAATTCAATGTCTAGAAAATGTCAGCTTAGCGGTAAAGGACCTATGTCTGGTAACAACCGTTCTCATGCATTAAACGCTACAAGAAGAAAGTGGAATGTTAACTTACAGAAAGCTACTGTCATCATCGATGGTAAGCCTACAAAGGTAAGAGTTTCTGCAAGACAGTTAAGAACTTTAAGAAAGAGCGCTTAATCGATATAATAATAGAGGCTGGCAACAGCCTCTTTTATTTTACTACGTCTAACACTTTTATAAGTTTGTCTATTTCGTATGTGACAGCTTGAGAAGTGTTTTTTTGATGTCCTGGATTAAAGTAGCATGTATCAATTCCTGCGTTCTCTCCACCCTTTATATCACTTGTAAGTGAATCTCCGATAATAATTGTGGTATCAGGATCATAGTGGGTCTTTTCTTTAATATAATTAAAGTATGTAATATCTGGCTTTTCATGCCCTACATCTTCTGAGATGAATATATCATCAAATAAGTCATAAAGCCCTGTACCCTTTAATTTGCCTAACTGAGCGACTTTTGAGCCATTTGATGCTGCATACTGCTTGCAATGTGGTTTAAGTGCCAAAATGACTTCTAAGGCGAATTCATTCAAACAATAATAAGTACCTAATGCTTCCTGATAATCCTTATTAAACTGAACACCATCAATAGAAACATTAAGTAATATAAAAAAGTCTACAAAACGTTTCACCATGAGTTCATTTCTTCTTGAATGATCCTTTTCAATCATCTTCCAGCATTCTTTATTAATCTTTTTGTATTCTTCAAATTGTGCTTCTGTCATAGATACGCCATGCTTCTCTAAACATTTTTCCATGCTGATTCTTTCAGACATTTCAAAATTAAGAAGTGTGCCATCTATATCCCATAATATAGTTTTATATTTCATAATGTCCTCCTTATTTCATTATACAAAAAAGATAGGAATACTCAATATCCCTATCTCTTGAATGATTTCTTAAATTGATCAAAAATAGATTCTTTTTCATCTAATTCTTTAAGTTTTGTATAAAGGTCTTTTTCTTTCTTGCTTAACTTCTTAGGAATAGAAACGTTAACCTGAACATACTGATCACCATAAGTATCACCACGCATGTTCTTGACACCTTTACCCTTAAGTCTCATGACTGTACCAGTCTGTGTTCCTGCTGGAATCTTCATAGTGACATCACCATAAACAGTAGGTACTTCAACTTCACAGCCAAGAGTTGCATCTACTGCAGAAACTGGAACTGATATAGAAATATCATTACCGTTTCTCACAAAGTATTTATGTGGACGTACATAGATTTCTACATATAAGTCACCATTAGGTCCACCATTGACACCACGCTGTCCTTTACCAGCGACACGCAACTGCTGATGAGAATTAATACCAGCTGGGATTGTTAATTCTACAGTGACATTCTTATTAATATATCCTGAACCATGACAATGTGGGCACTTATCCTTGACTACCTTACCTGTACCATGACAGTCTGGGCAGACTGATTCATTAATGATAGTACCAAATGGTGAACGCTGCTGTACTCTAATACGTCCTGTTCCACCACATCTAGAACATGTATGCACATCATTAGGATTCTTAGCACCTGTACCATGACAATGAGAACACTGTTCATCATAGTTAATCTTAAGTTCAGTCTTTTTACCTTTGATAGCATCCATGAAATCAATTTCTATCTGAACATAACGGTCTTCACCTTTTTGTGGTCCTGTAGGTCTTCTAGAACGTGACTGTCCTCCGCCAAAGAATGAACCGAAGATATCGCCAAAGTCCATATCTTCAAATCCGCCAAATCCCTGGCCACCAAATCCTCCAGCACCTGCACCACCCTGTTCAAATGCTGCATGTCCATAACGGTCATAAGCAGCCTTCTTATTCTCATCAGAAAGAACTTCATAGGCTTCATTAACTTCCTTGAACTTATCTGCTGCATCTGGCGCTTTATTCACATCAGGGTGATATTTCTTTGCCATCTTACGATAGGCACGTTTTATTTCATCTTTTGAAGCATCCCTAGATACACCAAGGACTTCATAGTAATCTCTCTTATCTGCCATAAATTACACCTCATTTAATATAAGCCAAGGGGATTGCCCTTGGCTTTCTTGTTAGTTCTTTTCAGTAAAGTCTGCATCAACGAAATCATCGTTATTGTTGTTAGATGAAGTGTCTGCACCTGCTGTATTACCAGCATTCTGCTGCTGATACTGAGCAGCAGCCATCTGCTGAGCGATCTGTTCAAGTTCACTCATCTTAGATTCAAGAGTAGCCATATCATTATTGTCTAATGCAGTCTTAAGTTCATCTCTTAAAGCTGTAGCCTGGTTCTTCTGATCTTCTGGAAGGTTAGCACCCTGTTCAGCTAAAGCCTTATCAATCTGGTTAATCATAGCTTCTGCTTTGTTCTTAGTTTCGATGTCTTTACGTTTCTTTTCATCGTCAGCTTTATTGCTTTCAGCTTCCTTAACCATTCTATCGATTTCTTCTTCACTTAAACCTGTAGAGTTCTGAATAGTGATAGACTGTTCTTTGTTTGTCTTCATATCTTTTGCTTTAACATTTACGATACCGTTAACGTCGATATCAAATGATACTTCAATCTGAGGAATGCCTCTTGGAGCTGGTTCAATACCATCAAGTTTAAATAAGCCTAACTGCTTATTATCTTTAGCCATTGCACGTTCACCCTGTAGTACGTTAATATCTACAGCTGGCTGGTTGTCAGCAGCAGTTGAGAAGATCTGTGATTTAGTAGTTGGGATAGTTGTGTTACGAGGGATTAATACTGTCATAACACCACCCATAGTTTCGATACCAAGTGATAATGGTGTAACATCAAGTAATACGACATCCTTAACATCACCAGTGATAACACCACCCTGGATTGCAGCACCCATAGATACTACTTCATCAGGGTTAACTGACTTGTTAGGTTCTTTTCCTAATAATCTCTTAACTGATTCCTGTACTGCAATGATACGAGTAGAACCCCCAACTAGTAAGATCTGATCGATTTCAGATGCAGATACTTTCGCATCAGTTAATGCCTGTCTTACTGGAACTTCTGTTTTAGCAACTAAATCAGCTGTTAATTCATCAAATTTAGCTCTTGTAAGAGTCATATCTAAATGAAGTGGTCCATTAGCACCAGCAGTGATATATGGTAATGAGATCTGAGTCTGCATCATACCAGATAAGTCTTTCTTAGCCTTTTCTGCAGCATCTTTAACTCTCTGCATAGCCATCTTATCAGCACTTAAATCAACACCGTTTTCTTTCTTGAATTCAGAAACCATGTAGTCCATAACTTTCTTATCGAAGTCATCACCACCTAAGCGGTTGTTACCTGCAGTGGCTAATACATCAAATGTACCATCATATAAGTCAAGGATAGAAACATCGAATGTTCCTCCACCTAAGTCATATACTAATACTTTCTGTTCCTGTTCAGTTTTATCTACACCATAAGCAAGTGCTGCTGCTGTAGGTTCATTGATAATACGTTCAACATCAAGGCCTGCAATCTTACCAGCATCCTTAGTAGCCTGACGCTGAGCATCATTGAAGTAAGCTGGAACTGTGATAACAGCCTTAGTTACTTTTTCACCTAAATAGCTTTCAGCAGTAGCCTTTAAGTTCTGAAGAATCATTGCTGAAATTTCTTCTGGTGTATAATCACGACCATTTACATGTTCTTTATAGTTTGTACCCATATGTCTCTTGATTGATGCTACAGTATCAGGATTTGTAACAGCCTGACGCTTTGCAGCTTCACCAACGATGATTTCACCGTTCTTGAATGCAACAACCGATGGAGTTGTTCTCATTCCTTCTGGATTTGCAATTACTTTTGCTTCACCATTTTCCATAACACTGACACATGAATTTGTTGTACCTAAATCAATACCAATAATTTTACTCATAATAAGTTCTCCTCCTATTAATCCTTATTCACTTTCACTAAAGTTGCTCTAATTACTCTATCTTTTAACATATAACCTTTTTGTAATTCTTCAGTCACAATATTTGGACCAAAGTCAGGATTATCATCCTGCATGACTGCCTGGTGCATATTTGGATCAAATTCCTTACCCTGTGCTTCAATCACAGTTACACCATTCTTACCAAGAATATTCATTAACTGGTTCAAAATCATCTTATTACCCTTAAGAATATTCTTACCTTCTTCGCTTTCAGGCTCAACAGTTAATGATCTTTCATAGTTATCAATAACTGGTAGTAACTCTTCAATAAAAGACTGCATTGCATACTTTAACTGATTCGCGTGTTCATTTTTAAGTCTTTTCTTTAAGTTTTCCATATCAGCGAATACTTTATAATAATCTGTCTTCCACTTGTTGATTTGAGATTCTAAATCCTTAATCTTTTCATCTTTAGGATCTACTGTTTCTTCAGCTGTTTCTTCAGTTGTTTCTTCTTTTACTTCTTCAGCTTCTTCCTTAGTAGATTCTTCAACAGTTTCTTCTGCTTCTTTCTTCATTTCTTCTGCCATGGTCTCACCTCTTCTACTCATCATTTTCCTTGATGATTCTTTCTATATTTTCAGTAATATATTCTACAAGCGATACAACTTTCTTGTAAGGCATACGTGTTGGACCGATTACAGAAATCGTTCCTTTACTAGCTCCTCCTGTATCAAAAGAAGATGAAATAACTGATACATCATCAAGTCCAGATACATTTGAATCATCACCAATCAATACCTTGATGCCATCATCATCAGTTGGTGGTAAGAAATTCCAGTTTGATGAATTTTCAAATGCACTCACTAATTTTCTTAACTTGTTGACATCATTGTATTCTGGTTGATACAGCAAATGATCTTTACCAGAGAAATATACATTGTTTCTTGCAAACTTCATAAATGCTTCTAAGAAAGCATTAAACAAGATTTCATGTTCCTTGATTCTCGTATTGAGGATTGGCTTGACATCGTTTTCTAATCTATCTGCCACCTGATTGATTGGTGTGCCAACTAATGTGTCATTCATTACCGCCACACAAGATTGTAAATCATCCAAACTCAATGTCTCAGATAAAGTGAAAACTCGATTTTCTACATGTCCCTTATCCGTTACAATAATCGCAGTGACATTACGCGTCCCAATTGGAACAAGTGTAATGTTCTGCAGACATTCATAACTTGAATTAGGTCCTAGAGCAACCGCCGTCAGATTAGTCAACTGGCTTAACATTTCGCAGCTTTCTTTAATCAAACTATTCAATGATTGATGTGTATCACTAAAGATAGTTGCAACCTGATTCTTCACCTGTTCGTCGACATTTGGCTGAAGCAAAGTATTTACATAATAGTAATATCCCTTCTTAGAAGGAACACGGCCAGAAGATGTATGTGTCTTCACTAGAAAACCAAGTTCTTCAAGCTTGCTCATTTCATTTCGAATAGTGGCGCTTGAATATGGTAATTCATATTTTGTCATCAGAAGCTTAGATCCAACAGGTTCTGCTGTTTCAATAAACTCTTCGACAATATATTTAAATATAAGCATTTGTCTTGCCGAAAGCATCCCAAGCACCTCCTTAGCACTCTTTTTCCTCTTGTGCTAGATTCATTATACATTCTTTTTTAGCAGTGTCAAGACTTTAGTGCTAGTTTATATTAAAAAGGGGTTCTCTTATTTGAGAAACCACTTATTCTGGTAAGAAATCTAGAAGAATGGAATTAAGAAGATCGAGTGTATCATTTGTTTTCAAATGATTGTTTTCAATAATCAACGAATGATTACCTAGGTTCTTAGTAAGAGCTTCTTTATAGACATCTTCTACAGAACAATGATATCTTCTTTTAAATTCATCAAGGTCTAATCCTTCTTTTAGACGTAAAGACATCATAAGATAATTAAACATTGTATCTTCAATTGTTTCTTTTTCTATATATATTGTATTCTTCCCCTTCAAGTAATCAGTAAGACTACGCGAGTGAGAAATAAGTTCATCATCTATTTTACCTGTCGCACCAATGCCCACACCATAATAATTATCATAATGCCAATAAACTTTATTATGTTCTGATTCATGATTTCCTAACGCAAAGTTAGAGACTTCATAGCGATGAAAACCAGCATGAGAAAGTGTCTCTACAATATAATCACTCCACTTTCCTTCTGTCTCTTCATCAAGAGGTTCATAGTTGTCATAAAGTCTTGTATGTTCCTCCAATATAAGTGAATAATAAGATAAATGATTAATAGGAAGTGATAAGGCAGTCTTTAAATCTTCTTGGACATCTTCTAATGTCTGATTAGGAAGTCCATACATGAGATCAATAGAGATATGCTTAAAGCCTATAGAGCATGCATTTCTTATTACTTCTTGCGCAATATCAGAAGTATGATAACGTTCAATCCTTTTTAATAAATCATTATTAAATGTCTGTACACCAACGCTTATTCGATTCACACCATGAGTATGCATACATTCTAGTTTATCAAGCGTTGCTGATTCAGGATTGACTTCTATTGTATATTCGAGAGTATCATCCCCTACAAAAGGATCAACCATACTTAATAATGTGTCTAATTGTTTTAAAGAAAGAGCACTTGGTGTGCCTCCTCCTATATAAATAGTTCTCATAATATGATGAGGAAGAGCGTTAAGTTCTTCCTTTAATCGTTCTAGATATTTTAAGACAAACTCTTCACGATAATAGACCTTTGCGAAATCGCAATAAGAACAGATATGATCACAAAAAGGAATATGAATATAAAGTGCTTTTGTTTCCATATTATATCCTCATCAAGAAGAGTTCTAATCCTCTAAATTTATCTACTGTACCTGTCTTGATTGCATAATCCAGTTCTGATAAGTCATAAAGTTTTTCCATGAGTTCAGTAATATCAAAATGTGCTGCATTTTTACGAATTGGATAGATAGCACGAGGATTAAGACCTAGTGCTGAGGCAATATCATTATCACGATATCCCTTCTTGCTCATAATAGAGACCTGGTAGAGATTACGTAACGCATTCGCAATTAAACCAATGAGTTCTAAAGGATCATGTTTCTTAGAGATTAAGTCTTGATAAACACGCATTGTATTTCTTAAATCATGATTCAATAATGCATTAGTTAACTTAAAAACATCCTCTTCAACTCGTGGTGGGACTAATCTTTCAACATCTTCTTTCTTTATACTATGTGTATAGAGACATAATTTCTCTACCTGATTAGAAATAGTCAAAAGATCATTTCCACAGCGTTCTAGTAATAAAGCAAGAGCATTGTCTTCAATAGAGGCATTTCTATGAACAATGGCTTCTCTAGTAGCCTTATAAAGCTGATTGAAGGTTAATTTCTCTATTTCATACCATTTCGCGTTTTTACGTAATGATTTAACTACTTTTTTTCTTTCATCAAAGTTACGCTGATCATGATATATTACAAATAATGTTGTTGGATTATCATGTTCAATATAATCTAAAAATAACTTGATATCTTCATCTGTGACTAGCTTCTTTTTAGGCTTCTCTTTTGTAAGAAAGATTGGATTCTTTAATACAACCATCTTATATTCTGTTAAGAAAGGTTGTGTTAAAGCATCTTCAATAATGTCCTTCATAGGTGTTTCACCTGCATGATAGACCATATAGTTCATATCATCGCTTGTACATTGATATTTCTTTTTTAAGTCTTCTAATCTTTGTGCACGTAATAGTTTTTCTTCTCCATATAATACAATATTCATAGTTCTCCATCCTTTTGTCCTATTCTACCATATATTCATGATTAACGGTAAATAAGATGTTCTCCTAAATAAGTGATAATAGAAAAGCTACCATCAAGATCTGTACGCAGTATTTTAATCTTTCTTTCTTCTAATCGTTTAATGACAATATGAGCTGGATGCCCATAGAGATTATGTTCTCCTACACCAATCATTGCGATACGAGGATGAACCATTTGAAAGAATGTTACAGAAGAAGAATAACCACTGCCATGATGTGCAACCTTTAAGACATCCACATCTATTTTCCCATATTTCTTATAGAGGTCTTCTTCTACATTACTTGGGATATCGCCTGTAAATAAATAATTATAGCCTCCTGTTGTGACTAACATCACTAATGAGTTTTCATTAGTAGAAGGATAGATAACATCACTTTTGAGCATCTTGATTGTAATGAGCTTATTCTTCTCTTCTTTTTGATAGGTATCAACAACACGCTTGACTTTATATTTCTTCTTTAATGAATCTAATGCACCATAGTGATCATAATCATGATGAGAGATATAAACTCTATCAATACACGGAACACCTTGAGATTTAAGAAATGGAATCACATTATGAGAGGCAATATCATATTCCCTATTACCACCTGTATCAATCAAATAATTTCCTTGATTAAAAGGGAGACGAATGAGTGAACAATCTCCCTGTCCTACATCAATAGTAGAGACCTGCGTGTAAGGTTTATAGATACTATATATATGGAAGCTGATCAGTAGTGCGCACAACAATGACATAGAAAGTTGAATACTTTTCTTTTCTTCTAATAATAAGAAGATATTAAACAAGATAATGTAATAAAGAATAATAAATGAGAATGTTGGTTTTTGAAAAATGATTTCAGCATTGAATGAAGTAATAAAGGTAAGAATCATCTGCTGGTAGCCAATCATCATCTTCATAATCAGATCTATTGGAAAAATAAGAGAGAGAAGTGTCACAATATAGAAACAGGATATAAAAGGAGAAAGAAGAACTGTTAAGAAATAAGAAAAGATATTAATAGAGAAATTAAGTGAGAGGACAATAGGAATACCACCTAAATAAATAAGGAAAGAGCGGTATGGGAAATGTTTGGTCATAATGACAAGAAAATAAATAAAATATGAAAAGATAAAAGAAATACTAAAGATGATATAAGGATTCTTAATAACATTAACTAAAACAAGAAGTGATAAAACATCTAGTTGATTGAACTTCTCCTTCACAAGATCATAGATAACAAGCATATAAAAGGCACGATAAAGAGATATATTATAAGGTATAGAAAAAACATAAAATCCTATAAGTACTTTAATGATGATATCTGCAATATCATCACGTATAAATGATTTAATAAGACTGAGACATTTATAGAGTAAATGAATATGCATTCCTGAAAGAGCAAACATATGTACGAGAGAAAGACTTGTGAGGAGTGAATAGTCTTCTTTAATGGCTTCATCTTTAATGCCTAAGATAAACAGCTTCTGGTAGCTTTTAATAGATTTTGAAGAAGAAAACTGTTTTTCTAATAATTGATAAAAGGACGGATGGGATGAGACAGAAGTAATATGGGTGATTTTAGCCTTTGCGACGATATTGTTAGCTTTGAATGAATGATATTCATCATAACCTATAGGATCTTTACGATGATTGATTTCTAGAAAGTTCAATTTAACGAGTACTTCATCATTATATTGAAACGTATGATCTGTATAAGCTTTAATCTTCCCATAATCTGTATTTAAAATAACATAATTATCTCTTATATCTTTCACCTTTCCAGAAACAATAGAAGACACTTCTGTTGATGTGGCTGGTCTAAGTATAATTGGTAATAAAAAAAGAAGAAATAACATCTTTCTTCCAAATCGTTTTACTAGATAAATTAAATAAGCTAATAGAAATATATAAAATAAAGGATGAACAAGATAAGCAACAGATAGTAATAAGACAAATACTGCATAATATACTAAATGATATCTTAAAGGCATAAGTAATCACGGTAGATGAGATATTTCTTCTCACCGATTCCTTGTATATTCATAATGTCTTCTATTGTATAAAAGGGCTGTGTATGCCTATAGTCTATAAACTTCTGTGCTGTTTTCTCTCCTACTCCTTTTAATGTCATAAAGTCTTCTATTGTTCCTTTATTGAGTGAAATCATATTTGCTCTTTTTTCTGGTAAGTAAAGACGCATCTCTGCCTGAATACTTCTATTCATATTCAAAGAATCCATGCAAGCATTTTCTTTAACTCCAACTTCCTTAACTAAATCACTCATTGTCATCCCTTCTTTTATAGGGACTTCTCCTGTCTTGTTAAAAGCACCTTCTAATGTAATATAGACTTCTGATTTTTGTGTTGAGCCGACCTTCTCAGGCTTTTGATAACCATATATAAATGAGGCAATACTTAGAAGAATCAGCCCTATAATCTTAATTTGACGCATAAAAAAAAAGAGAATTAAATTAATTCTCTCTTGTAATATGAAAATGCCTATAAGCAAGATCTGTCGCAATTCTGCCTCTTGAAGTACGTTTGATCAAGCCTTTTTGTAGTAAGTAAGGTTCATAGACATCTTCTAATGTCATTCTTTCTTCACCAACGCTTGCAGCAAGTGCTTCTAATCCTACAGGGCCGCCTTGGAAACGATTGATGATACCAAGCAAATATTTATGATCAACATCATCTAGTCCTAGATTATCTACTTTTAAACGGTCCAATGCCTGCATTGTACGGTCTTTAGTAATGATTTCATCACCATAGAACTGAGCAAAATCTCTGACACGTCTAAAGAGTCTATTCGCAATACGTGGCGTTCCTCTTGAACGTCTGGCAAGTTCCATCTTGGCTTCTTCTTCCATGACCATACCATAGACTTTACTTGTACGAGAAATAATATCTCGGAGTTCTTCATCCTTATAATAATCAAGTTTAGCTACAATACCAAAACGATCACGCAATGGGGCAGAAATATCTCCTGCACGTGTAGTCGCTCCTACTAATGTGAAAGGGGGTAAATCAATACGTACAGAACGTGTTGTCGCATCTTTACCAATCATAACGTCTACACAGAAATCTTCCATTGCAGGATATAGTATTTCTTCTACAACTTTATTTAAACGATGAATTTCATCAATAAAGAGTACATCACCTGGTTCAAGAGATGTAAGTAATGCAACAAGGTCTCCTGTTTTTTCAATAGAAGGTCCTGTTGTAATCTTGATATGCGTTCCCATTTCATTCGCAATAATCATTGACATTGTGGTTTTACCTAGTCCTGGAGGGCCATAGAATAAAACATGATCAAGTGTTTCATCACGCATCTTTGCAGCGCCTACAAAAACACGAAGGTTTTCTTTTAAATCATGCTGACCGACATATTCATCAAAAGAAGCCGGTCTTAAAGAACTTTCTTCATCTTCGATATGTTCATTTGTATCTAAAATATCACGATCCATAAGATTCTCCTTTCATTATTGTGTTAATAAAGCTAATGCACGTTTCACATAACCATTAGTGTCTAGATTTTCACTAGATAATACTTTCATTGCTTTTTCTACATCATTTTGTTTATAGCCTAATGCGATTAATACTTCAGTGGCTTCTTCATAATCTGGAGAACCAAGAGGCTTCATTGCACGTTTATCAAACTTTCCATGCAAATCAAGGATAATCTGCTGTGCAGCTTTAGGACCAATCCCAGGTATCTTCTTAAGATATGCTGTATTTTTACCTTCTATCGCATCAATAATTGCATCAATCTCACCTGTCGCAAGAATACCAATAGCTGTCTTACAGCCTATCCCTTTTACAAGAATAAGTTTCTGAAATAATTCTTTTTCTTCTTTTTTCTTAAAGCCAAATAAAGTAATATCATCCTCTTTGACCTGCTGATAGATATAGACTGTTGCATCATCACCCTTTTTAAAATTATAGGGGTTGGATACATGTACCTCATAACCTATTCCATGATTATCTATGACAATATGATCTGAATATAAATCTGCAATGATTCCTTTGATATAACTATACATAAAAATCTCCTTTACGCATTTCCTAATTCTATCATATGTCAAAAAAAAATACCATTTCTAGAAATGGTATTAATTATAAAATTCAAATTCGAAGTCATATAAGCGTACAGTATCGCCATCTTCACAGCCAGCTTCCCTTAATGCATCATCAATACCCATATTACGGATTTGTAATGCGAATCTCTGGAAGCCATCATCTGTAGTAAATGAGGCCATCTGTACAAGTCTTTCAACCTTCTTACCAGTAACTTCCCATACACCATTACCTTTATTATGAATAGTGAATGGTTTTTCTTCTTCCTTATAAGTATAAAGAACACTTTCCTGTTCTTCTTCCTGATTAAAGAAGTCTGGAGCAGTTTCTAATGCATCAGCAACTGCATAAAGAACAGCGTCGATACCTTCATGAATTGGTGCAATAATTGGGAATACTTTCTGATCTCCAAGCTTTTCCTTGAATTTCTTTAAGTTTTCTTCTGCTTCATCACCATCCATCTTATTAGCCACAATAATCTGTGGTCTTTCCAATAGGCGATATTCATATTCACCTAATTCTTTATTAATAGTGACATAATCTTCATAAGGATCTCTGCCTTCGCTGCCGCTCATATCAATGACATGAACAATAACACGACATCTTTCGATATGTCTTAAGAACTGATGACCTAAACCCTTACCCTGTGATGCGCCTTCAATAAGACCAGGTAAGTCAGCCATAACAAATGAACGACCATCCTTAACCTGTACAACACCTAAATTAGGTACGATAGTAGTAAAGTGATAATCAGCAATCTGTGGTCTTGCCTTTGAAACAACAGATAATAAAGTAGACTTACCAACACTTGGGAATCCTACTAATCCAACATCTGCAAGTAGTTTTAATTCTACTCTTAGATTGAATTTTTCACCCGGTTCGCCATTTTCACAGATCTTAGGTGCTGGGTTACGTGATGAAGCAAATCTTGCATTCCCTCGACCGCCACGGCCACCTTTTGCGATTACAGCATGCTGACCATCCTTTGTAAGGTCGGCAATAATATTGCCTGTTTCGTCATCATAAACACAAGTTCCTACTGGTACTCTGATAACTAAATCATCAGCATCAGCACCATGCATCTTTTTAGCATGACCTTTTTCACCATTTTGAGCCTTGTATTCACGATAATATCTTAAATCTAACAAAGTTGATAATGAGTTTGTTGCAACGAAGATAACACTTCCGCCACGACCTCCATCTCCTCCAGATGGTCCTCCCTTTGGAACATGCGCTTCACGTCTGAAAGCAACTGTACCATTACCTCCAGTACCTGCTTGAACATAAATCTTAACGCGATCAATAAATTTCATGTATCCACCTTCTTTCTTTAAAAAAAGAATCCCATGGGGGATTCTTGAGATTAAGCTACAGGGTAAACAGATACCTGTTTCTTGTTTTTACCAAGTCTTTCGTATTTAACGACACCATCAACTTTAGCGAATAAAGTATCGTCTCCACCTTTACCAACATTAGTACCAGGATGAACCTTAGTACCTCTCTGTCTATAAATAATTGAACCAGCTGTGCAAGTCTGTCCATCAGAAAGCTTAGCACCTAGACGCTTTGATTCAGAGTCACGACCGTTCTTAGTAGAACCTACACCCTTTTTAGAAGCGAATAACTGTAAATCTAACTTTAACATAGTATTATACCTCCCTAGTGTTAATTTTAACATATTGTTCATATGAGTATTCAACAGTTTCTAGAATTTTTAATAAAGTTTCTAGAATAATCTGATAATCTTCACGATTATTGAATATCTCGAAATAAGAGTAACCACTCTCAACATTGGCAAGATTGCCATCTTTCATGAAGCCTTTAGCTTCAAGCATATTGTAAATACCTACCACTGCGGTACTGATACCAGCACATGCAAGATCTTTACCATATTCATCTTGACCAGCATGTCCTTCAACCTTAATTGATTGAATCTGACCTGCATGGCAAACGACATCTACGTGAGTCATTAAGCGTTGATTTCTTTGATTGTTAGCTTAGTATAAGGCTGTCTATGACCCTGTTTCTTATGATAATGCTTCTTTGGCTTATACTTGAATACAGTGATCTTCTTTTCCTTACCCTGTTTTTCAACAGTTGCAGTAACCTTAGCACCTTCTACGTAAGGATGACCAACTTTAACACCGTTATCACCAACTAAAAGAACCTTTTCGAAAGTGTATTCAGTGCCTTCTTCAACATCTAACTTTTCTACAAAAATAGTATCTCCAGCTTCAACCTTTAACTGTTTTCCACCAGTTTCAATAATTGCGTACATCAGTGTACCTCCTTCATATTTTTTTCTCTTAGACTCGCCAACCAAGGCAGCACTTGCATTTAATACCTTTTATGTGCGGTTGTAGTCAGAGGTCTACAACGCTGATTATAATATCATTTATTACCCTTATCGTCAATATTTTTTTCAATTTTCTTAAATTCTTGTCGAGGGCAGGTACGATTATATACTTCTCTTAAGTGTTCTTGGGATACATGGGTATAAATCTGAGTTGTTGATAAAGAGGAATGACCCAATAATTCCTGTACAACACGGATATCCATTCCTGCATCAAGTAAATGAGTCGCAAAAGAATGACGTATCGTATGAGGATGAATCTTACGCAATGGATCATAGAGATACATTGTACGATCGATAATATTTTCTACTCCCCTATTTGTTAGCTTTTTTCCTCTTCTGTTCACAAATACATAATCATGTGTTTCATGATATTCATTCATAATGCTTACTCGATCATTATCAATATATTCTATTAACCATTTCTTTGCATAATCATGAAATGGCACTTCTCTTTCTTTACTTCCTTTACCGAATACTCTAAGCATCTGTCTATTATAATCAACCTGGGATAAACGTAATGAGACAACTTCACTCACACGAAGTCCTGATGCATACATAAGTTCTAAAAGAGCCTTATTTCTTACGCCTAAAGACGTATGCGTATCAATTGAGTCTAGATACCCCATCATTTCATCTACATAGAGGAAATCAGGATTTCTAGTACCTGTTTTTAATGAGTGCACCTGTGTGAAAGGATTAGAAGAAACAATCTCCTGTTTACATAAATATTTAAAGAAAGATCTTAAAGAACTCAAATAATGATTAATTGTTGTATGAGATAAGTGCTTCTCATTTAAATGAATCAAATAATTCTGAATAACATAATAATCTACTTCCTGTAAAGAAATACTTTCTTTACCTATAAATAAAAGAAAATCAGTCAATTCTCTATCATAAGATTCTAAAGTGAGTACAGAGTAGTTCTTTTGATATTTAAGATAGTGAAGAAAAGTTTTCTTCTCATCCATTGATAAATTCTTCCATCTTTTCTAATGCACGTTGTGCATATTTTTCTTTCTTTTCTTTTTTCTTCACTTTACCTTCTAAATCAGGAAGAATTCCAAAGTTAGCCTTCATTGGTTGGAAATCACTAGGAGACGCATGAGTAATATAATAAGCGAGAGATCCCATAACTGTTTCTCTAGGATAGACTAGTAATTCTTCTCCCTTTAAATATCTCACCATATTTTTACCAGCCACAATACCACTCTGAGCAGATTCCACATATCCTTCTACACCAGTCATCTGACCTGCAAAGAATAAATCTTCACGATTCTTGAACTGATATGTAGGATTTAAATATGTAGGTGAATTAAAGTAACAGTTACGATGCATAATACCATAACGGACAATAGAGGCATTTTCTAGTCCTGGAATCATATGAATAATACGGTCCTGTTCACCCCATTTTAAATGTGTCTGGAATCCTACAATATTATATAGAGACCCAACCGCATTATCCTGTCTTAGCTGAACAACTGCTTCAAAACGCTGACCATCCTTTTCTAGTCCTACTGGTTTCATTGGGCCAAAAAGTAATGTCTGTTTACCTCTTCTCGCAATTTCTTCAAAAGGCATACAGCCTTCAAAGAACTTTTCTTCAAAATCATGAGGCTTAACAACTTCCGCAGTAATCAGTGCATCATAGAAAGCATCAAATTCTTCTTTAGTCATTGGACAGTTAATATATTCTCCATCGCCCTTATCATAACGTGATTTATAAAAAGCTTTATTAAAATCAATAGATTCTTTTGTGACAATAGGAGCTGCTGCATCATAGAAATAAAAATAATCCTGATTACCCATTAAATTCATAATTTCTTTTGCGAGTGCATCACTTGTCAAAGGTCCTGAGGCAATAATAGTAGGCCCTTCAGGTATTTTGGTCACTTCTTCTCGGTGTACAGTGACTAAAGGATGATTTTCAATAAATTCTGTCACTGCATGAGAAAAACCTTCACGATCGACTGCCAAAGATCCTCCTGCAGGAACTGCATGGTCTCTTGCCATCTTGATAATCAAGCTATCATTCATTGTCATTTCCTGTTTTAATACACCAACCGCATTCTTTAAACCATCTGCACGTAATGAATTAGAACATACAAGTTCTGCAAAATCACTTGTCCTATGAACATCAGTCTTTTTCACTGGTCTCATTTCATATAAATGTACAGGAACACCTTCTTTAATAAGCTGATAAGCCGCTTCGACACCAGCCAAACCTCCACCCACGACATTTACTTCCTTAATCATATTTTCCTCCAACAAAGAAAATGAACTGCATGGGCAGTTCATTATTCTTCTTTCTTTTTCTTTTCTTTAATAATTGTTTTACACTTTGGATAATTAGAGCAGGCTTTAAATGGACCAAAACGACCCTTTTTCCATACAACTGGACTGCCACAGTTAGGACATGTTTCACCTGTCTCTTCAAGCTTCTGAGGCTTGATATATTTACATTTAGGGTAATTAGAACATGCTTCAAAGCGTCCAAAACGACCCATTTTATAGATCATAGGAGAGCCACATTGAGGACATGTCTCACCTGTTTCTTCATTGATCTTATTTTCATCAGCCTTAACATATTTACATTCTGGATAATTGGAGCAGGCTACAAATTCTCCAAATCTTCCTTTTCTAATAACAAGATCTCCACCACACTCAGGACATTTTTCTCCTGTTTTTTGTGGTTCAATCTTTTCCATACCATCATAGGCTTTTTCTAATAGTGGTTCAAATACTTGTTCAAATTCAGTTAAAGCATGAACATAAGTATCCTGACCCTTCGCAATTTCATCAAGCTCATTTTCCATCTTTGCAGTATAGTCTACATTGATAATTGAATCAAAATATTCAAGAAGTTTCTTATTAGTCAAAAAACCTGATTCAGTAGGCTTGAATGTTTTCTTTTCTAAAATGACATATTCTCTAGTCTGAATTGTATCAATAATAGTGGCATAAGTAGAAGGACGACCAATACCTAATTCTTCCATTGCCTTAATAAGTTTTGCTTCTGTATAACGTGCTGGTGGTGTAGTGAAATGTTGTTCCTTGTTGATCTTTTTAGCGTCAATTTCTTCATTTTCACTCATATCTGGGAGTAATTCATTCTTACTCTTATCATATTCACCATAAACCTTTAACCAACCATCAAACTTTAAGATAGAGCCTGATGCATTAAACTTATAATCATTGTTGTCTAATACTAAAGATGTACTTGCAGACTGGCTTGGTGCCATGAGTGAAGCAAGTGCGCGGGCATAGATCAATGAATAAAGCTTATATTGTTCCTGTGTAAGATATTGTTTAATACTTTCTGGTGTACGTTCAATACTTGTTGGACGGATGGCTTCATGGGCATCCTGAACATTTTCAGTCTTTTTAGACACCTTAATGCTTCCTACATATTCTTTACCATATGTCTTTTCAATATAATCCATAGCAGCAGAAGTGAATTCTGGTGATAAACGGATAGAGTCAGTTCTCATATAGGTAATTAGACCGACAGTTTCAGTACCGATATCAATCCCTTCATATAATTTCTGAGCAATGGACATAGTACGTCTTGCCTTAAATCCTAATTTACTGGATGCTTCCTGCTGAAGTGTCGAAGTAATAAATGGTGCATAAGAATTTCTTTTCTTTGTTGTCTTTTTAATCTTTTCAACAGTAAAAGTTGAACCTAGTGCATCATAAATAACCTGTGCTTCTTCACCATTATGGATTTCTAACTTCTTAGTCTTATGTTTTGTAAGTTCTGCCTTGAAAGGAATATTATCCTTTTCAAATTCAGCATCGATTTTCCAGAATTCTTCTGGTACAAATGCATCAATTTCTGCTTCTCTTTCACAGATCAATCTTAATGCAACTGACTGTACACGTCCTGCAGACTTAGATTTAATCTTCTTCTGTAGTAGTTTAGAAAGCTTAAACCCAATAATTCTATCTAGAACACGTCTTGTTTCTTGTGAATGAACTAAATCCATATCTATCCTACGTGGATTTTCAATTGCATTTGTGACTGCATTCTTAGTCACTTCGTGGAATTCTACTCTCTTTGTAGTTTCAGGATCTAATCCTAATACTTCTGCTAAATGCCATGAGATGGCTTCCCCTTCACGGTCCGGATCGGTTGCGAGATAAACATCATCTGCTTTTTTCGCACATGCTTTTAGTTCTTTTACAACATCTTTCTTATCTTTACTAATAACATAATGAGGGGCAAACTCATTTTCTATATCTACACCTAAGCCGCCTTTACCCGAGATAGCCAGGTCTCTGATATGTCCTTTTGATGATTTAACTACGAAATCATCGCTTAAGTATTTACTAATTGTTTTAGATTTAGATGGTGATTCGACAATAACTAAATGACTCATACATCTAACCCTCCTTCATCACCTTATAATATGGGATTTTTTTATTTTGTCAACATCTTAGTGAGAATAAGAAGCGAAACGCTTCCTATTCTTCTAAGATATCTTCTACACTCATAACTAGCTTTGCGCCCTGCTGGATGAGTGCATTACAGCCTTTACAGTCATATATACGCCCTGGAACTGCAAAGACATCCTTGCCTTGTTCTAGGGCAAAACCAACTGTAATCATTGTGCCACTTTTAATATCTGCTTCAGTGACAAGAAGTTTCTGTGAGAGTCCGGCTATAATACGATTTCGTTTAGGGAAATAGTCCTTTCTTGGTGGGGTAAGACCTGGATATTCACTGATAATAAGTTCGTTTTTTAATTGATCATAGAGTTCCTTATTCATTGGTGGATAGGGATAATCAATCCCACTTCCAAGTACTGCCACTGTATGACCATTAGATTTTAAAGCCGTACGATGGCCCACACCATCTATACCTTTAGCCATGCCTGATACAATCACAAGTCCTTGTTTTACAAGATCTTCTACAAGAATACGCGTCGCCCTGACACCATACTCACTGCAGTCTCTCTTACCAATCACACCGATACATTCATTATCTAACAAAGATAAAGATCCATAATAATAGAGCACAAATGGAGGACAGTTGATGAACTTAAGATGCTGTGGATAATCATCACTAATAATAGTCGTATAAGAACACTTAATTGTCGCAAAAAGTTCTTTCTTTAATGATTCATCTACGCGTTCTTTACGTTCTAATGCCTTATAAATTAAATCAAACTGTCCATGATACTTCAACGAAAAATAAAGTAGAATATCTTCCACACAATCACCTCCTACTATATCTATTCCCTGTAAGAGGCTTCTTTTCTCAAAAAAGAGAAAGATATTTAATCTTTCTCTTCAAAATCAAATGATAATTGTTCATTCAGTACTTTTTGTACTGGCGCAAAAGATTTACGATGTATTGGAGTCACACCATATTTTTCTAATGCTTCCTTATGTGCCTTAGTGACATAACCCTTATGTTTTTCAAAGCCATATTCTGGATATTGTTTACCATATTCCTTCATGATGCGGTCTCGAGTCACTTTCGCAAGAATACTTGCTGCTCCAATAGATAAACTTTTTGCATCTCCTTTAATAATAGAAAGATGAGGAATATCTCCTAAAGGCATTGCATCACTTAATGTAAAATCAGGTTCTAATGATTCTACAATACGTTTCATACCAGTACGAGAGGCTTCATAAACATTCAGTGTATCTACTTCTTCTACTGATAAAACCTCTATTTGATAAGCAAGCGCATTCTCTATAATGAGGTCATAGAGTGCTTCTCTTTTCTTTTCTGTGAGCTTCTTTGAATCATTAATACGTTCATCATAGAAATCCTCAGGAAAGATGACACCCCCCACAACAAGAGGTCCAGCCATAGGACCTCTACCTGCTTCATCGACACCTAATATTCTAGAATAACCAGCACCTCTGGCTTCATTTTCATATTTTAAACGTTCCTGATTATTCATCGATTAACTCCCAAGTAATTCTTCCCAGAGAGGCATTCTTTAAGTCATTAAAGAACGTTTCCTGAACACGGTCATAATCTGTTTCGCCTCTTAATTTCTTAATATGACGATAATCTGAAATATGATCATAGACTGGTAGTACCCAATCAGAATCTAAATTAATAGTCAAATTATAACGTTCCTTCAACTTTTCTGGATAATGTTTTGCAAGATAACCAATTGCATGAATAAAGAGATCATCAAGAGGAAGAATTTCCATCTTAATAGAGCCACATAGTGCAACATTCATCGCTTTATTGATATCTGTAAACTTAGGTTCTAGAACACCTGGTGTATCAAAAAGTTCAAAGTCCTTATCAACACGAATAATCTGCTGAGCCTTAGTTACACCTGGTTTATTTCCTACTGCAGCAGCTTTTCTTTTCGCAATCTTATTAATAAAAGTAGACTTACCTACATTTGGAATACCTGCAACAAGAGCACGAATTGGTTTGGGTTTTAATCCTCTAGCCGCTTCTTTTTCACGCTTTTCTTTTAACTGATAGCGGCACATATTAACGATTTTCTTTTCTTCCTTGAAGTTCTTTAAGTCAACCGCAATAGCACTATGTCCCTGTCTTTTAAATTCTGCAATTAATGCATCTGTAGCCTTAGGATCAGCTAAATCTTTCTTTGTAAGAATATAGAGGCGTGGCTTATTCTTAATCATATAATCAAGCTCTGGATTATGTGTTGAAAAAGGAGCTCGTGCATCTACAAGTTCAATCACAATATCTACTAACTTAACTTTACTTTCGATTTCTCTTTGGGCTTTAGCCATGTGCCCTGGATACCACTGAATCTGTTTTGCCATAATTTCCTCCTCAATCATTACTCTTAATATGTTTTATAGGATAAATGATATATCCATTTTTAGCACGTATATCTTCTTTGTAGATAGGTCCAAAATATCTTGAATCATAGGATAATGGACGGTTATCCCCTAAAACAAAATATTCATTATGCTTTAACTTGATTTTAAAATCTCTTGTATATTGTGTGAGACCTAATTCTCTTTTTTCTTTCTGTATAAAAGAAAGTTTGAAGAATGATTCTTCTACAAGTTTACCATCAATATATAAATGATCATTCTTATAGCTGATTTCTTCTCCTGGCAGTCCTATCACTCGTTTAATGATATCTTCTTTTAATGCTGCGCTGCGTACTTCAACGATATCAAAACGGTGTATCTGCTTATGTGATGTAATTCCAGTCATTAAGATAAAATCTCCATCATGAATAGTAGGCATCATTGATGTTCCTTTTACCTTTACAGGAAGAACAATAAAAGTAAATAAGCATAATATAAGAGTCACTAGACCAGGTAAACACAGCTTCTTTAATTTATTCATAATATAGAAAAAAGAATGGGGTAAGCCCCCATTCTCTTATCGAATTTCTTTAATTCTAGCAGCTTTACCAGATAATCCACGTAAGTAATGTAATTTAGCTCTACGTACTTTACCAACCTTAGCTACTTCGATATGATCGATGATTGGAGAGTTTACTGGGAATACTCTTTCAACACCTACACCGTAAGAAATCTTTCTAACAGTGAAAGTTTCACCAATACCACTACCCTTTTTAGCAATACAAACACCTTCGAACATCTGAAGACGAGTCTTATTACCTTCCTGGATCTTTACAAATACTTTTAAAGTGTCACCAGCTTTGAACTGAGGTACATCAGTCTTGATCTGGCTCTTAGTAATTTCATTTACTAACTGCATGTTCATTATAACATTTCCTCCTACACAAATTTAGTCTTGGAAGCTCATTCGTATATATAACCAGCGGAACTTCTGTGTCTTACGACTCGCCTATTATAGCACCGTCTTTTTTATAAATCAATTACTTTTTTAATTCTTTTAGAATTTCTAACTCTTCTTCTGTAAATGAACGTTTTTCTAATAAATCAGGACGTTTGATCATTGTTTTACGTAATGATTCCTTTAAACGCCATTTACGGATATTTTCATGATGACCACTTATGAGGACATCAGGAACCTTGCTGCCTTCATATTCATAAGGTCTTGTATATTGTGGATATTCTAATAATCCATTAGAGAATGAATCATCTTCATGACTTGCCTGAGTGATCACTCCATGAAGCAAACGGATCACACTATCCATAACTACCATCGCACCAAGTTCTCCTCCTGTGAGTACATAATCACCAATAGAAAGTTCTACATCTACATAATCACGAATACGTTCATCAAAGCCTTCATAATGACCACAGATGATAACGATATGTTTCTGATTGAGAGCTAATTCTTCAGCATAAGCCTGATGATGTGTCATACCCTGAGGGCTCATTAAAATAACAAGTGAATCCTTTGTGACTACTGTCTTTAAACAATCTAATAAAGGCTTACACATAAGCACCATGCCCTGTCCACCACCATAAGGTGTATCATCTACACTCTTATGACGATCTGTCGCAAATTCTCTAAAATCATGAATATTCACTTCTACATGACCACTATCAATAGCTCTTTTAATAATAGATGTTGTCAAGAATCCTTCAAACATCTCTGGAAATAATGAAAGAACATCAATCTTCATCTAAGAAGCCTCCAATCAATGAGACATCAATACGCTTATGTTCAATATCCTTATTCTTTACAAAAGCATCAATATAAGGAATCATAACCTTCTTACCATTTACATCTACACCAATAATAGCCTGTGCCCCCTGATATACATCAGTGACCTTGCCAATATAAGTGCCATTATTATAGACTTCACAATCCACAATATCAGAAATATAATGCATGCCTTCAGGTAGTAAAGAAGTATCCTTAGGTGCATAACAAATACATCCCTTATACTTTTCTACTTCATTAATATCTGTATAACCTTTAAAGGCAATCATATCAAATCCTTTATGGATATAATGCTTACTGATTTCAAAATCAAGATATTCTCTTGGTGTTTTGACAAGAATATGGCTGCCAGGGGCAAAGCGCTGTTCTCCAAAATCAGTTGAAGAAGCAATCTTTAAATCACCCTTGATTCCAAATGTATTAATGATTTTACCAATTTCTACAAGTTCCATTTGTACCTCCAAAAAAAAGGAAGTGTACACTTCCTTTATTCCTCACCATATGATTCAAATTTGATATCTAATCTCTTATGCATACCACGTGTACTTACAGACATAAGCTGTCTAATAGAATTAGCCATAACGCCTTTTCTACCAATTAACTTAGAAATATCATCATGTGATGCATAAACATATAGAACAATCGCGTTATCATCTAATGAAGGCATTTCTCTAACCTCTAACTTATCACGATCATTGACAAGTTCAAGACAGATGTCCTGTAATGCCTTAACGTAATCCATAATTATTTAGCCTTCTTAGATTCAGCAAATTCTTTGATTACGCCTTCTTTAGAAAGGATGTTCTTAACTGTGTCAGAAGGCTGAGCACCGTTACCTAACCACTTTAAGATTTCTTCTTTCTTTAAAGAAACCTTAGCTGGATTCTGTCTTGGATCATAAGTTCCTAACTGTTCAATGAAACGACCATCTCTTGGCATTCTTGAATCAGCTGCAACAATTCTATAAAATGGTGACTTCTTAGCACCCATTCTCTTTAATCTTAATTTAACTGCCATTGTATTTTCCTCCGATCAATTTAATTTGCTTACTTATAATACCATATTCAAATTAGGTGTCAAGTATTTTTACTTGACACTTTAACTTTTTTTAAATGTCATGATGACTTTAAAGAGATCACCATCTATTTCTATATCAAATGTACCACCCTGAGCAACGACAAAGCTTTTCGCAATCGCGAGTCCTAGACCGCTGCCTGTTTCATGACGGGATTTATCTCCACGTACAAAACGTTCCTGGATTTCTTCACTAGAGAAGTTCATTTCTACTTCACTCATATTCTTGAATATGACTGAAACATAGTCTTCTTCCTCATGAATATCAATATAAGCTCGACTATGTGGCATGGCATACTTACCAATATTAGTTAATAGGTTTTCAAAGACACGATATGTCTTATCTCCATCTAAGTGTACAACAACATCTTCGACATTCTTAATGACCTGGATATCTTTAGATTCTAATACTTCAATACATTCAGCTAAGGACTGATCAACTAACGCTTGTAATCTTAAATCAATAGGATGAAGGTCAATATTACCACTAGAGGCTTTAGAAACATCAAAGAGATCCTGAATGAGATTGGAAAGTCTATTTGTATATTTTTCTAACTGGTTTAAATATTCAGTTCTTGTTGCTTCATCAGCTTGTGTATTCTTAAGTAAAATAACATAGTTCTTAATACATGTAAGAGGTGTTTTTAAATCATGAGAGACATTGGTAATAAGTTCTGTCTTCATATTCTGTGATTTTGTTTCTTCCTTTACAGCTGCTTCAAAACCAGTTTTCAGGTTATTTAAGCGATTACGCATACTGTTGAAAATACCTAGATCATCTTCTATTTCTGTATCAAAGTGACCATGAGAAAGCTGTTCTGTAAAGTTAAGCATATTTTCATAATCATTCTTTACCTTCAGTGACTGCTTTCTTATATATAAGAAAGAGATCATTACATAGATAATCGCAAAGATTGTCTTACTAGGTGAAATGACATATAAAATAATAACGAGCAATGCATTACAGATAGTAAATTTCAAGATATCCTGATTGATATTATCCTTCAAATCAAATTCAGTCACTCTATTACCTAGTTCCTTTGTTTTTGCATAAAGGGCATAAATGCATGTATTGTTTCTAAAATAGTCCATTCCATTCATAAGCATATACTTCACAGTAAAGCATAACATTGAGAACAAGAAATAGAAAATGAGCATACAGAAGAAATAGAGGCCATAACTGATAGATGTAGCATAAGCTATATTATGTCTTGCAAGGGCACCTTGAAGTTCTCCCATCATCACAAGAGCACCTGTTACTCCTGATGCCCCTATAAAAATAAAACTAGTTAATCCAATAATGATAATAACAGTTAATAGCTTCCATTGTTTAATTGTGCGATATGGATTAATAACTTCTTCTACATCTAATGAATTCATTAAAATATATATAAAGATAACTAAACCCAGAAGAAGAGCAACTCCTGAAAGGACTGCAATATCATATTCATCCACAAAATTACGTTCAATATATGTCATAGGCGATTCATACATTGTACAATAATAAGTCATTTCTATATCTTTAGGTAAATTAATACTTACCTGATTTAAATCTACATACGTATTATATACTTTAAGTAAAGATCTTTTTCCATCTTTTCCTTCTTCGAGCTTATATCCTGCATCAAGGTTACTAATAATATCACTTTCATCAAAAAGAGCTACAGTATCCGTGTAAAAATATTTCGAACGCGCACTAGATTTAAAAAATTCTTCATAGGCGACAGGATAATAAGATTTCTGATTCTTATAATACTGTCTTGTCTTTTCATTATATGCTTCATAGTGAAATCCATCATCATCCTGTTCCATATCTAAAACAGTTTTGAATATTTCATTCATCGTCGCAGTAGCTGCTTCTTGTGATTTTTCATCTAGCCCATTAAAATTTAAAGGCTTATAATCAGGATCTGTTTTTGATTCAACTGCCATTGTAAGAAACTGCAGCATATATTCATTCGTATTGTCTGCGACTCTTTTCTTATAACCATCCTGCTGTTTGACTGTGATATAAATCATACAGCTCGGACAAGCCAATAATAAGACAATTAAGCCAATAATAAATATACGTCTTTTCTTCATTGTCATCACTCCATCTTTTCTATTTTATAGCCAACACCCCAGACAGCCTTCAAATACTCAGGATGTTTAGGATTGGCTTCAATCTTTTCTCTAAGCCTTCTTACATGAACCATGATTGTTTCTGTATTAATGGCTGTTTCTTCCCAGATAGATTCATAGATTTCTTCTGCAGAATACACCTTACCAGGATAACTCATTAGTAGTTCTAATATCTGGAATTCTTTCTTAGTGAGTCTTACTGAACGACCATTCACAAAGACTTCTTTAGTTGCCTGGTCTAATACTAAACCTCCTACAATAAGCTGATTACTTGGTGTCTGTGTACTTCCCTTTAAATTTAAGATTTGTTCATAGCGTCTTAAATTAGAATTCACTCTTGCAATAAGTTCCATAGGTTCAAAAGGTTTAGTGATATAATCATCTGCCCCTAGATTAAGTCCTGTAATCTTATCAATATCTTCTGTTTTCGCTGTCAAGAAGATCACAGGAATATCTGATACTTCACGAAGTTTCATTGTCATAGTCAGCCCATCCATAACAGGCATCATAATATCTACAATAGCTAAATGAATATCATTGTTTTGAAGTGCAATAAGCCCTTCTTTTCCATTCTCCGCTTCAATGACTTCATAATTCTGACTCTTTAAAAAAATCTTAACTGTTTCTCTAATACCTAACTCGTCTTCTACAAGTAATATTGTATGTTTCATTAACTTAACTCCCCTTCTTCATAATCAGCGAGTCAATGTACTTAAATAAGCGATAATACTGATCATAATAACAGGAAATAATAATGTGAACATAAATGTTTCAAACATATGTATCCCTCCTTCGCTTATAAGTATAGTGACTAAAAATAAAAAGATTCGTGATGAAATTCTTAAATAATTCTAAAGAAAAAACCTCCGAGGAGGTTTTATTTCTTCTTTTTCTTATGTCTTGTCTTTTTACGATAAGGATTGAACTGCTGCTGAGTCTTCATTGGTCTTTGTGTTGGCATACCAGTTGTGGGATCAATGTTACCTAACTGCTTCATGACCTTACGTGACTGTTCAAACTGTTTTAATAGCTTATTCACTTCAGTCACAGGCTGACCACAACCCTTGGCAATTCTTTCTTTACGTGATGAATTAATCATATCCGGATTTGCACGTTCTGCTTTAGTCATAGAATAAATGATTGATTCAGTCATCTTCATCTTAGCAGCGGCATCATCATCATTTAAATTAGGAATCTTAGGCATTCCTGGAATCATCTTTAACAAACCAGATAAAGGACCCATCTTTTGAAGTTTCTTCATCTGATCAAGCATATCATCTAAACCAAAAGTACCGGCTTTCATCTTATTGAAAGCTTTCATACTTTCTTTTTCATCATAAACATCCTGTACCTTTTCTACAAGGGAAACAACATCCCCCATACCAAGGATACGATCTGCCATACGGTCAGGATAGAAATAATCGATTTCGTCTAATTTTTCACCTGTACCGATATATTTAATAGGGACATGAGTGACATGTCTAATAGAGAGGGCACCCCCACCACGTGCGTCACCATCTAACTTAGTTAAAACTGCACCAGTGATTCCTAGTCTATCATTGAATGTTGAAGCAACATTAACGATTTCCTGACCAGCTAATGAGTCAACAACTAAAAGGATTTCATCAGGATGGGCAATTTCTTTAACGTTTGCAAGCTCCTGCATCAACTTTTCATCAATCTGTAAACGACCAGCAGTATCGATGATCACTACATCGTTGTGATCATCACGCGCTTTAGCTAAAGCTTCAGTAACGATTGTTTCTACAGGTGTATCAGTGCCTTTAGAGAATACTGGAATATTAAGTTGTGCCCCTAATGTCTTTAACTGATCAATGGCAGCAGGACGATAAATATCGCCAGCAACCAATAAAGGCTTCTTACCTTGTTTTTCAGTGATTAATTTAGCAATCTTACCAGCAGTTGTAGTTTTACCTGAACCCTGTAAACCAACCATCATGATGATTGTAGGATCTTTAGAGTAGTCTACAGTCACCATTTCTGTACCAAGTAATGATACTAATTCATCATGAACAATCTTAACAAGAACCTGTCCTGGTTTTAATGAACCAATAACGTTCTGACCGATTGCTTTTTCTTTTGTATTTGCAATAAACTCTTTAACTACCTGGTAGTTAACATCGGCTTCAAGTAAAGCCAAACGGATTTCACGAAGCATCTCCTCCATGTTTGCTTCAGTAAGAGTCGCTTGTCCTGTTACCTTTTTTAATGTCTCTTGGAGTCTATCTGATAAAGATTCAAAAGCCATAATTACCTCCCTAGATATTCTTCAGCATTTCAAGATATTCATCAATATCTTCATGCTTCTTATTCTTTTCTTCTTCAATCTTATTAATTAAATTAAGTCTCTTACGATGATTTTCAAGAATATGTAATTTAGATTCATACTTCTCTAAACTCATCACAGAACGCTTAATATTATCAAAAACAGCATTTTTAGAAACACTTAAGTCTTCAGCTATTTCTGATAGAGACAGATCTTCCTCATAGTAGAGAGAAAGATACTGTTTCTGTTTGTCTGTCAACAATTCTCTATAACAATCCATCAAGAGGATGACTTGTTCTTTCTTTTTTAACTCTTCATCCATCATCTTACTCCATTAGATCATTACACAAACCATAAATATACTGTTCAAGATCAAATTCCTGTAAGTCATCAATCTTTTCACCTAGACCAATAAACTTAACAGGGATATTCAACATATCCTTAATAGAAAGAATAATACCACCCTTGGCAGTACCATCCATCTTAGTAAGGACGATACCTGTAATATCTGTAATCTTAGAGAATTCTACAGCCTGTGAAATACCATTCTGACCTGTTGTTGCATCTACTACAAGTAATGTTTCCTGAGGTCCTTCTGGTACAACTCTCTTGATGATACGATTCATCTTTTCAAGTTCTTTCATTAAGTTTACTTTATTCTGTAAACGTCCTGCTGTATCACAGATGAGTACATCATAACCGCCTGCTTTTGCCTGTTCTAATGCATCAAAGATAACAGAAGAAGGATCTCCTCCTTCTTTTCCCTTAACACAAGGAATATTTAAACGGTTTGCCCATTCAGCAAGCTGTTCTATAGCACCAGCTCTAAATGTATCACCGGCAGCCACCATAACCTTCTTGCCTTCTTCATGCATAATCTTATTGGCAAGCTTAGCGATAGTAGTTGTTTTCCCTGCACCATTGACACCAACCATCAAGATGACTGTTAAGTCATTTTCTGCATAGTTGATCTTAGTTGTCATATATGAATCATTGGCATAGATGACAAACATCTTATCAACGATAATATCATTAATCGCATGAGGATCCTTGATATTTTCAAGACGTACTTCCTTCTTGATTTCATCTACAATCTTCATAACCATGTTGACACCAACATCACTCATGATCAGGATATTTTCTAACTCATCAAAATATTCATCGTTGATTTCACGATATCTTGCGGCTAACGCATTAATTTTAGATGAGAAAGAAGCAGATGATTTATCAAGACCAGCAACATACTTCTCATTCTGTTTTGTAGACTTACCTACAAATGTTTCTTTAATCTTTTGAAAAAATCCCATAATGCATCCTCCTAACTGCTTGCATATTCAGTGGCATCCTTAAGCTTAACACTGACAAGCTTAGTGACACCTTTTTCCTGCATTGTAGCCCCGTATAATAGGTCACATTCAGCCATAGTTCCTTCACGATGTGTAACGACAATAAATTGTGTCTGATCTGAGAAACTACGCAAATACTTCGCAAAACGCTCTACATTCGCAATATCAAGTGCCGCTTCTACTTCATCGAGAATACATAAAGGAGATGGCTTTACGCTGATCATCGCAAATAAACAGCTTAATGCGATTAGTGCATTTTCTCCTCCTGAGAAAGAATGCAGCTTAGCAGCCTTTCCAGGTGGCTGTGCTTCAATATCAATACCTGTTTCTAGAATATTATCTGGATCAGTATATTTAAGTGAAGCATGTCCTCCGCCAAATAAATAACGGAATACATCGTTGAACGCCTTATTGATTGCTTCAAATGAAGCGCTGAACTTCTCAACCATAATAGCATCCATATCTTTAATAGCTTTTAATAAGCTATCCTGTGCTTCTAATAATTGTGAACGCTGTGTACTTAGTGTTTCATAACGTGTACTTACATCATTGTATTGTTCAATTGATTCTACATTGACATGTCCTAGTGACGCTATACGCTGTCTTAAATCACGTACTTTATCCTTAGCCTTATCGATATCAATAGACATATCGGCTTTTTCCTGCGCATGTTCAAAAGTCATTGCATATGCATCATTAAGTCTTAATAAGTAGTTCTGAATTTCTGTTTCTAAACGAGACTTTGCGACCTTCTTATCCGTACTCTGACTTTCTACATCTTTTAAAGCAGCACGATGTTCACGTAAACGACGAGAGACTTCTTCGTTTTCATTCACATAACCCATACGGATTGTACGTTTTGCCTGAATTGTTTCTTTTAATTCATCACGACGTCTTTTTGCATCATTTAAACGATCGAGTAATTCATTGTTTTGAGTGCCTTTGATGACTTCATCAAGTTCGACACTCTGGTGTGTCAAGTTTTCATAATCAGCCTTAGCAACTTCATATTCATTCTTCTTATTTGTGACAACAAGTTCAAGTTTTGCGAGAGACATCTGTTTCTGCATAAAGAGCTGTCCAATTTCTCTTCCCTCATTTTCTAATGTATGAAGATCGGACTTCATCTTATTAAGATCTTTTTCTTGTTGATCCAATGTATGAGACACACGTTCTAATTCTCTTTTAGACATCATTGAATTATTTGTATGCTTATTTGCCCCACCAGTTAAAGAACCACCTACATTGATGATATCTCCTTCAAGGGTGACAACACGATAGCGATGATAAATAGACTTTGCGATTTCTGTCGCATGATCTAGATGATCAGCTACAATTGTATTACCTAACTGGTTTAATATAACATCACTAATAGACTTATCATAAGTCACAAAATCACTCATTACACCTAAATATCCAAGAGACTGTTCAGCAAGCATCTTTGCTTCATCTCTTAATAATCTAGGTTTCATTGTATCAATAGGTAGGAATGTTGCACGTCCTGCCTTATTCTTTCTCAAGAAATAAATAGCTTCTTTTGCCTGATCATTTGTACGAGTGACAATAAATTGAACTGCCCCACCTAGCGCTGTTGCAAGTGCTGTTTCATAGGTTTCTTCTGTTTCAATCAGATCACCTAAAGTACCACAAATACCAGATAAAGAATTCTTCGCACCTAAAATAGTACGTACACCATAGCTATAGCCACTCTTATTCTCAATAATATCAGTCAGTCTTGTCTTCTCAGTACGAGAATTATGAATGTCAATATTCTTCTTTTCAATTAACGAACGAAGATTTGCCTGCTGTTTCTTATTTAAAGAATCTTTCTGTGCCAAATCATTCTTTTCTTTCTTGACATCATTATAACGCTTCACTCTATCGTTATAATCTATAATCGCATCTTGAAGAATAGACTTCATACTTGCTTTCTTTTGTTCTATATCTTCCTGGCTTGTTGTTTCTAATATATGCTTACGATTGGCATCAATTTCAACCTTCTGTGTTTCAAGACTGCTGACTTCATTCATTGCCTCTAATAGCTTTTCCTGAAGTTCATTGACTTCCTGGTCAAGTGCATACATCTTCTTTTCAAGTTCTTCACTCTGCTTTTCATCAAGAATAACAGCACCATCATTGGTAATACGTTCATTTTCTAGGTCTTCTAACTCTTTATTTAAAGTCTTTAATTCTTCAGAAAGAGTACTGATTTCCTTTACTAGCACTGAAACTTCTACTTCCTGAAGTTCTTCTTTGAACTCTAAATATGTTTCAGCCTTTTCTTTTTGTCTTTTCAATGGTCCTATCTGTCGTTCTAATTCACTACAGATATCCTGAACACGGTCTAAATTGTCTGTTGTACGTTCAAGCTTTCTGACTGTTTCAATCTTACGTTTCTTATATTTTGCAACACCTGCTGCTTCTTCAAACATCGCACGTCGATCTTCTGGTTTGCTTTTCACAAACTCATTGATATTATTCTGAGAAATAATAGATAAAGAATCTCTACCAAGACCTGTATCCATAATCAAATCAGTAATATCCTTTAAACGGCACTGTTCTCTATTTAATAAGAATTCAGAATCACCTGTACGATAAAGACGACGTGTGATTTCTATTTCATTAGAATTAAAATCAAGAAAATGATCTTCGTTATTAAAGACAAGTGTCACTTCTGCTTCACCCTGTGCTTTACGATCTTCACTTCCAGAGAAAATGACATCCGTCATTGTTTCTCCACGCATTGCCTTTGCAGACTTTTCTCCTAGTACCCAGCGAATGGCATCAGTAATATTTGATTTACCACATCCATTAGGTCCTACTATTCCAGTAATACCTGGCATGAATTCAACTACACTTTTATCCGCGAAGGATTTAAAACCATGAAGTTCAATTCGTTTTAAATACATGTTATTCCTCTCTAATCTAAAATAACTTTGCCGTCTTCAAAGCCCTTTACGATTGCAAGAGACTGTACTTCATATCCAGCTTCTTCAATTCTATGTCTTCCCTGCTGGAATCCTTTTTCAACGACAATACCAATACCTTCAACTGTTGCTCCTGCCTGATGACATAAGTCAATCATGCCCATAACAGCTTCACCATTAGCTAAGAAATCATCCACGATTAATACATGGTCTTCTGGACTTAAATACTTCTTAGAAATCTGTCCAATATAGTCTTTATTCTTAGTATAAGAATGAATTTCTGTAGTATAGAAATCATTGTCAGTAATTGCAGAAGAACCTTTCTTAGTAAATACTACATGACAATTATTGAATTTCTGTGCAACGACAACAGCTAAACCAATACCACTTGCTTCAATAGTAACAATCTTGTTGATTGGTTTATTGTTATATCTTTCATAGAATGCATCTGCAATCTTATTAAATAGTTCTACATCAATCTGATGATTTAAAAAACTATCTACTCTTAATACATTCTCATTAATAACATATCCGTCTTCTAAAATCTTTCTCTTTAACTCTTCCATCTTCACTAATCCTTTTTCTTTTTTGTGAGTCCTGTAAACATCTCATATGGGATATAAACAGTAAATACAGAACCAACATCTTCTTGTGATTCTACATCTATTTTATAGTGATGTAAATCAATAATCCTTTTTACTATAGATAAACCAAGTCCATTTCCTTCAATTGTACGTGATTTATCCTGTCTATAGAATCTTTCAAAGATATGAGAAATAGCATCCTGGCTCATTCCCACACCTGTATCTTCAAATCTTACCTGTAGTTCAGTGGCTGTTCTTCTCACTTCTACTGTCACTACACCATGCTCATTCGTATACTTGATCGCATTACTTAATAAATTGATCCATACCTGTTCCATACGGCTTTCATCGGCTTCAATAATGAATTCTTTTTTAGGATGAATGAATTCTATTTCAATATCCTTACTTAAAGCCGCATTATCTTCCATCTCAATAACACGATTAAGCTGTTCAATAAGTGGGAACTCACTCTTATCTAATGATGTATCTTCACCATCTAATAATGTTAATTGAAGCATATTCTTAGATAGATGAGACAAACGATTTGAGTTGAACAATATAATATCAGCATATTTCTGTCTTTGTTCATCTGTCAGATTCTCATTCTTTAATATTGTCGCAAATCCACTAATAGCCGTTAAAGGCGTCTGGAACTCATGAGATACATCCGATATAAATTGTTGTCGGATTGTTTCCTGCTTAGCGAGTCTGACTGCCATTTGATTGAAGGAAGCATACAATGAAGATATTTCATCCTTTCCTTCATAATTGACACGCACCTTATAATTCCCTTTCGCAAGCTCATCAGTAACCTTTGTGAGACGTGAGATTGGTTTCACAATAATATCTGCAACAATCAGGAAGACAATACTTCCTGTCATCATAAAGATGATAGCTGCACTTGTATAAGACTTCATAAAGATATCTTTTGTAGCAGAAAAATCCTTCTGAACTGTAATCACATATGTTTGATTATCAATCTTAAATGCTTTTGCATATTGCGAAATGATTCCTTCGCTACGTAATGACTTTTCTTTAGAAGTCGCAAGTGTTTTTAATTCATCATCTTTAAGTATAAGTTTCTTATTAACATGTCCATAACTTTTGGTCTGTCCTTCACATGTGACGGTGAAAGACATTTCTGATGTTTCTGAATAATCTGCTAAAATCTTATCCTGATTCTTATCATCAATTAACTTGATCAAATCTGCAATATGATTGGAAGAATGTTCTAACTCTTCTAATGCCAGTTGATCAGAGTCACGATTATAAGATCTGATTGTAAAGAAACAACAGATTGAAAAGCTTAATAAAGATGTTAATAAAAAGCCAATTATAAGTTTACTATAAATAGACTTCATTACTCAACCTCTATTTTATAACCTAAGCCACGTACTGTCACAACTTTGAATCCTGGGAGATGTCCAAGATTCTCACGAATACGCTTAATGTGAACATCTACTGTACGATCAAAACCGTCATAATCCATTCCCCAGATTTTTTCAATAAGCTGTTCTCTCGTGAAAATCTGATTAGGATTCTTTGCGAGTTCAAATGCCAATTCAAACTGTTTTAAAGGAAGATGGATAATCTGATCCTGATAACGCACTTCATATTTATCACCATCAAAGATGACATCACCAATCTTCACTACATTAGAAGAATTAATACTATAACGCTTTAAGATTGTTTTAACACGCGCCATTAATTCATCTGGGTCAAAAGGTTTTGTAACATAGTCATCAATACCTAAAGAGAATCCTCTTAATTTATCTTTTGATTGTGATTTAGCTGTCAACATAATGACCGGGAATTCACGATATTGTCTCATTTGTTCAACAAGTTCAAAACCATCCATTCCGGGCATCATGATATCAACAACAGCCAAATCAATATATTGGTTTTCTACTATATCCAATGCTTCTTCAGCATTAGCTGCTTCAATTGTATCAAAACCTGCTTTATCAAGATAGAAACGCACCAATTCTCTAATATGCATTTCATCATCTACAACCATGATTTTAGATTTCATCTTATTTCACCTCATTTTTTTCATTATATCATACTTATTGCATCATGAAGAGATGAAAGTAAGTCCTCAAGCTGATCTAGACTCGAAAGTGTTGCACCTGAAGCAAGGGCATGTCCTCCCCCACCAAACTTAGCAGCCACTTCATTAATAATCGCATTTCTAGAACGAATAGAGACACGATAGACATTATCTTTCGTATTTTCTGTAATAGCACACCAGACTTCAAATTCCTTGACATTTGCAAGTGTATTGACGTAGCTAGAACCTTCTTCACGACTAATACCTAATTCTTTAAGGTCTTCATCCTTCAATATATAGTAAGCCACTTTATCATTGACTTTATAATTGTTCAAGATAAACTGCGTGACTTTTAAATCTTTTTCTTCTCTTAAATACATTGTTTGATAGATTTCTTCAATATTAATACCTGATTCCAATAAATAAGAAGCTGCCTTGAATGTACGCTCATCAGTAGAGCGATACATAAATCTATTTGTATCACCAATAATACCCATATATAAAGCACGTGCACCTTGTTCATTTAAAGAATAAGTATCCTTTACTTCTTCTAATAATAGAGAAACAATCTGTGAAGCACTTGATGCAGTGGCATCTTCAATATTGATATCTCCATAAGAATCTACGACGATATGATGATCAATCTTAATGATCTTCTCACATACTGAAATATCACCATCAATACGTTCACGATTAGCTGTATCAATCACAATACCTAGAGTAGGAAGTTCTTTTTCTTCATCTATAGGGGCATTGAATTTTTCCCATAAAACATTATCAAAGCTCCCTTTTAACACAACATTGATTTCTGGAAAGTTTTCTTTTAAGAAATAATACATACCTACAGTAGAACCAAAAGCGTCATAATCAGGATTAATATGACGATATAAGAATACTTGTTTATATTGTTTTAATAAATTAATTATTTTATCCATAATTTAACCCACCTTTTCCCCCATTTTAACATACTTTCATAGAAATAAAAAAGACAGAAATCAATATATGACTTCTGTCTGTCATTTTATCCTAAATGTAATAGTTTCATAGTATCTCTAGCGATTTCTACTTCTTCATTTGTAGGGATTACAAAGACATCAATCTTAGAGAACTGATGAGAGATTAATCTATTTTCGTCTGAACGAATCGCATTTGATTCTTCATTGAGGAATACACCTAGTGCACGAGAACAATCATCGATAATCAAACGTCTTAAGTAAGCAGCATTTTCACCTACACCCGCAGTGAAGGCAATCGCATCTAAGCCACCTAATTCAACGAAATACTGACCAATATATTTAGAAACAATACGTGAATATAATAAACCAGTTAATAATGCACGTTCATCACCTTCATTGAATAAAGCATTTTCAATATCACGTGAATCTGAAGAAATACCTGAAATACCAAGCATTCCTGATTTCTTATTATAGATATCTAATACTTCATCAGGTGTTTTATTCAATTTCTTACATAAATAAGGCATGATAGATGGATCGATTGTACCACATCTAGATCCCATCATTACACCTGCTAGTGGTGTGAATCCCATTGATGTATCAATACACTTACCATCTAATACTGCAGAAAGTGATGCGCCATTACCTAAATGACATACGATGATACGTGAATGTTTTGGATTACCTAATTCTTTAATAACCTGTTCAGAAACATATTTATGACTTGTACCATGTGCACCATATTTTCTAATCTTATAGTCTGTGTAATATTCTAATGGTAATGGATATAAATATCTTTCTCTATCCAATGTCTGATGGAATGCTGTATCAAATACGAATACATGTCCTACTCCTGGAAGAGCTTCTTTGAATGCACGATATCCTACTAAGTGTGCAGGGTTATGTAGTGGTGCTAATTCACATAACTCTTCTACCTTACTTACTACGTCTTCATTTACAACAGCACTAGAATCAAAGTATTCACCACCGTGTACAATACGATGTCCTACCCCTTCAATTTCTTCTAGCTTTTCAACAATTTTTTCCTTCACTAATGCTTCTAACAATAAAGAAACAGCGACCTTATGGTCTGGAATAGGTAATTTTTCTGTTTTCTTCTGTCCATTATGCTTAATAGTAAAAATTCCTTCTTCTAGTCCAATTCTTTCCACAATACCTGAGCAGATTACTAGTTCTGAAGGCATTTCTAATAACTGGAATTTTAATGATGAACTACCAGCGTTTACCGCCATGATTTTAGCCATATTATAACCTCCTTAAAATCATATAATTTTATTTTACTAAAATTTTATGTAAAAGACAACAACAACTTGTAAGCGTTCTCATACAAATGTGTAAATTTTTATTGAAATTTATACAAAAAGTACTTGCATAATATATTTATACATGGTATATTTAGTAGGCAGTCCGATGCAGACATACTCAAGAGGCTGAAGAGGCTCCCCTGCTAAGGGAGTAGGTGGGGTAACCTGCACGAGGGTTCAAATCCCTCTGTCTGCGCCATTGCAAATGGTCTGGTAGTTCAGTTGGTTTAGAATGCCGCCCTGTCACGGCGGAGGTCGCGGGTTCGAGCCCCGTCCAGACCGCCATTTGTAATTTAACACTTCTTCGGGAGTGTTTTTTTATTTATATATACTTTAAATGCCAGACATTGTCTGGCATTTTTATTTAGAATAAGATGACTAATAACGCAAATATATTGTTTGTCATATGTGTAAGAATAGAAGCCCAGATATTATCTGTACTTTCATAAATATACGCAAAGACTAGTCCTGAGCAAGCATATGGTATCATCTGTACCATTTCAAAGATATTACCCGCAAAGACTGAATTCATAACATGAATAAAGCCAAATAAGAAGGCAGAGACCACATAAGCTAAGAATCTATTATATTTACGTAGACCTGTAAAAATAATGCCTCTAAAGATTAATTCTTCCCCAATTGGTGCTAAGAATCCCGTCACAAAGAACATGATGGCAGGAATACTTTTAGTAAGTGATTCTACCTGCTGCTGATTCACACTTGATGATTGATCCACAAAAAGTTTAACTATACTACTTCCAATCGCATTAGCACAAATATTAAGGAAGAATCCTAGAAAACATCCTGCAACAATAATAGATAGCTTATTATTCATGAAGTCTTTCCATTGACGCATAATAAATTTTCTAAGGATAATGACCGCAATAAGTGCAGTAATCAAATCTACCACAAAATTCAACCAAATATTCGCATTCGTTGAAGTGATTGAAAGGTTAAATGTTAAGATTGTCCACTTTACAATCGCACTACCAATATAACTATTACAATAAAAGAATAAAGGAAGTAGAATCAGACATCCAAGTACTAATTCCTGACCTGAAAGTCTTCTAGTAAAACGATCAATTTTTTGTCTCATTAGATTCTCCCTTCATCATAGAACTTATAAGCAATTTCTTTATAGAATAGTGCCTGAACAGTAATATAAGCAGGCTGGTATGTATAAGCCGCTACTGCCGCGCTTAGAATTGAACCAGTCAATCCTGCAATACCATTATCACCGAATACGCCACCAATCATACCACTAATGATGGCACATAGAAGAATCCATCCAATAAATGAAAGATTGATTAATAATAAATCCGCGCAATGACCTTTCATTAATGTGAATGATTCCTTAAGCGCCCCAAAGCCTTTAATGCCATATTCCTGATGTAAGTAAGTCATCGCAAACATACGTAAATTAACCCAGATCATTACAAATGCGAAGGCAAAGAGCAATATAAACAATAATATCGCACTTAGTGCTGTAAGACCTGAAACAACCCCGGTAACAGGTGAAACACTATAAGGATCACTTAATAGCGCAAATAAGCCACCAAAAGAGCCAAGAGAGCATACCACAATAAGTGCTACAAAAATGGATATTATGACGAAGTTTACAAGTACTTTTACAAGATAAGTTGGTACGTATTCAATCCAGTTAACTAGACCATAGATACCATCATTATCTGATAATTCTTGTTCACGATCAGTAACAACTTTAAGCCCTGCAACAACATATCCTTGTTCTACTGCAAGTAATAACGCTGAAATAATCAAATAAATGATATACATCACCCCATTACCCGAATCAAATAAGCTAGGGAATGCTGAAATAACACCTATGATCAAGCAGATGCGTGATAGACTTGCTTTGTTGACGCGTGCAATTTCTCTTGCACGCTGTTTAATCATTGAAATATTCATAATTTCCTCCATTTCCCCGCGCCTTCGTTGCGCGGACACAAATATATAACCAAACTCAAATCCCCCAAAACTCT
>NZ_RCYB01000013.1 GCF_004168205.1 Catenibacterium sp. co_0103 | reverse complement strand
AAGAATGATGCTTGTCAGTATATACCATATGATTCTTACTGGAGAGACATTTAATCCTTCAGATTATGAATCATTTAAAAATCCTAAGCCACCTATAAAGCAACAAGTTTTAACAGAAGAATCAGCGATAGAGTTTCTTAAGAAATCAGGTTTTGACGTTTCTAAATTAACTAAACCATAATATTCAATTATTCTATTTTTTCTAAATTATTCAAACTTATTTTTAAGTTTGTCTTTTTTTATACGTTTGCAACGGTGTACAAAGGGAACATAATAAAAAACTTAATAATGGACTGCCAATCTTACACAAAGTACCGCCCAAACGAGACTACGGGCGGTATTTTTGTATCATGGCGGAGAAAGGAGGAACTTCCCACGGGGGCTTGACTGAAAAGTTGAGCCCCTTTTTTCATGCCCAAAAACAGGAGGTAAATGCTTATGGCAGATGATAAAACCACAAAAACGCCGGAACAGCCGGTAACGGATAGCGGGTCGGGCAAGGAAACGTCTCCCGCTCCCCCAAAAGAGCCGGAGAAAGTTTCCGTTTCCCCGGAGCCGGAAAAAAAGACGGAACCAGAGGTAAAGAACCCACAGGTTTCTGTCTATAACTTCGCTGAAATTATGAAGGAAAAGAAAGCCGAGGAACGGGCGGCAGCTCCCGGCGGGGAAAAGCCTGCCCCGGCAAAAGCGGAGAAACCGGAAAAGCAGCCGGAGACTCCGAAAAAAGCGGAGGAAAAACCCAAAGAGCCGGAACAGCCGAAGCGCCGGGGCCGTCCCCCGAAAGCAGATAAGGACAAGGACGCAGCCCTGAAGCCCAAAGCTCCCGCACAGAAACCGGAAAAGGCGGTCAAAAAGGAACCGGAGAAAAAAACGGCTCCCACGGTGCAGACCGCTCCCACTCCGAAGGAACCCGAAAAGCCGAAGGATGCACCACGCCGGGGCAAGGAGCAGATCGTCTATATCAAGCTGAACGAGCTCTACGCCTTCAAGAACCATCCCTTTGAAGTCCGGGATGATGAAGAAATGCGGGCTATGGTGTCCAGCGTTAAGGACAAGGGCGTGACCCAGCCCGCTATTGTCCGTCCCCGTGAGGATGGCGGCTATGAGATCGTGTCCGGCCACCGCCGCCAGAAAGCCAGCGAGCTTGCCGGGTATGCGGATATGCCCTGTATCGTCCGAAACCTGACAGACGATGAAGCCATCACACAGATGGTCGAGGACAATCTCAACCAGCGTGAAGAAATCCTACCCAGTGAGCGGGCCAAAGCCTTGAAAATGCAGCTTGAGGCAATCAAGCACCAGGGTTCCCGCACTTCGGGCCAGATTGACCCGAAGGACGCAGGAAAACGCTCCAACGAAATTGTGGCCGAGCGGAACAAGATGGCTGTCAAACAGGTGCAGCGGTATATCCGGCTCAATGAGCTGGTTCCCGACCTGATGAAGCTGATGGATGAAAAAAAGCTGGGCTTTACTACGGCGGTGGAGCTTTCCTATATCGGCAAGAAGAACCAGAACTATATCGCCGTCGCCATTGACAGCCAGCAGTCCTCGCCTTCACAGGCGCAGGCAAAGCGTATGCGTGAGCTGGACGAAAAGAAGCTGCTCAACGGGGATGTGATCGACGGCATTATGATGGAGGACAAAAAGGAGGTAGACAAAGTGATTTTGACAGGCGCGGAACTGAGCAAGTATTTCGGCAAGGAAACTACGCCGAGGGAAATGAAGGACCAGATCATCAAGCTGCTGGACGACTGGAAGGGTCAGCAGAAGGAACATGAAAAGCCGGAGAAGAAAACCGAACAGGAAAAGTAAGCCCAAACTTCGGGTCAGCATGGCCCGAGGATTGCGGGGCTCTGCCCCGCGCCCCGAAGCTCTGGAGATATAAATTATTCCCCGTCGCCAGTTATTCCGTAGCATAGCCGGGAAAATCAGTCAAGGGCAGCGCCGCCGCAGGCGGTGCCAGAGGCACCCTTGACGGATTTCTCCCGGTTATGCTTTTTCCCGGTCAAGCGACGGGGATATAAATTCTCCAGAGCCGTTCCCCTTCCCGGGGGAAGGGGCGGAGGGGTTGGGCGAACTCTTGCTTTTCCCTAAACCAAAACAGAAATGGAGGCTCAACCAATGAAACGACCTTTAGCGTACCTGACCGCCGCATGGAGCGGCGAGCCGGATGTTGATATGGAGCTGGCGGCCCACTACTGCCGTCTTGCTTATGAGGCGGGCTTTTCCCCGATCTGCCCGCTCTTGTACCTGCCGCTGTTTTTGAATGACAGCGTTCCCGAGGAACATAAGGCCGGGATTGATATGCGCCGGGATATGCTGCGGCGCTCCCATACCCTGATCGTCTGCGGCAGCGCTGTGGACGAGGATGTAAAAAACGATATTGCGGTTGCCGGGCGGCTGGGCATTGCGGCGACCACACTGGAAGGGGTGCTTGCCGTGAAGGGACACGGCACCCCGAGCCATGCCGGACATTAAGCTGGGGAGCCTTTTTGACGGGATCGGCGTGTTCCCTCTGGCTGCTTCCCGGTGCGGTATCCGTCCGGTATGGGCCAGCGAGATTGAAAAAGCGCCCATCTCCATAACCAAAAGGCACTTTCCCGACATGGTACATTTGGGGGATATTACGAAGGTGGACGGCGGGAGAATCCCGCCGGTCCATGTGATAACCTTCGGCTCTCCCTGTCAGAACCTTTCTCTGATCGGCAACCGCTCCGGCCTTGCCGGGGCAAAATCAAGCCTGTTCTATCAGGCGTTTCGTATCATACAGGAAATGAGGGATGCTACTGATAACCTATATCCAGCTATCGCTGTTTGGGAAAACGTCATGGGAGCGTTTTCTACAAATGACCGGATGGACTTTAGAGCCGTCCTATCCGCCTTCTCGGACACCGAAGTTCCAATGCCTCCTTCGGGAAGATGGGGAAACGCCGGAATGGTGCGAGGGGGAACGCCTGATGTGTGCTGGCGGCTCATGGACGCCCAGTATTGGGCAGGCACCCGAAGGCTGGCACGAAGGCAGCGGATTTTCGTCGTGGCGGATTTTGGAGGCAGACGTGCCGCAGACATACTATTTAAGCCCCGTCCAATGCTCCCACTTCCTCCGCCTTGCGGAGAGGGCGGGCGGGCCGCCGCCGAAGGAGATCGAACAGCTTCTTTTGAAACAGGGCGGCAGATACCAGTCATCCACCCCTTTCAGTGCTTCCGTATGCGGGGAGCGGCAAAAAGGCAGGAAGAAGCGGCCTTCCGAAACAGCTTCGGATTACCAACTGACCCTTTTCCCACTCTTTTAGCCAGTGATGTAACGCCCTTTGCCTTCTGGTATGAGGACGACCCGGTGGGCGGCTGTATCCGTTTTCTGACGGAAACGGAAAGCGAACGGCTGATGGGGCTGCCGGAGGGCTGGACAAAGTACGGGGCGGACGGCGTGGAGATCCGGCCTCTGCAACGCTACAAGGCGCTGGGGAACGCGATTGCCCTCCCTTGCGCCGATTACATTATGGCCGGGATTTATGAGGTGCTGGCTGACCGGGCCGGAAAGGAGGAATGAGCCCATGTTTGAAGCCTATATAACCAACACCGCCCTGTACCCCTTGATGGGGATTGAGGTAGGGACAACGGTACATTTCCCCACGACGACACAGGAGTTGCAGGCCGCCCTTGCCAAAATCGGGATAGACGGGAAACGGTACAGCGAAGTGTTCTTTACCAGCTTTGACAGCGATGTGCTGGGACTCTACGATCATCTCTACGAATGTGAGAACATCGACGAGCTGAACGAGCTGGGCCACGCCCTGCTGGAAGTACGGGATAAGGGCGGACTGGAAACCTTTGAAGCCGCTCTTGTCTTGGGAAACCACACACGGAGCGTGAAGGATTTGATAAACCTGACGCAGAACCTTGACCTTTACCGCTTTTACCCGGATATTTCCGATGATGAAGGGCTGGGCCGTCTTTACGCCGACGAGCTTGGGACTATCGACATACCGGAGCACATTCAGAACTACTTCGATTATGAAGCATACGGGCGGGATGTGCGTATCAACGAGGGCGGCGTATTCGCTCCCGGTGGGTATGTGTCGGCAGTCCCGGAGGGCTTCAAGGAGTATTACCACGGGCCGCAGGACATTCCGCCGGAACACCGGATATTTGCCTATCCTGAAAAGGCCGAGCCTGTCCACTCCATTCTCGCTGCACTCAAACGGTTTCAAGAAGCCCCGCCCGCTCCGAAAAAGGACAAGGCGGGGCCTTCCCATGAAGAACGGTAAGACTTCGGGCCAGCATGGCCCGAAGCATGAAGGAGGTGCATACCATCAACTATTACCCTATCAATGAAGGAGCCGCCCGCCGGGCAAAAGAAATGAACAGCTTTTCCGACTACAAGGAAGGGAGCGCAACGGCGGAATACCGGGCAATGGTGGACAAGGCCGCCGCCATAGCGGAAAAGCAGAAATCCCGGGTGGACCCCATGTACCATGAGAAGATCGACCATCTGTTAGACACCTACGCCCGCAAGCTGGCCGAAAACATGAACCAGGGCTTTGCCATTGACGCAAGGGTTCCCTCTGTGATGATCGCCGGACCTGCCAATTTCCCGGTGGGAAAGAAGGAAAAACAGAACCGGGCTCGGGACAGCAACATGGAGGAATGGCGGTATATTCAAGGGCTGCTGGATAAGATACGCAGTACCGGCATGGGCGGGATCAGCGCCGATGACCCGGCAGCGATTGAAAAGCTCCAGAAGAAGCTGGACGGGCTGGAACGCTCCCAGCTCATTATGAAGGAGGTCAACGCCTATTACCGCAAGCATGGCAAACTGGATGGCTGTGCGCTGCTGTCGCCGGACCAGATCGAAAAGCTGAAAGCAAGCATGGCGTCAAGCTGGCGGAGCGACCCGAGGCCCTTTGAAAGCTACCAGCTTACCAACAACAACGCGGAGATCCGCCGGGTAAAGGCGCGTATCGAACAGCTTTCCAAACAGGCGCAGCGGGAGTTTTCCGGCTGGGAGTTCGACGGGGGTCGTGTGGAGATGAACCGGGAGGACAACCGCTTGCAGGTATTCTTTGATGGAAAGCCTGACGCGGACACCCGGGCCGAGTTGAAAAGCAGCGGCTTTCGCTGGGCTCCCAGCGTAGGCGCATGGCAGAGGCAGCTCACGGACAACGCCATCCGGGCGGCTGACCGGCTGGAATGTATCAAGCCGCTGTCCGGCGAAAAGCCCTCCCAGCTTCAAAAGAAGCCCTCTATCTTGCAGACCATGCGGGAACAGGGCGAAAAAGTCCAGACGGAGCCGGAAAAGAAAGCTCCGTCCGGCAGGGATGCCGAGCGGTAAGCCTCGGGCCACATTGGCCCGAGGTTTTCTGTTCCCCGAGATTGTACGGGGGCCTCCCGGATAGCGGGGACCCCGACGGAAAGGAGGTTTTATGCAGGAAGAAGTAAACCAAAAAACAGTTGCCCTTTCGATCAGGACAACGAAGCTCACGGGAAAAGTGCTGGCTGCCGCTCTTGGGAAGGTAGCGCGGGCGGTGCAAAAGCACCATCGGAAGGCACTGACCCCGCAGGGACGCCAGAGCGTGAAAAAGCTGATGAACCACTATGGCGGCAAAAGCACCATGCCCTATGTGGGAGCTCCAAAGGATTTTGACCGGATTGCGAAGGAGTTCCATGTGGACTACGCTTTCCATAAAGTGAGCCCCGGTCATTACCTGCTGTTTTTCAAAGCCAATCAGGCGGACGCCATCACGGCGGCCTTCCAGAAGTACAGCGCAAAGGTGCTGAACAAAGAGCAGGACAAGGCTTCCATCCTCGGTCAGCTTCGGAAATTCACGGAGCAGATCAGGACACAGGCAAAGGAAAAGCAGCGGACCAGAGAGGCGGTGAAGGACGGACGTTGAGTGACAAGATCAGAAAATATGTGCTCCCAAACCTGCCGTACCTCTTTGTGTTCTGGTTTTTCTCCAAAATCGGGACGGCCTACCGGATCGCCCCCGGCACAGACTTCGGGACAAAGCTCATGGGGATGCTCGACACCTTCCCAAAAGCCTTTGAAACCTACTGGCCGGGGCTGGGCGGTATTGACCTGCTGGTGGGCCTTGCCGGTGCGGCTGGGATGTATCTGCTGATACAGTCAAAGATCAGGCAGGCGAAAAAATTCCGACGGGATGCGGAATACGGCACCGCCCGCTTTGGAACAAAGGAGGATATAAAGCCGTTTGTTGACCCAAAATTTCAGAACAATGTCATTCTGACCGGGACGGAGTTCCTTACCATGAACACCCGTCCGAAGATACCCGCCAATGCCCGGAACCTGAACGCCTGTGTCATCGGCTCGTCCGGCTCGGGAAAGACAAGGTTCTGGCTGACCCCGCAGCTCCTTCAAGCCCATTCCTCGTATGTGGTGGTAGACCCGAAGGGCGGCACCCTCGACCAGTGCGGGCGGTTTCTGCAACGGGAGAAATACAGGGTGCGGGTGTTCAACAGTATCGACTTTTCAAAATCCATGCACTACAATCCGCTGGCCTATATCAAGACGGAAAGCGATGTTTTGAAATTCGTTACCGCCCTGATCGCCAACACCAAAGGCGACGGCAAGGAGGGCGACGAGTTCTGGACTAGTGCGACTCGTTCGCAGACGGTAAAAAGTCTGCGCACGAGCAACGGTTTTCCGTTGTTCGGAGAACTGGTAGTTTGATAGGTGGAATGACGGGGTAACGCCCTGAAACGCCTACCCTTGATGGGCGTGCATTAGCTGTAATGGCTGGTGTACGAAGCCCCATGACAAAGGCTGAGAGTAACCGTAACCACTGCCTAAAGTGGTCGAAAGCGGTCTGGAGGCAGACTGTGTTACCTATAAGCCGAGAGTCTATAAGATACCTATGGTTAGAATGTTCGCTTTGGCGGGCGGACTGACGAACCTGCGAATGTACAGGTCTAAAAGAAGACCACGCAGAAATGTGTGGGTGCGTTAATGCGCAGTCGGTGTGGTTTAGTAGAAATTGATCCTACGAACGACCATGCTGTGTTACAGGCACAGGCAAGCCGACAGGTCTATAGCAGGAACCTATGGGTATGTATGAACAGATAGAACTATCGGAACGAGGAAAGGCAGCAGATTCCGCAAGGAATAGTCTGACGAAAAACAATAAGCAGACGAACTGCTGCTGAAAAGTAGTGGTCGAACCTATGATGTGCTTGCGTTATGTGAGCTACGGAGGAATGGCCACAAGTCGGTTGAGATAAGCAGGCATTATTCAATCCAACATAAGGATTCGAGTAAGACCAAAAGGGTCACTTTCGCAAAAAGGAGGTGATGCCTTATGCCAAAGAAAAACAAAACTCTATGTGTAGATGACTTACGTCATGCCGAGTATTACGGTATGCAGCCAGTTTTTGATGAACTCTATCATCGAAGTTTGGAGGGAGAAAATTTTACCGACCTTATGGATTTAATTCTGAGCCGGGACAACATTCTTCTGGCATATCGGAACATCAAAGCAAACGGAGGAAGCTACACAGCAGGAACAGACAACAAAAACATCAGTGACATCGGGTGTTTACCGCCCGAAACAGTTGCAGAGAAAGTGAGGTTTATTGTCACAGGAAGTCAGCACGGATACCGCCCAAAGCCGGTAAGACGCAAAGACATTCCGAAACCAAACGGAAAAACCAGACCGTTAGGTATTCCCTGTATCTGGGACAGGCTGGTACAGCAATGTATCAAACAGGTCATAGAGCCAATCTGCGAAGCGAAATTCAGCGACAACAGTTACGGCTTTCGCCCGAACCGTTCCGTGGAACACGCCGTGCAGAAAACTTACACCATGCTTCAACGCATGAACCTGCATTATGTGATTGAGTTTGATATAAAAGGATTTTTCGACAACGTAAATCACAGCAAGCTAATGCGGCAAATATGGGCAATGGGAATACACGACAAACAGTTGATTTTTATTATCAAGCGGATTCTGAAAGCACCGATTAGAATGCCAGACGGCACTACACTCATTCCAGACAAAGGCACTCCGCAAGGCGGTATCATTTCACCGTTGCTTGCCAATATCGTGCTGAATGAACTGGACAAATGGGTTGAGAGCCAATGGCAGAACCACCCTCTTGTAAAGGAATACGGGTATGAGAGGAAAATCAGAAACTCGATTACTTTTGACCGGAGCAAGGCATTCCTCAAAATGAGGAAAACAGGGTTGAAAGAAATGTATATCGTGAGATATGCAGATGATTTCAGAATTTTCTGCCGGAATAAAGAGGACGCTTTGAGAACGAAAGAGGCTGTAACGGCATGGATAACCGAGAGGCTGAGGTTGGAGGTATCGCCAGAGAAAACAAGGATAGTCAATGTTAGAAAACGCTATTCAGAGTTTCTTGGGTTTAAGATACGAGTCAGACCGAAAAGCAGGAAGTACATCGTGCAATCTCATATCTGTGACAAAAAGTTGGAACTGGAAAGGCAAAAACTGGTGGAACAGGCGAAACGAATTGCCCGACCTCCAGAGGGAAAAAGACCTTTGGACGAAATACGGCTGTACAATTCAATGGTTCTGGGAATACAGAATTATTTTCAACTTGCCACCTGCATCAGCATTGATTGCAGGAAAATCCACAGACAGGTCATGACAGTTTTAACAAATCGGCTCAATACAGAAACCGGGTGCAGACTTGTTCGAGAGGGCGGCGCAATGACCGAGAGCGAAAAAGAACGGTTTGGAAAGTCGGCAATGATACGGTATGTATCTGGAATCGACCAACCTATCTACCCTATCGCATACATCAAGAACAAGATACCGATGGCAAAGAAAGCGGCGGTTTGCAGTTACACGGTAGAGGGACGGGCATTGATACACACGAACCTAAGTATGAACTCATCTGTTCTATCAGGTTTGAGGAATCAACCGTCTATGGGGCGAAGCACAGAACTTACTGACAGCAGGATTTCACTATTCTCGGCTCAACGTGGAAAATGTGCGCTAAGTGGGGAACTCTTTGAAAATGCGGCTGACATAGTATGCTGGCTGAAAACACCGGCAGAATTGGGCGGCAAGGAACGCTATCGAAATATGATTTTGTTCCATAATAGATTTCTTCCACTCCTGCAAGAGTGTCCTAAGAATGAGCTAAAAGAGATAGCCGACACGCTCAAGGCAACAAAGGAACTGATGTTAAAAGTGAACAGTCTGCGCCAGCAGGCTGGTTTGTCCGCAATAGAAAACTAACATTTCATTTGGTGATTGATTAAATGCTTGTGAAAACAACCGATGGAACGCCGGATGCGGTGAAAGTCGCACGTCCGGTGTGGAGTGGGGGAAAATCCGGCGATAACTTCAAAGGATTACCTATCACTATAAGCTGAAACCCTCTTGTACTGCGCCCTTGTGGCCTACATCGTCTTTGAGGGGCCGGAGGAAGAACGCAACATGAATACGCTGGTGGAAATGATAAACAGCATGGAAGTCCGGGAGGATGACGAAACCTTCAAAAATGCGGTGGACTATATGTTTGACGGGCTGGAACGACGCAGCCCCCAGCACTTCGCCGTGAGGCAGTATAAGAAATATAAGCTGGCCAGCGGCAAAACAGCCAAAAGCATTTTGATTTCTTGCGGTGCGAGGCTGGCTCCCTTTGATATTCCCCAGCTTAGGGAGATCATGTCCTATGACGAGCTGGAGCTGGATAAACTGGGGGATGAAAAATCGGCGCTGTTCTTCCTTATCAGCGACACGGACACCACCTACAATTTTTTGGTTGCCCTTGCTTTTTCGCAGATGTTCAACCTTCTGTGTGAACGGGCTGACAACACCTATGGCGGGCGTCTGCCCTACCATGTGCGGGTGCTGTGGGACGAGGCAGCCAATACCGGGCAGGTGCCGGGGCTGGAAAAGATCGTGGCCGTCATCCGCTCCCGGGAGATCAGCCTGACGCTCTTTTATCAGGCTATGAGCCAGTGCAAGGCATTGTACAAAGACCATTCCGAAACCATCATGGGAAACATGGACAGTATCGTGTTCCTCGGAGGCCGGGAGGCTTCCACCCTAAAGGATATTTCGGAAAACTGGCTGGGCAAGGCCACCATCTCCATGCAGACCGAGGGCCGAAGCCGGGGACAGTCTGAAAGTTACAGCCAAAATATGCAGCGGCTTGGCCGGGAACTGATGACCACCAGCGAGATCACCACCATGCCCGGGGATAAATGTATCTTGCAGCTTAGGGGGCTCCCGCCCTTCCTATCTCCGAAGTATGACTTGAAAAAGCACCCGAATTACAAGTACACAGCCGAATTTGATAAAAAGACAAACGCCTTCCGCTTGGAAAGCCTGTTCCGCCACCGGCCATTGAGACTAAAGCCGGAGGACGAATACACGGTGTACGAAGTGGACGGCTCCGACATAGACGAAGAAGCTGACCTGTTGAATTTCGACGATCTGGACAGCGACGAGTTTGTGTAACTTCGGGCCATGATGGCCCGAAGCGCCGCCGATGTGGGCGGCTTTTTTTGTACCCAAAACCATCAAACAAACAAAATGGAGGAACGTATATGGAATTTTTCAATCAGGCAATCGACATTCTTAAAATTCTGGTCATGGCTCTTGGCGCCGGTCTGGCGGTGTGGGGCGTCATCAACCTTCTGGAAGGTTACGGGTCGGACAACCCTGCGGCAAAATCACAGGGCATTAAGCAGCTCATGGCAGGCGGCGGTGTCGTTCTGATCGGCCTTCAGCTTATCCCTCTGCTGTCCGGCCTGTTCAGCTAAGTGTTACCCGTTGTCCCTTTTTCCAGAAAAGGAGCTGATGTATGGACTTTATCATCGACGCAATCGTTGAATGGCTGAAAGGTCTGCTCGTCGATGGTATCATGGGAAATCTGGACGGCCTTTTCGATAACGTCAATCAGAGCGTTGGCGAGATCGCCACACAGGTAGGCACGACCCCGGCGGACTGGAACGCCGGGGTCTTTTCCATGATACGACAGATCTCTGAAACTGCCATTCTGCCAATCGCCGGGGTCATCCTCACTTTTGTAATGACTTATGAGCTGATACAGATGCTTATAGAACGCAACAACCTCCATGAAGTTGACACATGGATGTTTTTTAAGTGGGTGTTCAAAACCTTTGTGGCTGTGATGATCCTGACGAATACCTTTAATATCGTGCTGGCGGTCTTTGATGTGAGCCAGCATGTGATCCAGCAGTCAGCGGGCATTATCCAGAACGGGACAGAGATCACGCCGGATGTGCTGGACAGTCTGCGGACAGAGCTTGAGGCGATGGAGTTAGGCCCTCTGTTCGGACTCTGGCTCCAGTCCTTCCTGATCCAGCTTACCATGATTGCCTTAAACATCGTGATCTTCGTTATCGTATATGGCCGTATGATTGAAATTTATTGCGCGTCCAGAAGCGCCGCTTTTCATCCAAAGGCGGTGTGCGGGCATTTTGGGAACCCGGCTTTAGCAAGCCGGTAAAGAAAAGTATCAAAGACGTGAAAAGCGTCACTTTAGCGTCATCCGATTTACCCCGGAGGGAAACCACAAGGGGGACAATAGCGTATCGGAAAAATCGCAAGTTGGGAAAACCATCTACCCACGACTGAGCGGCAAGACGCAACATTGTGAATGAGGAGCAAGGCTAAACTGCTTTAAGGGCAGTCCGAGGCGGGATACTCGACCCGGCGGCGCAGGATGGTTGTATTCGCCGTATGTCATAGCGGAATGTGACAGGTAAACACAGACCGCACGATACTTATGACAGCCAGCCGCAGTAAGCGGAAAAGGACGAAAACCCACTACCGACATCACAATACGCTTTTCCCAAAGTGTCTAACTGGAGATTGCCTAAACCGGAACGCCGGAACTATCCGGCTATGCGTAATGCCGCAAGGCGATAAATTTCAAGGGGTAAAAACCCAAGAAAGATGACGCTGAATATCCGGCATGGCAACGGAGCCTCCGTAGTAGTCCGAGGGCGGGAAAGCCGTCTACATGGCGAAGGGAGGCAGGATGTCAACCAATTCATAAAAAGGAAAGGTGCGTGAGGCATTATGAGAAGTCCTGAAAATGTGTTGGAAAGCCTAAAATCCAAGGCGTGTAACAAGAGTTACAAGTACGAGCGGTTATACCGCAACCTGTACAATCCACAATTCTATCTGCTGGCATATCAGCGGATACAGGCGAAACCAGGCAACATGACAGCCGGAACAGACGGCAAAACCATTGACGGAATGGGAATGGCAAGGATAAACGCCCTCATTGAAAAGATGCGGGATTTTAGTTATCAGCCTAACCCGGCAAGGAGAACGTATATCCCGAAATCCAATGGGAAAATGCGTCCTCTGGGGATACCGTCATTCGACGATAAACTGATACAGGAGGTGGTGCGGCTCATCTTAGAGAGTATTTATGAGCCAACCTTTAGCGACTATTCCCACGGTTTCCGTATAAACAGAAGCTGCCATACGGCACTCAAATATGTGCAGAAATATTTTACGGGGACAAAGTGGTTCGTTGAGGGAGATATAAAGGGCTGTTTTGACAACGTAGACCATCATGTGTTGATTGCTATTTTGCGAAAGCGGATTGCAGATGAATATTTCATCGGTCTGCTCTGGAAGTTCTTGAAAGCCGGATATATGGAGGATTGGAATTATCACAATACTTATTCCGGTACTCCGCAAGGCTCCATCATCAGCCCAATCCTTGCAAACATCTACATGAACGAACTGGACAGTTATATGGCAGAGTATGCAGAGAAATTCAACTGCGGAAACCGCCGTAAAATCAATCCTGCGTTCAAGAAGAAGCTGGATGTCTGCCGGGGGAAAGAACAAAGGCTTAAAAGAAATCTCTCTAAAATGAGCGAGGAAGAAAAAGAGGGCTTAATTGCAGAAATCCGGGAACTGCGGCGTAGTCTGAAATCTATGCCGTATAGCGACCAGATGGACGATAGCTATAAACGGATTTGCTATATCCGATATGCCGATGATTTCTTAATTGGAGTTATCGGCAGCAAAGAGGACGCAGAACAGATTAAACAAGATGTAGGCTGCTTTATCCGGGACAAACTCCATCTGGAAATGTCCGAGGAAAAGACATTGATTACTCATGGACACGACGCTGCGAAGTTCTTGGGATATGAGGTCACAATCGCCAAAGGCGAACACAACAAAAAGACCAAAACCGGGGCTACCAGACGGGTAAACAATGGAAAAGTCTTACTTTATGTTCCCCATGATAAGTGGGTAAAACGACTGTTCTCCTACAATGCCCTCAAGATTAAATACGACAAACAAAATGGAAACAAAGAGGTTTGGGAACCTGTCCGGCGCACTCGCCTGTTGCACTTGGACGATTTGGAAATCTTAAACCAGTACAACGCAGAAATTCATGGATTGTATAACTACTACCGACTTGCAAACAACGTGTCTGTACTCAATAACTTCTACTATGTAATGAGATACAGTATGCTCAAAACCTTTGCTGGAAAATATCGGACACGAATCAGCAGAATTATCCGCAAGTACCGTCAAGGGAAAGATTTTGTTGTGGAGTATCCGAAGAAAAACGGCAAGGTGGGAAAAGTGCTGTTCTACAATGACGGTTTCCGCCGGAATACCAAAGTAGAAAGCGGAAATCCCGATATAGTAGCACGAGCCGTTGAGAATTATGGACGCAACAGCCTGATTAAAAGACTGCAAGCGAACCAATGCGAGTGGTGCGGCGCAGAAAATGTGCCGCTTGAAATACACCATGTACGAAAACTCAAAGATTTAAGTGGCAGAAAACAATGGGAAATCGCCATGATTGGGCGTAAGCGCAAGACAATGGCACTCTGCGTCTACTGTCACGATAAGTTACACGCTGGGAAATTAGACTGACATCTGGAGAGCCGGATACGCTGAGAGGTGTAAGTCCGGTTCGGAGGGGAGTTCTCGGAAACCTACCATAGTGATATGGTAAGGCGCCGGGTTCTTACCCTACTACTCACAAGTTTAGCGCCTATCCCGTTTGCCACCGTCCCCAACAGGGAAACCGGGCACATGGGGCAGAACTATTTCCGCTCCCTCTTTGCGGTGGGCTTTCAAGGTCTATTGATCTTAGTCTGTGTCGCCATCTATGCGGTGCTGATCCAGAGTATCGCCACCGACGGCGACCCCATCGGGGCGATCTGGGGCTGCGTGGGATATACAGTGCTGCTGTGTTTTACCTTATTCAAAACAGGCAGTCTTGCAAAATCCATCTTCGGCTGCCATTAAGAGACTTCGGGCCATGTTGACCCGAAGCAGAAAGGAGGATCATGCCGAAAGAAAAATTTTCAATAATCTATGCAGATCCACCGTGGCGGTATGAACAGAAAAACAGGCAGGGATCAGCAGAGCTTCATTATCCCACTATGAGTATTGAAGAAATCTGTTCCCTTCCGGTAGCCGACTTGGCTGCAAAAGACAGCGTTCTGTTTCTGTGGGCAACATTCCCGCAACTGCCGGAAGCCTTAAAGGTCATTAAAGCATGGGGCTTTTCTTATCGTTCTGTGGCTTTTGTATGGATAAAGAGGAACCGGCGCTCCTACTCATGGTTCTACGGTCTGGGGTACTGGACCAGAGGCAATGCAGAAATTTGTCTTTTAGCCATAAAAGGACATCCGAAGCGTAAGTCTGCTGGTGTCCATCAGCTTATTGTTTCCCCGATAGAGCGCCACAGCAAAAAGCCGGACGAGGCCAGACAGAAAATTGTAGAACTGATGGGCGATATACCACGAGTGGAATTGTTCGCCAGAGAAAAAAAGCCCGGATGGGACGTGTGGGGAAACGAAGTTGAAAGCACTGTAAACTTGTAACAGCTTCGGGCCATGCTGACCCGAAGCGGAAAGGAGAAATCCATGCAGGAAAAAACTGCGGGCGGAACACCAGCCGCCCCTATAAAGCTGGATGTAAGCGTGCGGGTCATCGAACCTGTGAAAAACCTCATGGGCTTTGCCAGCGTGAAATTCAATGACTGCTTTGTGGTGGAAAATCTGAAAATCGTACAGGGCAGCAAGGGCCTCTTTCTTGGGATGCCCAGCCAGCCGGACGGTAAAGGCGGCTACCGGGATATGGCCTACCCTGTCACAAGGGAGTTCCGGGAACAGCTCAACACCGCTGTTCTGCAAGCCTATGAGGCAAAGCTGGAACAGATGGCGGAGCGCGGCTCTGTGGGGCGTGCGTCCATCAGCGACCAGCTCAAAGCTGGAAAAGCGGCTGCCGAACAGGCAAAGGCAGAACGGCCTCCGAAGGAAAAGCTCAGCCGCAGCGCAGAGCGTTGACCTCGGGCCATGCTGGCCCGAAGCAGAAAGGAGGCGGGAACCATGCCACGCAAACGGACGGGCTATGACGCGGCCTGCTATTACGACGGAAAACTGCTGGGCCGCTGTACCAAAGCGGACAGCGACGCCTATACCCTGTTGATGAACGCCTGCGGCGGGGAGGCCGCCCGTGTCCTTCGGGAATATGCCTATTTTTCCCCGGAACTTCGCGCCATCTTAGAAAAGGCGGCGCTCATGCAGGCGGACCGGAACCGGACGGGCGGAATGTTCCATGCGCCGAAAAGTTCCCCGTGGGGCGAGGTGCAGAATTGTGAAACCCTCTGTCCGGGGGTGTTTTTGGTATCTACCGCCAGCCACGGCGGAACGATGGTGGCAAACGAGGTAGCCGCCGTCCTCTCCCCAGCGGCCAAAAAATGCGGCTTCAAGGATAAGGGCTATATCTGCTATGAGGAGGACGCACAGGAAAGCGTAGTGCTCCGGGAACTGCTGGATAAAAAGCTGTGGAACATCCCTGACCGCATTAAGGACAAAGAGCAGTTTGAGGAAAACCTCAATCAGTCCATCCGGCAATACAACCCCGAATACTGGCGGGCAAGGCAGAGCGGACGAGAAGCCGCCGAAGCTGCCCGCAGCACAGCCCCGGCCAAAGAGGCCGCAAGATAACCTCGGGCCATACTGGCCCGAAGCAGTAAAGGAGGTGTACCCAAATGGCCTATGTGCCAGTACCAAAAGACCTTTCCAAAATTAAGACAAAGCTGGCCTTCAATCTGACGAAGCGCCAGCTTGTTTGTTTTTCCGGCGCGGCGGCGGTAGGGCTCCCGGCCTACCTGCTTTCCCGTGGAAGTATCGGGAACAGCGCCGCTATGTTCCTGATGATCAGCCTCATGCTCCCGTTTTTCTTTCTGGCTATGTATGAGCGGGACGGTCTGCCATTGGAAAAAGTGCTGAAAAACATCATCCGCACCCGGTTCCTTTATCCCCGTGTGCGGCCTTACGAAACCGAAAACTTCTATGCGCTGTTTAGCGCCAGAAAGGAGGCGCAGCCGATTGCGAAACAGAAAAAGGGCCGGAATGCCCGCAGGCAGAAAGCCTGAAAAGCAGGGCCTTCTCGGCCTGTTCACGAAAGGAAAGAACATTCCAACCACTGCCCAGCAGACACTCCCTTACCGGGAAATGTACCGGGACGGGGTGTGCCGGGTAGCGGACCGCTATTACACCAAAACCATTGAATACGAGGACATCAACTACCAGCTCGCACAGTCCGAAGATCAGGCGGCCATCTTTGACGGGTGGAGCGCCTGCCTCAACTACTTTGACAGCAGCCTTCCGTTCCAGCTTTCCTTCCTCAACCACCGGAGCCGCCCGGGCAGCCGGTACAGCGTGAACATCCCCATGCAGGATGACGATTACAACAGCGTCCGGTGTGAGTATGTGGAAATGCTGGAAAACCAGATCGCCAAAAGCAACAACGGCATTGTCCGCACAAAGCTCCTGACCTTCGGCGTGAACGTGGACGACCTTCCCACCGCCAGGGCAAGGCTGGAACGTGTAGAGGCGGACATTTGCGGGAACTTCAAAAAGCTGGGCGTCAAGTGCCGCTCCCTTTCGGGGCTGGAACGGCTGGAGCTTCTTCACGGGCAGCTCCACCCCGGCAGCGGCTCCCCCTTCCGGTTTTCATGGGATATGATACCAAAAACCGGGCTTTCCACCAAAGACTTTATCGCCCCGGACAGCTTCGACTTCCGTTTCAGCCGTCTGTTCCGGGTGGGGACGACTTGGGGCGCTGCCTCCTACTTGCAGATTTTAGCCTCGGAGCTCTCGGACAAGCTGCTGGCGGAGCTTTTGGAAATGGATGCGGAAATGACCATCACCCTCCATATCCAGACCGTCGATCAGGCCGCCGCCGTAAAATCCATCAAGGCCAAAGTCTCCGACATTGACAAGATGAAGGTGGAGGAACAAAAGAAGGCAGCCCGGTCAGGGTACGACATGGACATACTTCCGCCCGACCTCGTAACATACAGCAACGACGCAAAGACCCTTCTGGAAGATTTACAGAGCCGGAATGAAAGAATGTTCCTGCTGACCTTCCTTGTGGTAAACATGGCCCCGACCCGCCGGGAGCTGGACAATGACCTGTTCACGGTGTCGGGTATCGTCCAGAAATACAACTGCACCTTGAAGCGGCTGGACTTCCAGCAGGAGGATGGTTTTCTTTCCAGCCTTCCGCTGGGCCATAACGGCATTGAGATCAAGCGCGGCATGACCACCAGCTCCACGGCCATTTTCGTTCCCTTTATGACGCAGGAGCTCCGCATGGATGGCGAAGCCGTCTATTACGGTCTCAATGCACTTTCCCATAACATCATCATGGCAAACCGGAAAAAGCTCAAAAACCCCAACGGCCTGTTCCTCGGCGTGCCGGGCTCCGGCAAATCCTTTGCCGCAAAACGGGAGCTTGTGAACGTGTTCCTTGCCACCCGTGACCGGATCATTGTGGTTGACCCGATGGGCGAATATTCGCCCCTTATCAAGCGGCTGGGCGGTCAGGTCATCGAGATCGCCCCGGACAGCCCCCACCACATCAACCCGATGGACATTGATTTGAGCTTCGACGAGGAAAACCCGATGGCGCTGAAAGCCGACTTTATCCTGTCGCTGATGGAGCTGATCGTCGGCGGCAAGGACGGCTTACAGCCGGTGGAACGGACCGTCATTGACCGCTGTGTGCGCCAGATGTACCGGGAGCATTTGCAGGACCCGGAAACGGCGAAAATGCCGACCCTCCAAACCCTCTATGACCTGCTCTGTTCCCAGCCCGAGGGCGAGGCGGTGCGGCTGGCAACGGCTCTTGAAATCTATGTGTCCGGTTCCCTTAACGTGTTCAACCATGAAACCAACGTGGATTTGAACCGCCGTCTGGTATGCCTTGACTTAAAAAAGCTGGGTGCCGGGCTTCGGACGATTGCCATGCTCATTATGCAGGACTTGGTAAACTCGCAGGTGTCCATGAATTTCCTCCGCGGTATCGCTACATGGTGCTACTTTGACGAATTTCATGTGCTGCTCCGTGACCGTCTGACAGCAAGCTATTGTGTGGCGATCTGGAAAATGCTGCGAAAAAAAGGGTGCGTTCCGAGTGCTTTAACGCAGAACGTGAAGGATTTTCTGGCAAGCCCGGAGATCGAGAACATCTTTGGTGCGACACGTTGACGCACAAACATCACGCTATGAGGGTAATACTTCATAGACTTATGGCCATGTGATGCTAAAAGCGTCGGGCTTATCTCGGCAGGGATGAGCAACAACTGATAACCCGATAGGTAGAATGAAGGAGTAACGCCCTGAAATGCCTACTCTGATACTTCGACCGGCTTCGGCTGTAATGGCTGGAGTCTGGAGCTCGATAAAGTCGGCGGAAGTTTGTCGTAACAGCGTGGCAACACGGCTGACGAAAGTGCAGTAGAGGTACTGTATGCAGATGACACGCCGGGAGTCTATAAAATATCTATGGTGAGAATGTCTACGACGGACTGACGAAAACCGCGAATGTACGGGTCTAGATGTTTACCGTATAGAAATGTACGGACACTTAAATGTGGGTCAGTGCGGTAAAGTAAAAATCGAAAATATGAAATTCCGTATTGTGTTACAGGCACAATCAAGCTGACAGGACTATAGCGGACACCTAAGGATATATGTACAGATAGGGTTATCGGAACGTGGAAAGGTACAGAGTTGCTCATAAGCAATCTGCGGACGAATCATATAAGCCGCTTAATCTGTGCTGAAAAGCGAAGCTCGAACCTATGACAGCCCAACGAAAAAGGCGGGCTTGAGGAATGGGCTTTAGTCGGTTAGAAACTATTGTTGTCATTCAATCGTATAAGGATTACGAGTAAGACAAAAAGGGACACTTTCCCGCGAAAGGAGAGTGATGCCTTATGACCAGAAAAAAGAAACAACTGCTATGTGAGGAAAATCTGCGACATAACGAGTATTACGGAATGCAAGATACCTTCGATAATCTATATGCTGCCAGTAAGAATGGTGAGGTGTTTACAGACCTCATGTCTATCGTCCTTCAAAGGGAAAACATTCTGCTGGCATACAGAAATATCAAGAAAAACACAGGAAGTAAAACGTGTGGAACAGATAAACTCACAATCAGGGACATTGGAAAGTGCTCCCCTGATGAAGTAGTTGAAAAAGTGAGATTTATTGTAAACGGAAGTGAGCATGGTTATCGTCCTAAGCCAGTCAGGCGAAAGGAGATACCGAAGCCATACGACCCGAGCAAGACAAGACCCTTAGGCATTCCATGCATCTGGGACAGGTTAATCCAACAATGTATTAAGCAGGTAATGGAGCCGGTATGTGAAGCTAAGTTCAGTGAGAACAGCTATGGCTTTAGACCGAACCATTCCGTAGAAAACGCTATCGCCAGAAGTTATAAACTGTTACAGCAAGCAAACCTGCACTATGTCATTGAATTCGATATTAAAGGATTTTTTGACAATGTGAACCATGCAAAGCTGATTCGGCAGATTTGGGCAATGGGGATTCACGATAAGGCGCTTATATTTGTGCTTCGGAGAATACTGACAGCACAGATAAAACTTGAGGACGGAACATTTATTACGCCTGATAAGGGAACACCACAGGGTGGAATCATTTCTCCACTCCTTGCAAACATCGTTCTTAACGAACTCGACCACTGGGTTGAAAGCCAATGGCAATGGAGTCCGATATGCAAAAGAAATGTCAGACCTGAAAACGGGTACAGACAGGCGAAAAAGTCCAACCTCAAAGAGATGTTCATTGTTCGATATGCGGACGACTTTCGGATTTACTGTAGAACGAAAGATACTGCTGAACGGACAATGCACGCAGTTATACAGTGGTTAAGAGAAAGGCTGAAACTGGAAATCTCAGAAAAGAAAACAAGGATTATCAATGTCAGAAATCATTACTCAGACTTCCTTGGGTTCAAGATGAAAGTTCACAGGAAAGGCAACAAGCTGGTGGTAATTTCATACATCGCTGATAAGAATTTTGACCACAAGCGCCAGAAGCTGAAAACACAGGCAAAACGGATTGTCCATCCCCGAAAAATCTATGGAGAACAGGGTGAAATCAGGCTCTATAACAGTATGGTCACAGGAATGCAGAATTATTACTGCATTGCCACCCATATCAACCATGATTGCGCAATACTAAATCGTGCAGTTATGACACTGCTCACAAATAGGCTTAGTACCCGTAACGGGAATCGATTGGTTAAAACCGGACGGGAATTGACTGAGTTTGAAAGAAGCCGATTTGGAAAATCCAAAATGATGCGATATGTTGCAGGCACAAATGAGCCAGTATATCCTATTGGCTACACGCAACACAAGAATCCTTTATTCCGTAAAAAAACATGGAATTACTACACTCCAGAGGGGCGGGAAGGCATTCACAATAACCTACGAATCAATATGGCCATTCTGCTCTCGCTTATGCGGAAGCCACCCTATGGCTATAGCGCGGAATATGCAGATAACAGAATATCACTATTCTCTGCTCAATGGGGAAAATGTGCTGTTACCGGTGAAGAATTCTCAAGTACACATGAGATTCACTGTCATCACAAACTGCCCCGGTATCTTGGAGGCGATGATTCCTATGGGAATCTTATTTTAGTGAAGGATTCTGTACACAAGTTGATTCATGCCATCAATGCAGATACAATCGCAAAATATTTGGAACTCCTACAGCTTGACAAGAGCCAGCTCAAAAAGGTAAATACGCTCCGTGAGTTGGCGTCTCTGCCGTTAATCTAATCTCTCACTAATCAACACAACACAGTATTTCTATGACAGGTTTGATTGTTTAGACAACGAAATCTACTAACCGATGGAACGCCGTGTGCGGTGAAAGTCGCATGCACGGTGTGAAGTGGGGGAAAAGCCTGAGATGATATCAGGGGCTTACCTATCACTATAAAACTCGGACTTCCTTGTGCTGCTCTCGCAGGCACAGGGCGACCGGCAGATTTTAGCCAAACAGCTTGGGATCAGTCCCCACCAGCTTTCCTATGTGACCCATACCAATTCCGGCGAAGGGCTGCTGTTCTTCGGGAACACCACCATCCCGTTTGTTGACCGCTTCCCGCAGAATACCGAGCTGTACGCCATTATGACCACCCGCCCGGAGGACAAAAAACAGGAAATGAACCGGGCATAACACACTTCGGGCCATGATGGTCCGAGGTTTGGAAAGGAGGGATACATTATCGGAAAGAAACCGGACAAACGGAATTTTCAGAGGCCGGGGCCGACGGAGGATACCGGGGGCAATCGCCCCGGGCCGGCTGAACGGGAAGGACCTTCCCCCGCACCATCCCGACGCCTGCGGTTTGAGAACGAGGATACCGGGCAGGACAGTCCTTCGGGCCACAATGGCCCGAAGTCCAAAAACGGCAAGTTTCAAGAGGACAGCCGGAAAAGCCGTCCCTCTGACCGCATGAGGCAGGAAGATGAAGCGGGCGGGTCGCAGGATACCGGCAAGGCACAGGAGCCGGAGGGCTCCGCCGAGAAGGCTGGGCGCAAAAAGGATAAGTACCAGAAAGCACAGGCAAAAGCGGAACACGCCGGGGAAAAGCTGGGAAAGGCCCGGGAGAAACTGGACAAGACCGAGGCAAAACGGGCAGCGAAGAAACCGCCGGGGCTTGCAAAAAAGGCAGTCCGGGGAGCCCGCACCGAAGCATGGTTTTATCTCCACAACAAAATCCACGAAGTTGAGCATGAAAATGTGGGTGTGGAAGGAGCCCATAAGTCGGAACTTGTGGCCGAGGCCGGAGCCCGGAAACTGACCCGGTATGCCAAACGGAGATACCGGGAGCACCCGGCCCGGAAGGTGGCAAAGTGGGAACGGAAGGACATAAAAGCCCGGGCCAATGTGGATTTTCAGAAGATGGCCTCCGAGCACCCGGAGCTTGCCAGCAATCCGCTTTCCCGTGTGCAGCAGAAATGGAAACTGAAACGCCGGTATTCCAAAGAAGCAAAGGCGGCTGCAAAACAGGGCGCAAAGGCCGCAAAGAAAACCGCTGCCGCTTCGGGAACTGCGACCCGGCGAGCGGCGCAGTTTGTGACCCGTCATCCTGTGGCGGTGCTGGTCCTGCTCCTGCTGTTGCTGCTCTGTTTTCTTGTGTCGGCGGTAAGCTCCATCTTTCCCACGCTTGGCAGCGGCCTTGCCAATGCGTTATCCGGAACCTCCTACGCCTCGGAGGATACGGACCTGCTGGGCGTGGACGAGGACTACACGGCGCTGGAAAATGAGCTGGTGCAGACGGTAGCGAACATCGAAAGCACCCATCCCGGCTATGACGAGTACCGCTATTCCGTGGACGAGATCGGCCATAACCCCTATGAGCTGGCGTCCTATCTCTCGGCAAAGTACCATGTGTATTTCCAGGAACAGGTGCAGGACGAACTGCGGGAGATTTTCGAGGCACAGTATGAACTGACCTTGACGGAGGAAGTCGAGATACGCTACCGCACCGAAACCAGCACCGACCCGGAGACCGGGGAAACCACCACCGAGGAAGTCCCCTATGAGTATTACATTCTCAATGTGACCCTCACAAACAAAACGCTGCCCGCCGTGATCCTGCCGAGGCTTAACGAACAGCAGCGGGAAATCTACACCGTTATGCAGCAGCTTAAAGGCAACAAGCCCTATCTGTGGGAAGGGATTTACAACGGCGGCGAAGATACCGGCCCCAGCTATGAGATACCCGGCGAGGCACTGGATGACCCGGCTTTTGCGGCGCTCATGGAAGAAGCCACAAAGTACATCGGCTGGCCCTATGTGTGGGGCGGCTCCAGCCCGTCCACCTCCTTTGACTGTTCGGGCTTTGTCTGCTGGGTGTACACGGCCAGCGGCGTCCACAACCTGCCCCGTACCACGGCGCAGGGCATTTACAACCAGTGTGCTATCATTTCTCCCTCCGAGGCAAAGCCCGGCGATATTATCTTTTTCACAGGAACCTATGACAGTGGAGTGCCTGTGTCCCACGTGGGGATTTATGTGGGCAACGGGATGATGCTCCATTGTGGGTCCCCCATCCAATACGCAAACATCAATTCAAGCTACTGGCAGACACATTTCTATGCCTTCGGGCGTTTGTGAGCCAGAGGAAAGGAGTCCTTGCATGAACAAGATCGACAAGCTCGATAAGGAACTGGAAAAAGCCCGGGAGAAGGCTGCCGAGTGGCAGGCCAAAATCCGGGAGCTGGAAAAGCAGAAACAGGAGGAAGAAAACAGCCAGATCGTGCAGGCGGTGCGCTCGCTCAAACTGACGCCCGCCCAGCTTATGGCTTTTCTGAATGACCCCAAAAACAGCCTTACCGCTTCGGGCCATACTGACCCGAAGCCGGAGGAACCCGGAAAGGAGGACACAGCCCATGAAGAAAACTAAATACCGCAGGCTGGCGGCGATGGCTGCCAGCCTTTTGTGTTGCATGATCTTTACGGTCCCGGCCTATGCACAGAGCAGCGAGCCGCAGCCGGAGACAGCTCCCGCCCCGGTGGAAACCGAAGCGGAGCCGGAAACCCAGAACCCCTTTACTCCGGACGGGACGGGAACCGTGGTGGACAACGCCACCGACGAGGATGGAAAGGAGTTCTACACCATCACCACCGCAGACGAGAGCGTGTTTTATCTGGTGATCGACAAACAGAAAACCAGCGAGAACGTCTATTTCCTCAATACCGTTACCGTAGACGACCTTCTGCCTCTTGCCGAACAGGGTAAGGAACCACCCAAAGAAGTGACCCCGGAGCCAGAGCCAAAGCCCACCGAACCGGTAGAGGAAGTACCGGAACCCGAGCCGGAGAAAAAGGATAGCCCCCTTCTCTCTCTGCTCCTGATCGGTGCGGTGGTGCTGGCCGGCGGTTGGATTGGTTACTATTTCAAGATTTACAAGCCGAAGCATGAAGCCCCGGATTTGGAAGATGATTACTGCGAATATGAGGACGGGGAGCTGGAGGAGATCGCAGAGGAACCCGAGGACGAAGATACCCCGCCGTGGGAGGAAGATACGGAGGAATGAGAATGAATTTTACAAGCAGCCCTTTTGAACGAATGATGAAGGAAGTACCGCACCCCGGCTGGGACAATGACGACCCTTGTAAGGGATGCCGTTACTACAAGGAGTGCAAAGGAAAGAAAAAACAGTGCCGGAAGAAGTTCCGGGCGCTGATCGTGGAGCCCCGCCCTTCGGGCCATCGTGGCCCGAAGTCATAAATGGACGCCCGGGAGCTGACCCGTGACGAGAAGAAGAAAATCCGCACTCTGGTCACGGGGATGTGCGCCAACTATGACCGGGAAAGCGGCCTGTGCCTTCCTCTTGACTGTGCCTGCTATATGCTGCACAAGTGCTGGACAGGGGCGTACTGCCGTTATTTCCGTGAGGCTGTCCTGCCCCTTAACCCGGAGCTTCAAGCGGCTCTGACAACGGAAGGCATCTCCCCGGAGCTGCGGGCCTGTGCGGTCTGCGGAAAGGCATTTTTGCCCGAGGGGCGTCAAGCCTACTGTTCCGACGCCTGCAAGGCCGAAGGGAACCGCCGGAAAAGCCGGGAACGCATGAGGAAAATGCGGGAGAAAAGGCCGGGCGGCTGTTACGATTTGCCGCCTCCAAAGGCTTGACATTCCGGGCTTTTTGGAGGGTGTTTCCGGGGTGGGAATATCTTATTACATTCCTCCCCGGTCTGCCCTCTTATTTCGTAACATCCAGCACTTCGGGTCATGTTGGCCCGAGGCACAGAAAGGAGGGATCTCTTGGAGACAGTACAAGGATATGTGATTTTGAAAGCTGCCACCTTTGAAACCGGACACGGCTTTGCGCTGGGGCATAATCCGGGAGCGCCGAGCCCCTTTGTGACCTGGCAGTTTACCGAGGGGGAAAACGGCCATCGGGATTACTACTGGGGCCGCTATGGAAACAGTCAGGCGTGGGCGCAGAAGGACTTTGACCGCCGGGTGGACGACTATCAGCAGCTTTACCATGCGGCGGTCAAGCATACCGAGCTGGGACCGGAGGGCGTTTACCGCTATTATTCCACCCAGCGCCCCGTAGACATAGGCACCTATCCGAAGCCGCCGGATAACCAGCCCCTTTCCATCGTCAACTACGATGACGACAGGCGGCGTCCTGTGGCAGACGGCAGGCTGATGGCATGGGGCGAACTGACCTACGCAAAGCCGCTGACCGAAAAGCAGATGGAGGATTATGAACTGAAACCAGCACCGGGCAATCCTGACAGGGTGCGCCCATCCATTACCGCCCGGCTCAAAGAAGGAACCAGAGGGCAGGAACCCCCGAAGGAGCCCGGCCAGAAGCGGAGCCATAAAAACCATGAGGAACGATAAAGGAGGAACGCCATGCACGAAAAAGACAACTATCTGAAAACCGCCGAGCTCTCCACGGAGCAGAACTGCAACATGATCGACGGCGTACCCAACAACACGCCCATCCCACCCACGCCCCCGGAGCTGGACGCAAAACCGCTTGATAAGGTAAAGGAACCCAAAGAGCGTCGGAAAGGCCGGGAGCTGGAACGCTGATGGAGAACCGCAAGCGGAATGTCCATCTGCACGTCATGGTAACGCCGGACGAGCTGGCAGCCATCCATGAACGGATGGCCGAGGCGGGCATTTCCAACGCCGGGGCCTATGTGCGGAAAATGGCTCTGAACGGGTATATCCTGCACATCGACCTTGCACCTGTAAAAGAGTTGATCTCTCTGCAACGGCGCTGTTCCAACAATCTCAATCAGGTTGCCATACACGCACATACCTATGGCGTGTACCCGGAGGAAATCGACGGATTGAAGCGGGACTATGAAAAGCTGTGGGGCGAGGTGTCAAAGGTGCTGCGGGAGCTTTCCGAGCTGGTGGCAAAGTAAGACGAGGGCGGCAGGCTTCCGTTGCGGGGCTTGCCGCCCTGTTCTTTTTTTATCACTTCGGGCCAGCATGACCCGAAGCCCGTCATAAAAAATTCAGATTTTCAAGATTGTAGAACCAGCTCTATAATGATATAATAATTTAAGAAGGGAGGCTGATACCATGCTGAAAATGGTTATTCGCATGAATGATGATAAAATCACAGCCGAAAATAAGTACCGGCTGGATGGCATTTACAACACAATCAATCATACATTCCAAACCGTGGGCCTTCCCCGTATGGAGGATGGTTCCGGCGCTTTGGTATTCCGTGACTGCGGCAGAGCGAGGGATTTTAGTCTGTTCGGCCGGATCGTCAATACCTTGAAGCGGCAGACATGGTTCATGGATAATGTTTCTGTGTGGCGTCTTTGTGACAGTGACGATTCTGACAGTCCAGATGATTTCAATGAAGAAGATCTGTTGACCCACTATCAGGAAAAAACGGCAATGAGGGCTTGAGTTTTGGAGAGAAAATATTTCAAAGCCTTAAATTTTGATCTGGACACCCATCAATTAAAAGAGCATTACCCCGGAGCCAATTACCGGCAGGCGTATGACGACTTGCGCCGGTTCTTCAAACGGCATCGTTTTTCTCACCGTCAAGGCTCCGGCTACATATCGGATGATAAGCTGGCAACTGCTGATATATATGACTTGATGGATGAATTAAGCAGACAGTTTCCGTGGATTGGAATATGCGTGAATAAAATTGATGTGACCAACGTGGGACGGCAGCACGATTTGACAGAGCTCTTGAAACCAGCAGAGGATATTGTTATCGACACTTCGCTGCTGACAGTTCCCGATTGCCCGCAGCAGGAAACAGAATAACAGAAATTCGGCAGGACATGAATGTGTCCTGCTTTTTCTGTTTTCGGGCCATACTGGCCCGAAGTTTGGGGACAGGATTCACTAATCTTTCGCAACATTTATGTCCCCGGGCAGGCATGATAAAATAGAGGTAGAAAGGATAGATAAAGGAGGTTTTGAAGATGAAGATACTGCTGAAAATATTGGTTGCTCCCTTTGCTTTAGCGTTGTCCCTTCTGGCGGCTCTGCTGGTGTTCCTGTTTGATATTTGTGCCGTCCTGCTGACGATTGCCTCTGTGATCTTTGCGGTGCTGGGTGTCGCTCTCTTTTTCACGCCGACGCCCATAGGCGGGATTGTATTTCTGTTTCTTGCCTTCCTTCTTTCGCCGTATGGACTGCAAGCGGCGGCGGGCTCCCTTCTTTGGGCGCTGGACGGAGGCAAATCCGCTCTGTACCGGTTTCTGGCAAGTTAAGCAGCCTCGGGCCATACTGGCCCGAAGTCGGGGCGGTCTGAATGGGCCGCCCCTTTCTCATGGAAAGGAGGAATGATTTTTGGCTACCACAACTTTGTTACAGCGCCATGCGGGCGAAGGCGAAACGATTGCCGAGGCTATCCGGGATTGTCTGGACTATGGCAAGGACCCGGAGAAAACAGAAAGCGGAAAGTATATCTCCGCTTATGAATGTGATCCGGCCACCGTGGCGGACGAGTTCCTTTTGGCAAAGGCCAGCTATGCCGCTATGACGGGTCGGGAACAGAAAAAAGAAAATGATGTGCTGTGCTATCAGATACGACAATCCTTCTATCCGGGCGAGATCACCCCGAAGGAGGCGAACCGTATCGGCTATGAGCTGGCTATGCGTTGGACAAAGGGGCGGCACGCTTTTATCGTTACCACACATACCGACAAGCAGCACATCCATTGTCACATTTATTACAACTCCACCACCCTTGACTGCACCCGGAAATTCCGAAACTTTTGGGGCTCCAGCTTCGCCCTTCGGCGGCTCTCTGACAGGCTGTGCCTTGAAAACGGGCTGTCCATTGTAGAGAACCCGAAGCTCCGGAGCAAGGGCAAGTATCGGAATTATGGAGAATGGCAGAAAGACCGGAAAGGGCCGCTTTCCTATCAGGACCGACTGCGCCTTGCTATTGATACCGCACTGGCGGAACGCCCCGCTGATCTGGACGAATTTCTCAATCTGATGAAGCGGGCCGGGTATGAGGTCAAGAAGGTTCGGGGCGGCGGTATCAGTTTCCGGCTGACCGGGCAGGGACAAGAACGCTTTACCCGTCTGCGGGCCTCCACGCTGGGGGACGGCTACGACTTACAAGATGTTCTGGCCGCCATTGAGGACAAAGAAAAACGCCCCGGGCGCTCGGAGCGGAAAATCAGTCTGGCGGTGGATATTCAAGCAAAGCTGGCTGCCGGTAAGGGGCCGGGATATGAACGCTGGGCGAAGGTATTTAACATTAAGCAGATGGCCGCTGCCCTTGCCTATATACAGGACAATGGACTGACCGATTATGAGCAGTTGGCACAGAAAGCCACCGAGGCGGCAGACCGTTTCCATGCCATTTCCGAGCAGATCAAGCAGACGGAACAGGCCATGAAAACCAATGCTGGGCTAAAGGCCGCAACGGTTCAGTATGCCAAAACCCGTCCGGTCTTTGAGCAGTATAAGGCGACGAAGTACAGCCGGAAATTCCTTGCGGAGCATGAGGCCGACCTTGAACTGTACCGGGCTGCACAAGCGGAAATGCGCTCTCTGCTGGGCGGGGCGAAGCTCCCTAAAATGGATGTGCTGAAGGAGGAAGGCCGCAAGCTCACAGCAAAGAAAAAACAGCTCTATGGAGAATACCAGAAGGCACGACGGGATATGCAGGAGATTATCACGATCAAGGCGAACATTGACACTCTGATGGGCTACACCGAGCCGGGAAGAAAGCAGGAAAAGGAGCGTTAAGGTTATGAAAATAAGGAGCAAAGCGACGCTGACACTTCGGGCCATGTTGGCCCGAAGATACGGGTTTGGGGCGAGCCCCAACAAGCCGCCTTTGTGCCACTTGTGGCCACAGAGGCATTGCTTGCCACTTAGTGGCAGCCCCTAAAATGGCGCAAAAAAACAGAGGCCCTTATTCTGGAACCTCCGTTTCTCTGGCTTTCTTAATGCCCTCGGCTGTGGCTTCTATTACAACAAGCTCTTTTTCATTCATAGAATTTAGGAGCACATCAATGTGCTTTCTGCAAGAGCTTGACCTTGCCCCTCCGTCCGCATGAATAAATTGGTCAACTGAAACGTCAAACATGGTAATGAGTTTAACAAAAAGGTCGAAGCTGGGATATTGACCTTTGTTCTCAATATTCATAATGGTACGGGAGTCACGGTCTACTAATTCCGCAACATAGGCTTGTGTCCAGCCCTTTTCTTCTCTGGCTCTTTTGAGTGCCAACCCGAGGCCGTGAAAGTCAAACCTTCTTTCATCTTGGTTCATTCTCATATCACCCTATATCATTGTACATTTCGGGTTAAATTATGAGAATGTAATGAAATTTGATGTGAGGTAGTATTTTATTTCTTGTTTTTGTCTGTCTATTATAAGTTAATATATTTCTATTGGAATAACAACTTCCACGCTTAATCCGTGCGGGGCAGTATCAGAAAATTGAATTGTGCCTTGATGTATTTTCACAATCTGCCGCACGATTTTAAGACCCATCCCATGCTCGATTTCTCCCGTTTGCTTTTGCGTACTGGAAATATCTCTGTCGTTATTCAATGTGTTTAGTTGCGGCTCACTTATTCCACAGCCATTGTCTATTACAGAAAAGGTACACGTTCTATCACAGCTTCCTACTGATACTTGTATCCTACACCCGTTTGGATTATGGACAATACAATTCCTGATTAAATTGCATAACATCCGGTTTAGTAAGGATTGATCGCCAGTAATAGTGATAGCTTTTCCGGGATTATCTTCTGATAGCTCTAATTCATATTTGTCTGATAGGCCATCATTCAAAACTTCACTTACGGCTTGCCTCGCCAATTCTACCGGGACAAGTGTTTGCTTTTGCATAGGCTGCATGGAATATTCCAGTTTTGTAGTCAAATTCAAATTCTCAACTAAATTCTTTAGTTTTTCGCTATGTTTGCGGATAATTTCCGCTTGCTTTCTGGTGGTTTCCGGCAAAGAAGCAGTTTCTTCAATTTCGCTGGCATACCCTAAAATCATAGAAAGCGGCGTGCGTATATCGTGAGAAATACCCCTGATCCATTCGGCGCGGGTGTTATCTTTTTTTAGTAAGTAATCACCGGCTTTATTCAAACCGGCATTGATTTCTGCTAACTCCCCGTTTTCTTCCAGATGAACGGGATGCCCGGATGAAAGATGTCGTATGCCATTCAAAATCGGCTCCATAGCTTTTTCAATCCGATGGGCATTTCGGACAAATAGATACAACATTAACAAAACATTGATACAGACAGCGGCTAAAAATCCAAATGCTATCGGCCGAAGATATTGAGTTTTGATGGAAGTGTAGTAATTCGTTACATATCCCTGCGGGAAACCAACAACTAAAAGGCTGCCTTGTCGATTCCAAATATTAACTGGATAACTGTTAAGATACCAACGGCTGAACATAGCAACGTCCGTTGTGGAATAGTGGCGCGGCAATTCTTCCGGCACATTCATTTCCCAAATTATGTTTCCATTTTCATCCAAAATCATGGCCCATGCGCAAGCATTGCTTAACATTTCCTCTGCCTGTATATCGGCATTGAATTGCCCGTTGGTTTCCGTGATATGATTTGAAAAATCTTCAATCGGGAAATTTGAGTTTTTTACATTCCCTAAATAGGCGGCTGCAAAGAAAGAGGCTACTAACAAAATATTGACGAATAGAAAGAGAATGATGATACTGACTATTGAAAATATATAGCGGCGAAAAAATCGCTCTGATTTGTTCATGTTTGCACCCCCTTAATGTTCAGACGATACCCAATTCCTTTAATTGTTACAAGCGCAACTGGTTTTGAAGGATTTTCCTCGATTTTTTCTCTTAGATGTCGGATATGAGTTGCTAATGTACTTTCGTAGCCTTGCCAGAAATCACCGCATATTGTTTGACATAATGCGCCTGTGGTAACGATTCTACCTTGATTTTCATACAGTTTTTTAAAAAGTTGAAACTCTTTGGCTGTCAGCGAAATACTTTCTTCGCTTCTCTGGACGATTGCTTTTTCCAGATCAACCGTAGCAGCGTCAAAGAACACTTTCCGCTCTTTCTCCGGGTAAACGCGTTTCAATATAGCCTGTACTCGAAATAGTAATTCTTTTGGTAAGAATGGTTTTAACAGATAGTCGTCTGCACCATTTTCAAAGCCTACAAATTTATCTTCGGCCTCGCCACGAGCTGTCAGCATTAAGACAGGAATTTTGCTGGTCTTTCGTAGTTCTTTTAATGCAGCAAACCCATCCATACCAGGCATCATAACATCGAGTATCATCATATCTGGTTCTTGCTCCTCACACATTTTTAAGGCTGCCTCGCCAGACGAAGCCGTCAATACCTGTGTAAATCCTGCTCTTGTAAAAATAGATTTTACCATCTCCAACAAATCTGCTTCATCATCAACTACAAGGATTCTTTTATCGTTCATAAGGCACCACCTTTTATTTGTTGCTCTTATTATACCTCAAGATAGGTAAAATGCCTATTCTGACCTTGAAATCTCAAAGTAAACTCAAGGTTGGCTCAATGTTATCTCAAAGTTGATATGTTATGCTGAGTACACAAACAAAAAAGGAGGCATAAGTGATGAACGATTACATTATTGAAACACATGATCTGACAAAAAAGTATGGAAGTCAGACCAGTGTTTCCCATCTGAATATTCATGTGAAAAAGGGCCGTATCTACGGGCTGTTGGGACGCAACGGTGCAGGTAAGACCACGACCATGCGAATGTTGCTGGGACTGACGGCTCCCACGTCTGGCGAGGTAACGATATTTGGAAAGCCCTTTCAGGGCAACGAAAAGAATATCCTGCCCCGTATAGGCTGTCTGATTGAGTCGCCGGGCTTTTACCCCAATTTGACAGGAACGGAAAACCTAAAAATCTTTGCTGAACTTCGAGGATTAAGGAGTCCCAAATATATCAAAAATGCATTGGAACTTGTCAATCTACCTTACCGGGACAAGAAGTTGTTTTCCCAATATTCTCTTGGTATGAAGCAGCGGTTGGCGATTGCTCTGGCCGTCATGCACAACCCGGAACTTTTGATTTTGGACGAACCGATTAACGGCCTCGACCCCATCGGCATTGCGGAAGTGCGAGATTTTATCCGAGAATTGTGTGATACTAACGGTAAAACCATTTTAATTTCCAGTCATATTCTTTCGGAAATCTCTCTGCTTGCAGACGATGTGGGAATTATTGACCACGGCAAGTTGCTAGAAGAAGAAAGTCTGAAAGAATTGGAGGCGAAAAACGCTAAGTTCATCCACTTCTGCGTATCGGATGCACAAAAAGCTGCGAAAATTATTGCTGCAACATTTCACAGCAAAGATTTTCGCCTTACAGATGCCAATAATCTGTATCTCTACGATATGACCCTGCCAGTGGAAAGGATTAACCGTTCTTTTGTCGAATCAGGAATTGAGATTCAAGAAGTCCATCTTTGTGAGGATACTTTAGAGGACTACTTCAAAAAGATAACAGGGGGTGAGGGGATTGCTTAACTTGATTCGGTGCGAGTTTTGGAAACTGAAAAGAAAAATGTTCGTGCAGTTGGTATTGGCGGCATCTTTTCTGTTTCCAATCCCACTAACTGCCATTATCTATTATCTGAACACGGCGCAAAACAAATACGCTACAAAAGCAGCAGCTTTTGACGCCCTGTGGCAATCCGTAATCGGTTTTGGTATGTTGCTACTTCTTCCCTGTATTTTAGGAATTGTTGCAGCACTCCTCTTTTTTATGGAGCGAGATAACGACACCTTTAAAAACCTACGGACAATTCCGATAACAAGTTCACAGATGGTTATCGCAAAGTGCATTGTTTTATTATTGCTTAGTATTGCGTTTTGTATATCTTCGACTGTGGCCTCTATCCTTTGCGGTTTTGTCTTTTTCGGAGTGACCGATATTTTGTTTAAGGTATTGTTTTCCGCTATTTACGGATTATTGATTGCGATTAGTGCATTACCGCTGATATTGCTGATTGTATTTTTCAGCAGATCCTATATTTTTTCCATTATGCTTTGTGTATTTTATAGTGTATTCAACCTGCTCTCAACATTTTCTATGACAGCACTTCCAAAATGGCTTGTACTTACTCTGCCTACACCGAGCATTATGTTGTGGGGAACCCAGCAAATGTCTTCTCGTACTGCTATAAACGACACAGAGGATTTGCAGAACTTCATTCAAATGGGATTGATACCTTCTACTCCTCAACTAATTATAACTTTGGGGGTAATTGGGGCTGTTTCACTTCTTCTGGCGGTCTATCTTTATAAGAAAAGGAGTGAGTAAAATGGTAACAATTATAAAAACCGAGTTTATGAAGCTGAAAAGATATTTTATTGTCTGGATTGGCGTGTCCCTCATGCTTCTTACAGTTCTGCTAACCTTGTTTACTACAATGGCCGATGACGGAATGGTATGGGACTACCAATTTCTTTTTGAACAGGTAGTTAAGCATTTTGTAACAATGATTTTCCCAATGTGTATCACGCTGATTAGTGGGTATATGATTTCCCGTGAATATACAGACGACACATTAAAAAATATTGAAACATTACCCATTTCATTTAGGAAACTTCTGGCGGGTAAATTGATTGTTTCTGCAATTCTGTCCTTTTTCTTAGGAATTGTGTGCTTTGCTTTCACAGTCGTTGCAAATTTTATCATGGGATATGATGGATTTGCTTTGATTCCTGCGCTTACAGGATTGGTGCAAATGGCATTGTTAGGATTCTTCCTTTACTTGACAATGCTGCCCATTATTGTTCTGACAAGCAGACATAAAGGGAGTTTCCTTGTAGGGGTTATCGTCGCTTTTGTATATGGGTTTATAGGAATGTTTGCAAATGGGACTTTACAATCTATATATCCTGTCTCCGCTGCGCTTGGTTTAATCAATTATCGAGCTGGCGCAGAAGGAGTTATGTGGAATAAAGGACTGTGTTTTATTAGTATTCTGATTATGTGTGCTATTGGAATTGCTTTGATGTTTGTAAAACAGAAACCAGAAAAGAGAGAATCTAAAAAAACACAGCACACAGCACCTAAAAAGGGCTGGTAAAAGAAAGAGAGGTAACCTTTATGAGTTCTAAGAAAAAAATAGGAATTGTGATTGTCGTTGCTGTACTAGCAATTACTTTTATGACTGTAGCTTTTCTCACTACGCAGACCAATATAGACTACTATACGCAGATCGATAACCGATGGGTAACAGATATTGCACCGCATGGTGCGATGAACTATAAATACACATTGGTTGCTTATAATGAAAGTGGTAATGCAAAAGACGTTACTTTTGAAACAAGCAAAGTTCTCACAGATGGTGCGTATCTGTGCTTGAAAGTGGCTCCCATCAGAGGGGTTGTAACATGGGCTGAAATGCAGTTTGATGAATTACCTTCTTCTGTTCAAGAAAAATATAAAGAATAACCCCGCAGGACAATAAAGGCGCCTGTAATGAAATATATTTAGATCAGCTGCCGCACGACGGCAAAAGAAAAAAAGCCGTCGTACAGCAGCCCTTTTGACACGCCCATACGACCAGCGGCGGCTTTGATTTTCAGAGCCGCCGTTTCTTTCGTTTATCTTAAACCAACGACGACCTAACACCGTGTAAATCCACGGCGGCATATAGGAGGATTGCCGCCGTGTCTATGTTTGCCTTTTTTCACAGTACCCATGACCTGCACCAGTTAAAAAAAGCATAGCTCCCCCTCCGGGTTATTCTGGCTATATATGCGAAATTTGTTGGAACCTTAACTATTGTGTCATTTCATGCGTCCGTGTGGCTTCATGCCGCCCGGGCGCTTTTGCGTTCTTATGGGACTGCTTCGGGTCATGTTGGCCCGAAGTCATTCCCCGTTGCCGCTCCCCGCCGCCTTCGTTTTGGTCACTCGTCAACCAACAACCGAAACGGAGGTCAATATGGCTATTATCAATTTGCGGGACTATTACCCATTCTATACATCGGATTGCTTCATGGAAGTATCGGAAGAAGTTGCAGAAATGTTCAAAGAGTTTGATCGTAAAGAGGCTGCCTACCGGCTGCGTACATACCGCCACAAAGCCTACTATTCCCTTGATCGGGATGACGGGCTGGAGCATGAAGCTGTCTTTGTTGCCTTATCTCCCCATGAACTGTATGAGCGGAAAGTGACCATGCAGGAGCTTCATGCGGCGATTGCCAGTCTGCCGGACAAACAGGCAAAACGGATTTACGCCCATTTCATTCTCGGCATGACCAAACAGGACATTGCCCGGGCAGAGGGCGTCCATGAAAAAGTGGTTCGTGTCGCAATCGAGCGAGGTCTGCGGCGCTTAGAAAAAATTTTGAAAAATTCTTTGTAAGGCGTACCGATTTAGACCGGAAAATGAAATGGTTTATGAGAGGCAAAACACTTCGGGTCACAATGACCCGAGGTTCAGATAAGCCTCATGCAGATTGAAAATTGAATAAAAAGACACCCGGATACGAAGGGGAACGCGCTGTGTGACAGACCCGCCATGACCTCGGATTTCAGAGAATACAGTCTTTGTAAAACTGAGCGAGCGAACAGGTCCATGCCATAGGTGGGGCAAGGCTGGCTCCACCGGAACAGGCGCAGAACCCGGATACTTGCGTTTAGTCACAGTCCGAGCGTTGAAGCGGCCTTGCAAGCCGTGAGCCGTCGCAGGCAATGAGAACGCCTTGCCATCAGAATGGGGAGAGTTGAAATACTATGGGGCATGAAGCCTATGTCCGTCCGATGTGTCTGAAATGAAGTGAAAACCTATGGGGAGCCCCCGGCAATGCTGTCTGATGATAGGCCAACCGATCCGGTGTGGCTCCCCATCTTTTCAAAAAAGGAGCATTTTATGGGAAATGCGTTTGGAATGATCCCCGGCTTGGAAACGGACGAATGGAGTAATGACGCCTGCCGCGGTTATGTCATTATGGCAATGGAGGACTGCGGATTTTCAAAGAAGGATATACGGCGTGTTGTGGGGCAGCTTTATGAAGTATTTGACCTCAACAGCGTGGAGGACGCCAAAGAAAAGTACCATTCCAGTCCTTACTGACCTCGGGCCACATCGACCCGAAGTGGAGAAAGCTCAAAGGGCGGCACCTGCTGGGTGCCGTCTTTTGACATTTCCCCACGGGACAAGTGGGAAAGGCTGGCATATACACGCACTTTCGCAAAGGAGGTTTTCAATGACGCAAGCTGTCACTTATGAACGAGAAACAAAGTCTGTCGCATTTCAAGGGAAGATCATTGTGCTGGAAAGCCTCACGCCGGTACTTCCCCCGAAGGAGAAAGCACAGCGCAAAAAAGAAATTGAGCGTTGTCTTTACGAGGTGTTCAGCAAATATGGAGACAGATTTCCCTAATCATTCGCAACATTGTTGTCCGGGGCTGCTGATGGTATAATATAGTTGTAAGGTTGGTAGCTCCATTCCAACAAGGAAAGGAGCCCAATATGGAATTTATCAGAGAAGATTGTATTTACGCAAGACAGTCAGTAGACCGCAAGGACAGTATCAGCATTGAAAGTCAGATCGACTTTTGCAAGTATGAATTGAAAGGTGGGAGCTGCCGGGTATTCAAGGACAAAGGCTATTCCGGTAAGAACACGGACAGGCCGGAGTTTCAAAAGCTGCTGGGCGAGATCCGCAAGGGAAAGGTTCGGCGGGTCATCGTGTACAAGCTGGACCGTATAAGCCGCTCTATTCTGGACTTTGCAACGATGATGGAGCTGTTTCAAGAGTACGATGTGGAGTTTGTATCCTCCACGGAAAAGTTTGATACTTCGACCCCGATGGGCCGGGCCATGCTGAATATCTGCATTGTATTCGCCCAGCTTGAACGTGAGACAATTCAGAAGCGTGTCACAGACGCCTACTATTCACGGTGCCTGAAAGGCTTTCACATGAGCGGACAGGCACCATACGGTTATCAGTTAGAGCCTACTGTGGTAGAGGGTATCCGCACAAAGAAAATGGTTGCCGACCCCGTAGCCGCCGACCATGTTCGGCTGATGTTTGAAATGTACGCTGAACCGGAAACCTCCTTCGGAGATATTACCCGATACTTCGAGGAACATGACATAAAAATTTATGGCAAATCCATGTTCCGTACATTTCTTTCCCAGCTTTTAAGAAACCCCGTTTACGCACAGGCCGATTTGGAGCTGTACGAATTTTTCAAGAGCCAGGGCGCAGCGATTGTCAATGACGCTTCCGACTTTGCCGGAACAAACGGCTGCTATCTCTATCAGGGGCGGGATGTGAAGGAGGACAAGGACAGGTGCTTAAAAGACCAGATACTTGTTATCGCTCCCCACGAAGCACTCATTTCCTCTGACACATGGCTGAAATGCCGGAAAAAACTTATGGCAAATACCACCTTCCAGCAGGGACGGAAACCGAAGAACACTTGGCTGGCCGGAAAAATCAAATGCGGGCATTGTGGGTATGCTCTGAAAGCCACCCATGTACCAAACAGCACCGGATATTTCCGCTGTACCAAACGGACGGAAAACAAAGGCTGTCCGGGCTGCGGGAAAATCCGTAAAGAAGAATTTGAGCAATTCATTTTCTCGGCCATGCAGGAAAAGTTCAAAGACTTTCAGATACTCCACGGCAGAGAGGAAAAAGTCAATCCGAAGCTGACCGCCTATCAAGTGGAGCTGGCACAGGTGGAGGCAGAAATTGAAAAGCTGCTGGATACGCTGACCGGAGCCAATGCGACCTTGCTTGCCTACGCTAACAAAAAAATTGAAGAACTGGACACCCGACGCCAGACCATTTCAAAGGCAATCGCTGAATTGAGCGTTGAAACCATATCTCCCCAGCAGATAAAGAAGTTATCCTATTATCTCGACAACTGGGACAGCATAGATTTTGACGACAAAAGAAAAGCCGCCGATGGTTTGATCTCTACGATCAAGGCCACCAGCGACCGTGTTCAGATAGAGTGGAAAATCTGACATTTCCGCTCTATCGCCCCTCATTTCTATTTTATCTTGTTTGTACCCCTTGTACACTGAGGTTTTGATTGATTTTTGTTTCACACTTTCTACCATTGGTGCCTTTTTATCAAAATAAACAGGCTTGAAATGAGACACGACTTCATACTCATACCCTTCAATACGATTAAGTTGATCAAGTATTTCTTCTAGTGTAATTCCTGCTGGATAACTAATAGAAAAGCTGAAGTCTTCTTTAGTTAAATGATAGTTACGGATTTCTAATTGTCCAAACTCATCATTCTTATAATCAATACCAAGTCTTTCACCTTTATTTTGTGTATTTAAGATATACTTATTCATAAAAGTAATCAAATGATCTAGATCAGCTTTCACTTTGATAACAGCACGTCCTCTTTCAGCATAAACAACAGGATATTTACAATCTGGTGTAAAGCCGGCAATAGGTGCTTTTTCATAATCTAAATAATATTTTAAATCCTCAAATCCTGATTCTTCATCACAGCCAAAGATGATACGTACTTCTCTTTCAGGCTTTATACCAAGTCTCTTTAAAGCAGTAAGGGCATAAAGACATGAAAGAATAGGACCCTTGTTATCTAGAATACCACGGCTATAAATCACGCCATCTTCTTCATAAGCACTAAATGGTGGATGTTTCCAGCCTTCACCTACTGGTACAACATCTAAATGACCACAGGCACATACATAATCATCACTTTTACCATAACGTGCATAACCGATATAATGATCAACATCAACTGTTTCAAATCCAAGATCACGAGACAACTGGAGTGTTTCATCAAGTGCATGGCGTACGCCTTCTCCAAAAGGAGCATCATTCACAGCCTCAGATTCTACACTATCAATACGTACAATACGCTTGATTCCTTCAATCATCTCATCTGCAATCTCATCAACAGCCTTTAATATTTCTTCATTCATTATTTTCTTACCAATGGGGCTGTTCTTGTACGCATATAATCATCAAGCCATTCCTGACTTGCTTTTTCAAACACGCTATGTTCACCTTCATGCTTTACTACAAATACAGTTGGTTCAAGTTCTGGAGTTGCAACTACAAATGAGAAACCTTCAATATTTGTGGCACATCCCCATTCACCTTTATTATTCATAGCGATTAAAGACATATCTCCTGCTTCACCACGACGTTTGATTAATTCTTTAGAGAATGTATTAACCGCCTTTTCACATGCAGCCTGTGGGTGCATACCTTCTTTCATCATTCTTACGATTTCATAAGAGACACAGCCCTTCATTACATCTTCACCAAGTCCTGTAGCACTTGCACCACCTACTTCACTATCAACATAGAAACCAGATCCAGATACGGGTGAATCACCTACTCTACCAGAGCGCTTCATAAATAGACCACTTGTAGAAGTCGCAGAAGTCATCTTTGCATTTTCATCTAAGCAGACCATACCTACTGTATCATGACCAGAATAAGGTTTAATTTCCTGAGTCATTTCTTTTAATCTATTATGATAATGAATTTCAGCACGTTCAGTAAGCATATTCTTTCTTTCAAAACCATTCTTAGATGCATACTTTTCAGCACCTGCACCTACTAAGAAATTATTTACCTTTTCATGAGATAACTTTCTAGCGATTTCTACAGGATTGGCAAAGTCTTTGATTGCCCCAACGCATCCTACAGAAAGAGTATTTCCGTTCATATAAGCCGCATCTAATTCAACAATCATTTCTTCATTAGGTAATCCCCCATAACCTACTGATTTATAATATGGGAAATCTTCTACAGCCTTAACAGCTTCAACAATCGCATCTCCTGCATCTCCATGATTCTTTAAAATTTCATCTGCTTTGGTAATACCTTCTAAAGCCATTCTCCAAGTAGCAATAATACCGTACATATTAATATCCTCCTTTTATTGAAAGAGGATACGTCCTCACGTATCCTCAAGTTAATTTAGAAACAATACTTAGAAGCAACGATGTCTTCGTCTTTCTGTTCACACATTGCCTTGGCAAGCTGACAGATTCCTTCTAACGATTCATTTAAACCAGTACCACCCTTCTTAGGTGTCTTGATAATATGAACCTTGTCTTTATATTCATTAATTGTCTCTTCATTTTCTATACTCATTGCAGCTATAGCATGTGAATGAGTTTTTTCGTTAATATCATAGGCGACACGTGCAGCCATGCGTCCATAGCCAAGATAGTTGAAACATGGACCACATACAACAACATCTGGTTTGATTTTTTCTGCCATTGCGCAAAGTTTACGGCTGACTTCATCACTATTTGCTTCATAGAATCCATCTCCACAATATAAACAGCATACAATATGTCCATTTACCTGTTTTAAGAATGGTTCCATCATAATAGCAGGTCCACATGATTCTTTTACTAGTCCTAAAGGTACCATGTGATCATCTTTAATCCCTTTACCAGACTGGATCTGGTCATAAATCATTACGATTTTCATGTTTCATCTCTCCTTCTTATAGATCGTCAAAAGATAAGTCGTCTAAATCAATATCGTCTTCTTCTTTAGCAGCCTGAGCCTGAGCTTCTTCATTTAAGTACTGCTTATCAAGTACCTTGATGAATGGCATATAGATAATAACACCAATAACGATTAGGACAGCCTGAAGCAGTGCACCTACCCAGTTAGTTGCTAAGAAACCTGAGATAATTGGTGGCATAGTCCAAGGGATGTTGATACCTGAACAGATTGGAACAATCTTAAGAGCCATACAGAAGTATGAGATAATGATATTTACTGTTGGTACTAACATGAATGGAATAAGAATAGTTGGATTTAATACGATTGGTAAACCGAATACGATTGGTTCGTTGATACCAAAGATACCTGGAACTAAAGCAAGTTTACCTAAGTCTGTAATACGTTTAGATTTACAGAATAATAACATTGCGATTAATAATGATAATGTAGAACCACATCCACCAAATGTAGCGAATAAGTCCTGGAACTGCTGACAGATGATATGTCCTGTACCCTGCCCTTTAGTGAAGAAAAGAATGTTTTCTGCTGATAGAGTCTGAAGAATTGGGTTAAATACAGCACCTACTACTGATCCACCATTGATACCAAAGAACCAGAATAAATGTAAGAAGATATAAGCAACAACCATTGCACCTAATGTATCACCAAGGTTAAGTAATGGTGTCTGTAAGAATTCAAAGATAATCTGGAATACGTTTGTTCCTAAGAAACCAAACATTAAGTTTACTAGGAAGAAGAAAGTCATTACGAATGTTGCTGGAATCAATGCTGAGAAAGATTCTACAACTGTTGGTGGAACACCAGCTGGCATCTTGATTGTCCAGCCTTTACCTTCTACCCAAGCATAAATATGTACGCTTAAGAATGCAGTAATGATACCTACGAAGATACCCTTAGCACCAACCCATCCTAATGGGATACCAGAAAGAGTTGCTTCAATAGTTTTAGATCCTACAGCAACATTACCAGTGATTGAGTATGGCATGATTAAGAACCATGACATAAGTGCACAGGCAGCACCGAAGATCTTGTTTGTCTTCATCTGACCAGCAAATGAATAAGCGATACCCATTACCGCAAATACTGCCATGATAGTGAATGTTGCATCAGATGGCTTTGATAAGAATGCAGCAAGTGACTCACCTGTTTTCTGATTGATAATTGTTGATTCTAAAAATTTTGTCCAAGCTGCAATTGGAAAGTTTGCGATTAATAAGAAAATTGATCCTGCAATAAGTAATGGTGTTGATACTAAGAAACCATCACGAATTGATATTAAGTATTTATTACGCCCGATTTTTTCCGCTAAAGGCATTAAATACTTTTCAAGTTGTTTCATCATACTTTAAGTACTCCCTTTAATTATTATTTATTGTTTTTCTTAATTAATAGAATTGCTTTTTTTAGTACTCTTTCACCGTTCATCATACCGTAATCATCCTGGTCGATTACAGAAATAGGTATGTTTAGGTGCCCGAAGTTAGCTACTGTTTCGTCATAAAGATATTCAACCTGTGGACCAAGTAAAATACAATCAGGACAATCAGATTTAACGATTTCTCCTAATTTGTTATGAAAAAAAGCAGCGACCTTAATTGGTAGGTTATGGCTATTAGCAACTTCCTGCATCTTACTTGCAAGAATACTAGTAGACATACCTGCACTACAGAATAAATAAACCTTTTTCATCCTATTCTCCTCCTTCTAATTTTTTAATTCTTTGAGATAGTTTGATAATCTCTTCAGCCATGATTTTTGTTGTTTCAGCATTCATAAGCTGATCTTCCGCATGCATAAGAAGAATTGTTGGAACTGTCTTTTCACCACATGCTTCCTTCTGGATAAGTGATGCATGTGCTTCATGACCTTTCACAAAGCTTTCTTCTCCTTCTTTGATTTTTGCGCGAGCTTCATCAAAATCACCCTTCTCAGCAAGATACATTGCCTGTACATAACGTGACTTTGCAGCACCCACGGCAGAAATAATGTTAAAACTTAATAATTCTAAATCTTCCATGTGATTTCCTCCATCTCACAATTCATAGTATAAACTTATATTTATTTTCAGGTGGTGAATGCGATTTCCTCTATTTAGGAAAAATTCACTACTTTAGTACGTGCTAGATAAGTGTGAAACAAAAATCAATCAAAACGTATAAAAAAAGACAAACTTAAAAATAAGTTTGAATAATTTAGAAAAAATAGAATAATTGAATATTATGGTTTAGTTAATTTAGAAACGTCAAAACCTGATTTCTTAAGAAACTCTATCGCTGATTCTTCTGTTAAAACTTGTTGCTTTATAGGTGGCTTAGGATTTTTAAATGATTCATAATCTGAAGGATTAAATGTCTCTCCAGTAAGAATCATATGGTATATACTGACAAGCATCATTCTT
>NZ_RCYB01000012.1 GCF_004168205.1 Catenibacterium sp. co_0103 | reverse complement strand
GAAGAGCTGATGTTCAGCTCATCAATTAAATGTTTTCAAATAAATCTGACGTGTATCTGTTCAGTTTTCAATGTTCTGTCTGCGCTCCTCACCGGAGTGCTCACTTATACTACCATCATTCATTTCCTTTGTAAAGACTTTTTTTGGTTTTTATTCATTTTTTGTGAAAAAATCTAAAAAGCAGCCTATAAGCGCTATTTTACCGCCTATAGGCTATGTTTTATTTGTTCATTGATTTTTCAATTGCGTTAATAAATGCACTGCGCATACCAGCATCTTCTAAAGCTTTTACGCCTCTAATAGTAGAACCACCTGGTGAAGTAACATTATCCTTTAAGATACCTGGATGAAGATCTGTTTTTAATTGCATCTTTCCTGATCCAAGTACTGTCTGACTTGCAAGCTTATAAGCCATTTTTCTTGGCATGCCCTGCATAACAGCTCCATCAGCTAACGCTTCAATCACCATATAGATATAAGCAGGTGCACACCCTGATAATGCGCCACCTACACACATTAAGTGGTTTGGTACGACTTCTATTTCTCCTACTGATGAGAAAGCATCTTTAATAGCACTAAATTCTTCATCAGTCAAAGAATGAGTCTGTTCTAATAAACACATGCCTTCTCTTACTGCCATTGGAGTATTTGGCATAACTGTTAGATGTCTTGTAGATGCATCTAATAGTGTATTGTATTTATCGAAGTCATAGCCAAGTACAATAGAAACAACTGCTTTGCCTTTTAAATCTCCTTTGATATCAGCTACTACTGATTCAATCACCTGTGGTTTAACACATAAAAAGACAAAATCGCTTTCCTTTACGACCTCATGTGCATCATTTAGAGCTACAATCCCAAAAGAGCTCATTTTATCTAGTTGAGCTTTATTTAAATCATAAGCACATATTTCTTTACCTGGAATAAATCCAGATTCTACAAAACCTTGCGCAATCGCACTCGCCATATTACCCATGCCTACAAAGCCAAATTTATACATAAGAATTCCCCCTTGTAAAAAAAGCTAACATAATGTTAGCTTAAATTTTTCTATTTCTAATAAAGCCTGGTAATGGATCTTCATCATCATCTTCAACAACTGTAGTTGTCTTATTACCATGTACTGCATATGTCTGTTTTGGAGTTACTACAACTTCTTCTTCAGGCTGATCTTCTTCAAAACCAGTCGCAATGATAGTAACGATGATCTGATCATCTAACTGATCATTAGAAGCTACACCCATGATTGCATTGACATCATTGCCAATTGCTTCAGTAATAGTCGCAAATGCTTCGCTTGCTTCAAATAATGACATGCTTGGTCCACCAGTAATGTTGACGATTGCATCCTTTGCACCGTTGATAGATACATCTAATAATGGAGATGATACAGCACGTTTTGCAGCTTCCTGTGCTTTATTTTCACCTTCAGCCATACCAATACCAATAAGTGCATCGCCACGATCCTTCATGACTGAGCTAACATCCGCAAAATCAAGGTTGATCATTGCTGGAATCGCAATTAAATCAGTAATAGTCTGAACTGACTGACGTAAAATATTATCTGCTTCTCTGAATGCTTCATTCATTGGACGATTACCAATTACTTCAAGAAGACGATCGTTAGATACAACGATAATAGAGTCTACGTTCTTACGTAATTCTTCTAAACCTGCAAAAGCCTGTCTTTTTCTTCTAGGCCCTTCAAATGTGAAAGGAGAAGTGACAACACCTACTGTTAATGCGCCTAAATCTCTTGCAATCTTTGCAACAACTGGTGCACCACCAGTACCTGTTCCACCACCCATTCCGGCAGCAACAAAGACCATATTTGCATCAGCTAAAGCTTCTCTAATTTCATTTTCAGATTCCTGAGCTGCTTTACGTCCGATTTCTGGATTTCCTCCAGCACCTAATCCCTGTGTAATATCCCTTCCTAAGAAGATCTTGTTCACACCTGTAATACCTTTTAATACCTGTGCATCAGTGTTTGCTACATAGAAATCAACACCTTTGACTCCATCAGTCACCATTCTATTAACGGCGTTGTTTCCTCCGCCACCTACACCAATAACTTTTATTTTTGCAACCTTCACAAAATCTAAATTTTCATCCATTGTCCTGCCCTCACTTTAATCATCACTTAATATCGAATCAAAAAACTTTCTAAACTTGCCTTTGTGATGAGTTGTTTCAGTCTTAGCCATCGTTAGACCTCTCACCTTTAAACTCATCGTGCTTGATAAATCAGGAAGAACAAGTGATACAACATCTTCACCTATCAATTCCTTTCGATCATCTAAGCAATATAACATACCTAAACACGGTACCAGAGACATATCTCTTGCACCTACTGTTTCAGGTCGATAACATCTTACAGGTGTACCTAATACATCTGTCGCAATTAAATTGAGGCAAGGTAATTCTCCTCCACCGCCGACTACAACAGTTTCATAAGTACGTCCATCATTGATAGCATCTAAACAGTGTTTAATTTGTGCCATCATATCCCACACAGCTGTCTGTAATACTTCAGACAAATCCCTCTGTGTATAATTTTTTTCTACCCCATCTACGATAGTAGTATGGATAATATCTTTTTCACCAAGACCATTTTCACATGTGCCGTATTTCACTTTATATATTTCAGCCTGTTCCATAGAAATCTGCCATGCATCTGCAATAGCACAAGTTAAGGTATAACCACCTATTGGTACAGTCTTCAAATATTTCAAATAGCCCTCTTCAAAGAAAGAAATAGTGGAATGATCATGTCCGATATTGATCATCACTGCACCTTCTTGAAGATATACAGCATCAAACGCTTCTTTTGCAGAAGCATATGCATCAATCGTAATATCAATAACATCTAATCCTGCTTTTTCTACAGCTGTCAGGTAAGAATACAATACCTTCTTGTTTGTAGTAATCACAAGTGCTTCTACCTTTAAAGAGGCAGAACGCATACCAAGAGGCATATGATCCACTTCTTTAGTATCTAAAAGATACTTAACAGGAATAGTTGATACAATTTCTTCTTTCTTGCTCTTTTCAAAACGTTGTGCAACCTTTAAAACACGTACAATATCACTGACCACAATTTTATCCTGAGGTGAATTCACTTTTGTAATACCTTTAGTTTGATATGTTCTTGCATAATTGCTAGGAAGAACAAGTGCAACAGATGTAATTGTTGTATTCAATTCAGCATCTGCTTCCTTAATAATTGATCTAATTTCATCAACCAGTACTTCTTCATTTTTGATCAAGCCACCCTCAATGGCGTGACTCGCTAATTTCTTCGTGAAGAGTATATTAATATTAGTGCTCATCAACTCTGCGACAAGTAGTTTTAGTGTCGTAGAACCGATGTCTAAAACAGCATATATTCTTTTCATAGACACTCTCCTTACATATAATCTTATTTTATCATAATTACAAAATAATGAAAACGATTTATAGACTACTTATCACGTGTTACATATATATGACTCGTAAGGTTTACTCGCATTTAGTCATGTATAAATTTCTTCCCTCAAATGAGAATACACATACATCACTTTTACTTTGCATATAAGCAGAGTAATCAAAACGAGATGGAGACAATGTATCCTTCATACCCTGGATATCTACAATCAATTTCTTTCCATCATCAAGTATTAAAGCCACACGATCATCATATCCTTTTTCTGGAGAATAAACGATATCACTTACAGCATTTCTAATCGTAACAGGAATAGTAACATACTGACTTGCAAGTTCTTCTACTGCCTTGATATCAGTAAACCCTGCAATCTTAGGAATCTGTTTGAGTCCTGTATAATTCATACCTTCAACAACTTGAATAAGTTTACCTTCTTCAGTAACGACATAGGTTTTATTGTCTAGTTCCATATATGCCACCAAGGCTGCTTCTTGAATTTCAATAGAAACACCACCAAGGATGTTATGAGTAACATAAGCCTTTGTGACAAGACCTGTCTTCTTCAGGTTATCTTTAATCGTGTCATTATTCAACAAGAAATGATAGGTATGATCTGTAATACCTGATTCTTTTATAACTAAATCTTTTGTAAGCTGTGAATTACCTGTGACCTTTATAGACATAACCTTTGATAATGGAGATATCATATATCCTAAAACTATTAAAAGAATAATACCAAGAAGTGTCAAACGGCGCTTTCTTAGTTTTCTTCTTCGTCTATTTTTCTCAATTAACTCACGTGATGGGCTGCGATCATATTCATTAAATACAAAATCTGGCTTCTTATCCATATTTAATCCCAATTCACTAAAATAACTTCTTTATGAAGCTTGACTCCAAACTTTTCATAAACAGTCTTTTCTACAAGTTTAATGAGATCAAGTATATCCTTTGCACTTGCATATCCATTGTTTACGATAAAATTTGAATGTTTAGGTGATACCTGTGCACCACCAATTTCATAACCGCGCAGCCCTGCTTCATCAATATAACGCCAGGCAGGTTTTTCTTCAGGGTTTCTAAAAACACTACCTGCACATGCAAAATTCCATGGCTGTGTACTCATACGACGTTCTTTACGCTTATCTAATACCTTACGGATTTCTCCTGGATCTTTAGCTGTCATTTCAAATGCTGCATCAAGAATGATCCAGTTTGGATGCTTTTGTAACACTGAATGACGATAAGAGAATTCCATATCTTCTTTACTTAATGTAATGATATTTAAATCATCATCAAGCACACGTGCACTTACAAATACATCTGCCATACAATACTTATAGGCACCAGCATTCATATAAATACCACCACCCATATCACCAGGAATACCACCCATAAATTCAAATCCTGATAATCCTGCTTTGGCACTCGAATAAGCTAAGGCAATCATAGAGACACCCGCCTGTGCCACAATAGTGCTACCATTCATCTTCACATCATCAAATGATTTCATTGAGATAATGATACCATCATATTCTTTATCACTAAATAGGAGATCACTGCCATTACCGATAACCATGTGCTTAATATCATGATCACGACAATAATTTAAAGTCTGAATAAGTGAATCGATATCGTTTGCTTTAACGAATATCTTGGCAGGTCCACCCACTTTATAGGTTGTATGCTTGTACATAGGTTCATTCTCAATGACTTTGCCTATATTCATAGACACAAGATCGTTATATACCTGCTTCACATCCATATTAGCGTCCTCCAGTTAATTTTAAAATTTCTTTATAAATATCCTCACATGCATGAGGCTTACCTAATGCATGTGCTTTTTTAGATAATTCTTTACGCATTTCTTCATTGTTCATATATTGATCAACAACTTCTACAAATGCAGCTGCATTTAAATCTTTTTCAAGAATCAAATGAGCAGCCCCTTTGGCTACAAGTTCACGAGCATTGTATTCCTGATGGTTAGCCACTACATAAGGACTAGGAATAATAATAGAAGCTGTACCTAATGCTGTCATTTCAGCAAGAGTTGTAGCACCTGCACGGCTCACTGCTAAATCGCAGCTATGTAAAACACTAGGCATATCATCAATATATGGTAATACATGAATAGAATCACTTAAGTCCTTAAGTTCTTCCTTCATCTTTTCATAATAAGTCTTACCTGTTACATAAAGCACATCATAATCCTTATGATCCATCTTATGTAATGCATCCTTCATTACAGCATTGACTGTTGCTGAACCAAGTGATCCCATAACGATGACCATAACTTTTCTATCAGGCGCAATATTGTAAAGATCATGAACATCCTTGAGTACTCCTTCAGATACAACAGAAGCACGAGGGTTACCTAGTAACTTTGTCTTATCCTGCGGAAATGCTTTTAAAGCTTTTTCATAACAGCAGATAATTTCATCTACACGTTTAATTAAGATTTTGTTTGTTAACCCAATGATGGAATTCTGTTCATGGATCATAGTTCTATAGCCTTTCTGACTTGCTGCTAAGACAATAGATGCACTAGGATAACCACCAAACCCAATAACGATATCTGGATTAAATTCCTTTAAAATCTTCTTTGAAGACTTTAAAGATTTTAAGAAAATCAAAGCATTTTTAGCTTTCTGTAAAGGATTGCCTACAAGACCTTTTACATGTAAACCACGATATGCTAAACCCATCTGAGGTACAATCTGAGATTCTAGTCTATCTGTTGTACCTACAAATAAGAATTCAGTATCAGGATCACATTTCTTAATATAATCAACTAAGGCAAGAGCAGGATAGATATGTCCTCCTGTTCCACCAGCACTTACTATAATTTTCATTTAACTCACTCCTATAACCTGTTCACGATGTCTTTGAAGACATTTCCTCTTTCAGCATAACTATGGAATTCATCGAATGAACTTGTTGAAGGAGAAAGCAATACAACATCGCCTTCTTCAGCAATCTCTTTTGCTTTTAAAATAGCATCTTTCATATGATCTACTACGATTGTATGAGGATGTTGCATATCTTTAGAGAAACGTTCTTTTGTATCGCCAAAACAGATGAGTGTCTTAATAAGAGGGTTTTGTTCTCTTACGTCCTTTAAATCAAGATTCTTTTCATGACCACCCATTAATAAAATAACTGGTTTTTCAAATGCTTTAATCGCAATTACTGCTGCATCTGTGTTAGTTCCCTTAGAGTCATTGTAATAACGTACGCCATCAAGTTCTCTTACAAACTCAATACGATGTTCTACACCCTTGAATGTAGCTAAAGTGTCATGAATAGATTCAAGACTTACACCTACTGCTCTGCACGCTGCAATCGCAACCATCATATTCGCAACATTATGTAAACCTACAATCTTGATTTCATCACGACTAATAACCTTCTGTCCCTTGTAATAAATCGCATTGTCTTTAAGTTCTACATCTGCCAAGCTTTTAACTGAGAATGTTTCAATATGTGATGGAACTTTATATTGTGCTAAATAAGACTGTAAAGTTTCATCATCACTATTATTAATAAATAAATCATTCTCATCCTGATTCATATAAATACGCATCTTAGATGCATAATATTCATCTAGAGAGTCCATATAATCAAGATGATCTGGTGTTAAATTTAAAACTGTAGCCACCTCTGGCTTGAATTCTTCAATATCAATAAGCTGGAAGTTAGACATTTCTACTACAACATCATGTCCTTCTTCTTCATATAAATGTTCATTTAATACGACTTCACAATAAGGAATACCGTAGTTACCGCAAATATGTGCCTTGCGACCTGCAACCTTTAAGATTTCATAAATCAAAGTCACTGTTGTCGTTTTTCCATTTGTTCCTGTTACCGCAATATAATGCTGCTTTTTAGCCACTTTATAACCTAATTCAATTTCTGTATAAACAGGAATACCACGTTCTTTTAAACGTAGGATAAATGGTGCATGATAATTGATTCCTGGATTTTTAACTACAAAGTCAAAATCTCTTTCAAATAATTCATCTGGCTGTCCACCACAAACCATTTCAATTCCTTCACTCACATATTTGTCATATTCAGGAATATCTTCTTTTTTCTTTGATTCATTGATAGTGATATCAGCATGCATAAACTTTAATAATTCAACTGCTGCCTTACCACTTTTTGCAAGTCCTAATACAAGTACTTTTTTGCCTTTAAACATTTATAACACCCCTAACAATAATCCAATAATACCCGCAATAAATCCAACTGCCCAGAAAGTAACAACAACTTTATTTTCGCTCCATCCACACATTTCAAAATGATGATGAATAGGAGCCATTTTAAATACTCTCTTACCTCTTGTCTTAAATGAAATAACCTGAATACATACAGATAATGTTTCAATAAGAGGTACGATTCCAATAATCAATACAAGTAGTTCCTGTTTAGTGATGACTGCAAACGCTGCAAGAATTCCACCTAATGCAAGAGAGCCACAATCACCCATGAAAATCTTAGCTGGATGTGCATTAAATACTAAGAATCCAGTGAGACCTCCCATAAGTGCAGCACCAAATAATGCTGCTTCAATATTCTTACTTAAAATCGCAAATGCAACAAATGGTGTTAATGCAATAATCATAAGTCCTGTTGCAAGGCCATCTAATCCGTCTGTTAAATTCACTGCATTAGATTCTGCAGTAAACATGAAATAAACAAAGACTGGATAGAACCAACCAAGATTAACACTAATATGTGCAATAGGAATAATAATTTCAGTTGAGAAGTTAGGTAAATAAGCTTTAGCTAAGAAATAGAATACAACCGCAACAACTGACTGCATTGCATATTTATAACTAGGCTTCAAACCTTTATTACTATGCTGTACAACAATTAAGTAGTCATCAATAAATCCAATAAATCCAAATCCTACTAATGCAAATGTTAATAGATTAACATATGGATTCATAAAGTTCTGATAATGGCAGATATAAGCTGCAATCACAGTAGCTATGATAAATACGACACCACCCATTGTAGGTGTTCCGCCTTTTTTCTTATGAGAAGCAAGTCCCTCTTCTCTTTCTACCTGTCCAAACTTTAATTTATGTAAGTAAGGTATAACCTTAGGCATGGCCACTAATACAAGTGCTATTGCCACCATAAAACTGATTATTAATAGAAACATGAAAATTTCCTCCCTCTATTTTACCCCACAAGTGTAGCATAATATGGGTGTAAATACAATGTCACTTATTTCGCATAAAGCTCAATCTCAGTGCCTTGTTTTAATTCAGTTCCCTTTGTAATACTTTGAGCATAAATAGAGCCCAAACCATTCATTTTAATTTCAACACCTGTGAGTGATGCAAAGGCTTCAGCCTCTTTACGAGACCAGCCAAGCATTGAAGGCATTGTATATTTCTGTCCATCTGTTAATAAAAGTACTTTAGAACCCATTGTAACTTCTGTTGTACTTGATGGATATTGTCCTACTACTGTAGAACCATCACCAATGAGTATTGGTGTAAGCGAATGCTTCTTTAAGATACCTTCAACATATGATGTACTCTGATTCATATAGTTATTTAATACATAAGGTGTTGAATTTACCTTTTCAGTATCTTTGCTTAAGATATTTAAAGCTGATTTAGTAATACTCTTGACTAGATCTCCAGAATAGTTAGTACCGCTGCTTTCATTCTGGAACCAGACTATAACTTCTACTTCAGGATCACGATAAGGTGCCATGCCGACAAAGGAATGTGTATGCTTAGAAGCAGAATAAGCACCATTTTCTGCAATCTGACCAGTACCAGTCTTACCAATGATTTCTACAGATGAATCTCTATAATCACGACCTGTTGATTCATCAATATTAACGACACCATATAAAAGTGTTCTCATCTGAGCCACTGCTTCAGTAGAATAAATTTTCTTAGAATAAGAAGTTTTAGCACTATAGAGTGTCTTACCATTTGTAGGATTAACTACCTTTTCTACTAAATAAGGTTCTACTGTACGACCATCATTCGCAAATGCTGAATAACCTCTTAATAGCTGTAGTGTAGTAACTGAAGAACCTTGACCAAATCCTGTTGTGAAATATTCTAAGCTCTTTGTTTTACCATCATAACCCTTTACACCACTACCAGAGAACAAGCCATCTACCTTACTAGTCTGGAATAATCCAAGATTCTTATAATCTTCAATTAAGCTAGACATATTTGTATGTTCAGAAAGAATATGACAAATAGCTGTATTAGAAGAATGGTACAACCCATCACGATAAGTAATACGGCCCCATCCAGTTCTATTGTGGTCATGAATTGTCGCAATAACACGGCCATTAGATAAATAATCATATGTACCAGATTCATATTTGCTATCTAAATCTAATACACCATCTGTTAATGCATTCGCATAGACAAATGGTTTGAAAACCGAACCACATTCAAATGCTTCATTTAAGAATGTATCGTTATAATTAGTTAAATCTCGTTTATTAGGATCAAATGAAGGATAGTTAGATACTGCAAGAATAGCCCCTGTTTTGACATTCATAACTACAGCACAGGCTTTTGAAGCCTTTGTATTTTCCTGCATATCTTTCATTAATGAATCTAATTCTGTCTGAAGTGTTGAATTGATTGTTAAATAAACATCGTTTCCACCTACTGCCTTTTTATCAGAAATAACCCCATTAGGAAGAGTATTATGCTTAGAGTCTACTAAATAAACTCTCTGCCCATTTGTACCCTTTAACCAATTATTATAAGTCTTTTCAATACCCATCTGACCTACAATATTATAAGGATCTGTTTCTGCAGCTACAGCTGCGTAGCCTACTTCATAACTTGCAAAATCACCAAAACGATAATTACGAGATGTAATTTCATCAAATTCAAGACCAGGTAACTTCAATGCCATAATCTTCTCTTTTGTGATAGAAGATAAATTACGGCCATAATTACCAAATTCTACCTGATATGTATTCTGATTCAAACGATCTAAAATTGTTGCTTTAGATACACCTAGAATAGGTGCTAACTCTTCAGCTGTTTGATCTTTATCTACAACATATTGAGGATTCTTTTTAGCATCTAACCTTTTTGCAAGAATAGCCCTTAATTTATATTTCTTTACATCAGAAGCAACTATTTCGTTATCACTTGTATAAATAGTCCCACGTGCTGCCTGGACAACCTTAGTGACCTGTCCTCCTCCGCGATTCTTCGCAAAGTCTCTTACATTGACGTTACTGATCATTGTCTTACCTGTTGTACATAAGTAACAGACATTGATTGCGAGTATAACCATCATAAAGAGAAATACAAGCATAACAACCTGACCGCTTCTATTTCTAGATCTCTTCATTATTCTTCAGCTCCTACCACTGCAGCAGCTGCAGAACTAGGCTGATAATCATAACCTTTCTTAGTGGCAACATCCTTCATACGTGAGAAAGAAGCCAATTCCTGTTTAGACATTTCTAAAGCATCAATATCTGACTGCACATTAGATATTTCATCCTGTGTCTTTTTGATTTTCGCATTAAGTTGTGATTCATATGAATTCAAATAAATACTACCTACCAAAAATAGAACAAAAGAGAACGCAAGCAGCATTTCTGTAAACTTTAAAAATCTTGATTTTCTTCTTTTCATTATTCATCACGTATCCTTTCTATTACTCTTAATTTAGCTGAATGAGAACGTCTGTTCTCTGATAATTCTTTTTCATCTGCGACTATAGGCTTTCTTGTAACCTTCTTAAAACGAGGCTGGTATTCCTCCGGAATAACCGGCATACCCATTGGTAAATCCGGTACCGCAGTCTTTTCATTAAACATATACTTTGTAATTTTATCTTCTAATGAGTGGAAGCTGATGACTGCCACACGTCCACCCACATTAAGTAGATCTAATGAATCTGTTAAAGCACGTTCAAATACATTTAATTCATCATTCACTTCAATACGAATTGCCTGGAAAGTGCGTTTTGCAGGATGCCCACCTGTACGTCTTGCACGAGCTGGAATAGCCTTTTTTACTATTTCTACAAGCTCAAAGGTTGTTTCAATAGGTTTAACCTGTCTTTCCTTTTCAATCATTCTCGCAATTGATTTCGCAAATTTTTCATCCGCATACTTATATAAAATAGTCACTAAATCCTGATAAGAATAATTATTCACTACTTCATAAGCACTTAAAGGCTGTTCTTGATTCATACGCATATCTAGTCTTGCATCTGTATTATAGCTAAATCCTCTTTCCGCATTATCAAATTGTGGAGAAGATACACCTAAATCAAATATAATACCATCTACCTTATAAACACCCTCCATTGAGAGTCTTGCCTTAATCTCTTTGAAATTTGCATGAATAATAGTAAAGTTGTCAGAAATTTTTGACAATCTTTCTCTTGCAGCTTCTATCGCATTGGTATCCTGATCAAAACAATATAAATGTCCTGTTGTCAATTTTTCTAGAATACGAGAACTATGTCCCCCTCCGCCTAGAGTACAATCCACATAAATACCATCTTCTTTTATATTCAATGCATCGATTGTTTCATCTAATAATACACTATAGTGTTCAAACATATTTATCATTCCTCATTTTCTGATATTCTTTCTGATAAGTCATCAAACTGGTCATCATATTCATCATAGAATGCATCCCATTTAGCAGTATCCCATATTTCAATATGTTCACCAGCGCCAACGATTGTACACTCTTTTTCTAGATGAGCATGTGTACGTAATACCTGGGGAATATTGATACGACCTAATTTATCAAATTCACTGCGGCTCATACGAGAAGTTACCATACGCAAATAAGCACGTTCTTCTTTCTTCTTATTTGATAACTTCTTCAATTCTGCATAATAAGTCTGCCATCCTTCTTCTGTATAAACATCTAGACAGCCTTCGTGGCCTCTCATGATATAGACATGGTCTCCGCATTCACCACGGAATTTAGCAGGGATGCTCAAACGGCCTTTAGTATCTAGATTGTGCTGATATTCACCAAAGAACATACCTTACTCACCATTCCTTTCCACAATTATCCACTTTCATACAATTCTTACCACTATTATAGACTTACAATGCACTTTCAGACAAGAAATTTATGGATTTTAAACACAAAAAAAAGTTTTCTAGCATAAAACGCTAGAAAACCTCTTAAAAATAAAAAAAGAGAGATTTTCATCTCTCTAAAGGAATTATTTTACATCCTTAACTTTAACGCCATTATAATAACCACAATGACCACAAACTCTATGTGCTAATTTGAATTCACCACATTCTGGACATTTAACAACTGCAGGAGCTGATAATTTGTCATGAGTTCTTCTCTTGTCTCTTCTTGTACTTGATACTCTTCTAAATGGTACTGCCATCTTGTTCTACCTCCTTATTCCTGATCCTTGAAATAATCTTTGAGTTTTGCTAAACGGGGATCGATTGTATCCTCTTCTTTTGCGACTACTTCGCTTTCATCCATGACTTTCCAGCCTGAGCCGCTCGTTTTCATCTTTGCGCCTTCCTTCACAACTCTCATTGGAATAGCCATCATGATTTCCTGGAATATGACAGAAGTAAGATCAGCAACATCTTTTCTTGCTTCTACAACATCCTCATCATCTTCAGGCTTATAAAACGCAAACACAACATCTGTATCAATAGAAAATGGGTAATCGACATCTTCCAATGATATAGCACAAGGAACAACCATTGTTCCCTGAACATGGTATGTTACATATAGATGTTCTTCACTACTATTGAAGTTGCCTGATCCTGTAACTTCCACATCCTTCAAATCATTGATTCGAGATAAGTTATAGAACATTTCTTTAGGAAATGTTATCGTTTCTTCGAAATCAAATTTTCCATTTTTCTGTTTGACTAACCAATTACGATTCCATTTCACCTTGATCACCCTCTATAACTGCATCACCCATTATAATGAAAATTAGATTATAAGTCAATCAAAAAAATCATTTTCTAATGGGCATTAATCGCATATTTTTTAAAAATGTCTTTGCGACCGTGTGTATTCTAACATAGTTTATTCAAAAAAGATAGATAAATTTTCAAAAACCCATTTAAATCCTCTGATCATTCTTTGATCTGGTTCAGTGAAATGACCTCCATTCTCTTCTATATATATACATCTGTTATTCTTGACTAGATATTGATAAGTTTCTATTGTATTTTGTCCTACTGTACACATGAGTTTATTCTTTGTTTTTGATTCTTTTCTACCTAGACTCAAGTATACTACTGCTTTTCTATTAATGGTATGAAGATAGTTGATCCAGCCTGGAAACCATAAGGAACCAGATGCACTTATACATCCTACAAAAGATTCATGTCTTCCATACATCCACAAACTAAACAAACCACCAAGTGAATAGCCCGCAATAATATAATGATGAGAGGAATTCATAGTTGAAAGAATCCACTTTTCAAGTTCCTCACCCTTTCCACCAAAACCATCAGCAGGCCATGGAGAAAGTTCACTGTTCCAATCCTTAATAACTGGTGCTATAAAGCAATAGTTTTTCTTTAATGATTTTACAATTGAAGTGCAGTCATGAAAGAAACAGAAGATATAAACGTCAGCATCTTGATTGCCATAAATCTGGCACTCTCTTCCATAATAAATCATATTAACTTGTAATACTTCATCGCATTATATAGTCCATCTTCATCGACTGTATCAGTCACATAATCAGCTACATCTTTTGCCAAATCAGCCCCATTGCCCATCGCAATGGCAGTACCTGCTATTTCTAACATTTCTATATCATTTGTAGAATCTCCAAATGCATAGGCATTTTCTATTGGTTCACCAACAGCTTCCATAAAATCCTTAATAGCAGCCCCTTTAGATACATCTTTAATCATCATTTCTCCAGCCTTTGCGCCAAATGTTGATGTATAGCCTCCAGCTGGTATAAAAGTCAAGCTTGGGTCTAATTCTTTCATGAATCTCTCAGCTGCTTCTCCTGTATCAAAAGTTGCATCAATCTTAAGAATTGGATTATTCTCTATTTCAGCCATCGTCTTCATACTCTTTTTCTTAAACACTTCTTCAACAGGTTCATCAAATTTCTTTTTGAACTGTTCTTCAAACATAGCATGTGTATAAGGATTCTGATAGCCATTTTTCCAATCTATGATCTGATAGCCTCCACCTAATTCTTCAATAAGTTCAAGTGTTTTCTTTACAACATCACTTGAAATGATTTTCTGTAATTCTGGCTTACCATCACGAACAACCGCTGCGCCATTCGCAATAATTGCATCTTCTATTCCTGTAAAAGAAATTTCCTTTGTCATAAAATAACTTCTTCCTGTACAAAAGAAACAATGATGCCCATTTTCTTTTGCTTTCTTAATCGCCTCTATTGCACTTTGTGGCACAGTATGTGTAACATCACTTAATAAAGTACCGTCTATATCAAAAAATAAATATTTCCCCATAAGTTTTCTCCTATATTAATATGATTATAATGTAATCTCTTTTAAGTATTATAGTATAAGAATGCAAAAAGAAACATTATTTTCTAATTCTGATCATCTTTTCAAAACCATTTTGACAAGAATCCATCATCTTTTTTCAATATATTAAAAAATATCTCATTGGTGTATTGTTTTGATATACTATTGTTGAGGTGATAATTATGGATGAATTTTTAAGAGATATACATACATTATTATTCAAGGAATGGATTCTCATTCAGTCTATTGAAGGCTGTGATATTAAAGAAGAAAGTAAAAAAATTATTCTTACAACTCCTTATTGTCATGCCGAAGTAGTATTTAATGACCATAACCTGATTGAATTATCAGTCACAAATCTTGTCACTGATAAGATAGACTTCTATCTTCATTTTCAAATGCATACTATGAATCATGCGATTTCGTTATATGAAGAAATGCTTCAATGTGTTAAACAATTGATCGATGAACCTCCTATTCGTGTTCTTTTAACATGTACAAGTGGCCTCACAACAGGTATGTTTGCTGCACAACTCAATGAAGCGACTATGCTTTTATCTAAAAACTATGAATTTGATGCAATTGCTTATCATGAACTCTATGATATTGCGAAGAATTATGATGTGATTCTTGTGGCACCACAAGTGAATTCTAAAAAGACAAAACTAGAAACATGCTTTAAAAAGAAGACAGTACTGACTATTCCTTCTACAATATTCGCAAAATATGATGCAGGCGCATTATTAGAATTCTTAGATGAACATTTATCGTCTCGTCGTCATCCAACTACGGCTCGTTTACCTGTCATTAGTCGTCCAGTGCCTCACCAGACAAAGATCTTAACCATCGCAACAGTACGCACAAGTCATCGTACAAGAATGATTTATCGTGTTTTTGATCAAAATAATAAAACACTATTAGATAATGAAGTCGTTAAGTTTGATTTTCAAGTAAATGACCTCTTTGATATCCTTGATACAGTATTACTCTTTCATCCAGATATTCCTATTATTGGAATTAGTCTTCCGGGAATCATTCGAGATGGTTATATGGACTTCCGTGACCAAAGAATCAATGTCTTAGGACCACTTAATAAACGTTATCCAAATAAACGTTTCTATTTATTTAATGATGTCAATACCCTTGTATCTGGTTATTATATTTCACAGAATAAATACCAGACAATCTCATTTCTTTATCAGCCATCCATGGGGAGTCCTTGTGGTATAGGTTCTGTCTTTAAAGGACAATTAATAGAGGGAGCGCATAAGATAGCAGGAGAAGCCAAATATCTGCCATTTAACAGAGAACAATTTCAAAAGACACCAGAGGAACAATTAAAATTCCTTGCCTATCAAGCTGCTGCAGTCATTTCTATCTATGATCCTGAAATATTGATCGTATCATGTAAATATACTAATAAACATGAGTTAAGAGAATTATTAAAGAAATACTTTCCAGAAGAATATCTTCCTGATATTCACTTTATTGAACATTTCAAGGAATATGGATTGTTAGGTGCTTTGATTCTTTCTATCCAAGAAGAAAATAAAGGTTGAGTTTATTGAAAAACTCAGCTTTTGTGCTATAATCCTTATAAACATATCTAGTTAGTATGTTGATAGGAGGAGTTATTATGTCTTTAAATTCAGTGAAGAATTATTTCAAACAATATAATATGGATACACATATTGTAGAGTTTCCTGTATCAAGTGCGACTGTGGAACTTGCAGCACAAGCTATTGGCTGTAAGGAACAGGAAATTGCGAAAACAATGTCTTTTCATGTCGGAGATGAAGTCATTGTGATTGTAATGGCCGGAGATGCAAGAATCGACAATAAGAAATATAAATCATTCTTTCATAAGAAAGCTAAGATGCTTCATGGGGATGAAGTAGAATCTTTGACTGGTCATCCAGTAGGTGGTGTTTGTCCTTTTGGATTAAAAGAAGGTATTAAAGTCTATCTTGATGAGTCTCTAGAACGTTTTGATCATGTTTATCCAGCATGTGGCAGCCCTAATAGCGCTATTAAGCTCACTATTCCAGAACTAGAAAAATATGCCCACCAGGAATCATGGATTGATGTCACTGATATCATCTAATGACATTTGTTTATGAGAACCAAGGACTTCTAAAGAGTCTTTGGTTTTTTTGTATACTCTTCCTTCATCAAGCCATAAATCTATATCTTCACATGAAACAATGACAGGCATTCTTGAATGGATTCCTGAGATGATATCTTCTGCTTCTTTTGTAAGTATTGTGAAATAGTCATCATGATAGATGCCTGCAAGATAAAGAATATGATTATTAGTAAATAGATATTGCGCATGTGCTCTATCCCATTCATAGAAACCACTAATTGGAATAATACATCTTCTTTTTACTGCATCTTCTTTAAACATCTTCTTTTCTAATACTGTTTCTATGCGTGCATTAAAGACACGTTTTTGATTTAATGGATAACCCCATGTCTTATAGTCTCCATAATGACCCCTCAAAATAATAAAGCCTTCTTCTCCTGGATGAATATCTCCATAAGGAAATATATGTCCATCAGAAATAATGACCCATTTAGTCAAGTCATATTTCAATTGTTCATCTAGATAGTAACGTCCACACATAATAACCCTCCAAAAAAAGTCATAGAAAAACTATGACTTAAACATTGTATCTAATATACGCTTACCTGTTTCTGTTTCAAAAAAACTCTCTTTGGCATGCTGAATAGATTCTATAGAAGCATTATCTTCAAATGCATTGACTAAAAAATCTGCTTCTAACAAGATACGATAATCTATTCCATCTACATCAGTATATGTATGATGATGGGCAATCAAGAAACATATTCTTTCTATATCATCTTCTTTAAATCCTAAAGAAGTACATATTTCTCTTGCAGGTGTAGGACCTTCCTGTTCCTGCAGTTTTCCATTTTGAAAGCCATATTTCTCTTCTGATACACGTATTCCAATATCATGTAAAATACTAGCTGCTTCTAATACAAAGAGTGTATGTGCATCCAATCCTTCTTTTTCACCAATTAATTTAGAAAAGCTATGTACCTTTATGAAATGCTGGATACGCTTAGGATCTCCACAATCAAATTCAATCATTTTCATCATTAATTCTTCTAACATATTCATCACCTGCATCTATTGTAGCACAAAAAGAAAAAGACCCGTAGGTCTTAACGTGATAATGTATACCCTTTTCCAATGACTGAATGAACATCACTCACAAAAACAAAGGAAGTAGGATCTATTTCTACAGAGATTTTCTTAATTGTCGCAATCTTTTTATATTGTGTAACCACAAGAATGACCTGCATATCTTCTCTTAAATAACCTGTTTCCGCTTTTAATAACGTGAGCCCAACATCAATTTCTTTATAAATACGTTCTCTGATTTTTTCATATTCATGACTCATAATCATGATTTCACATTGTGATTGACCATATGCCAATACTTTATTGACTGTTATAGTACAGATCATAATCGCAAGAATACCGTATACATTCTTCATAAAGGGATTAGATGCCACCTGAATCAAAATAACTGTAATATCACATATATTCATAACGATAGAAACAGGGACTTTGAAATACTTCTGTAAAATCACACCAATAATATCAAAACCACCAGAAGAACCATCGCCTAAAAGTACAAGTCCTACCCCTGCCCCAATGAGGACACCTGCAAGAATAGCACTCATTAAAGGATCAGAACTCATTTCAGCTAAGAAATTATATTTCTGACATAGATCTAACCCAAATGGAAAGATAATACTGACAATCAATGTCTTGAAAATGAATTCTTTACCAATAAATATATAACCTAATATAAATAATATTGCATTACAAATTAATACAAGAATTGAGACTGGTAATGGAATCATCTTACTTAAAATAACACATAACCCTGTGACACCTCCTGCAGCGAAGGATTGTGGTAATACAATCATACCAAGTGCTATATCAGTCAAAGCGACACCAACCAAAATTTTTACCATTGATAATACTTTTTCCTTCATTTTCATCACCCAGGAATATTATAATGATAAAAAGAGGCAATACAGTAGCCTAGGCTACAATGGGGGACATATGAATATCATTATTCCAGAAAACTATTTTTATTTATTTGAATCAGTAGGTGAACGTTGTGTCTTGCCTTCAAAGACAGTCATCTTTTATGAGAGTGATGATGCAAATGATATCTATCTTTTAATCAAAGGTCGTGTACGTGCTTATTTAAGCAGTTCACAGGGAAAACAGATTACCTTGGAGGTATTAAAGAAAGGACGTATTTTTGGTGATGGTTCTTTTTTAAACCATTCTGTACGTAAAGCGAATATGGCCACGATTACTGATGTAGAATTCATCCGTTGTCATATTACTGATTTGATGCCTATATTACAGAAAAATATCGATCTCATGATTCTTATGCTTCAGCATCTGACTTCTACATGCAACTATTTGACACATACAATTGAAAGATTAGTGAACTATAATAGTACGCAAAAAGTAGCTGACTTCCTTCTTATTGAAACAGATAACGGAAAAAAATCCATTCCTTATACGCATGAAGATATTGCAGGATGTTTAGATATGAATAGAGTGACTGTATCACGTATTATGAAGAAATTAAAAGAGGAAAATGCTGTTTTGTATGAGTATGGGATTGTTTCTGTAACAGATTCTAAAACATTGAAGCATATTCTAGAACACACTGAATAGAGATTATTGCATTCAAGTTTTGTTTTAAATATAATTATTGACGAGGTGTAAAAAAATATGAAAAAGAAAAAAATTGCGATTGTTGCGACAGGTGGTACGATTGCAGGAAGTGGCGCTGCAGGTAAAACAACAAATTATGAAGCAGGTACTATTTCTGTAGATGAAGTATTGGCTTCTATTCCAGATATAAGAGATCGTGTTGAGATTGTTTTAGATAATCTCTTTTCTGTTGATTCTAATGAAATTGATGATCAAAGATGGTTGATCTTAACTGAACATATTAATAAACTTGCAGATCAGCAGGATATTGATGGTATTGTAGTGACTCATGGAACTGATACAATGGAAGAAACATCTTACTTCTTAAACTTAACAGTCAATACATTAAAACCTGTTGTTTTAACAGGTGCGATGCGTCCTGCAACTGCAACAAGTGCCGATGGACCATTTAACTTATTCCAGGCCATTATGCTTGCAAGTCATAGTGAAGCTTGGGGTCGTGGTGTAATGTGCTTATTCTCAAGTACTATTTTCTCCGGTAGAGATATCCAGAAAATCAGTAATTATAAGATTGATGCCTTCGACCAGAGAGCTTTCGCTAATCTTGGTTATATGAAGGATGATGAAGTTTATTTCTCTTCTCAGCCATTAAAGAGACATACAACTTATTCAGTCTTTTCACGTAAACCAATCAAAGATTTAGCTCATGTCGCAATTGCCGACTATTATGTAGGTGCTTCTCCTGATATTCTTGACTTTCTAGCAAAAAATAATGAAGGTATTGTGATTGTCGGAACAGGTAGCGGAAACTATTCTAAAGAATGGCGTCAGCGTATTGAAGAATTATCTGATCAGGGTATTATCTTTGTACGTGCGAGCCGTGTAACGAACAGTATTATCTTCCAGGATGATTATTTTGATCCTAAACATGTATGTCTAGGGGCTAATAACTTGTCCCCTTATAAAGCACGTATTCTATTAATGCTTTCTCTCACAATCACAAAAGATAAAAAAGTAATCAACGATTACTTCTTAAACTACTAAAAAAAGGCTCGAAAGCCTTTTTTATTTTCTTACAATCTTATAATATGTACGACTTGTACAGAAATAAACAATAGTATAAAGAATAGTAAGTACTATCACTGATACAACAGTACATGTAATAAATGTCTGAGGGGCATTAAGAATCATTACCTTAAACATCTTTAAGATCATATTATATGCCACAGACATATGAATAACTGCCACTACAAGAGGAAGAAAGAAGAAAATCAATACCTGTGAAGATACAGCCTGTCTGACTTCTTTTTTACTCAATCCTACATTCTGCAATATTTCATATCTTTTCTGATCTTCATAGCCTTCAGATAACTGCTTATAATACATAATCAATACGGTTGCCATCATAAAGAGTACACCTAGAAAGATTCCTAAGAATAATAATGAACCATACATCTGACTGAATAGTTGGTAGTTATCATAGCGAGTCATATTAGAATAACTGATTTCACCATCATTCTTTTCACTGACTTTCAAAGTGAAATTCTGTGTTGTTTTACGCATGACTTTTTCAGCCTTTGAATTGAAATAACCACCTTTATAATCCACTAATATTTCATAAACATAAGAAGGGGAAGAACGATGTTCAAATGTAAGTGCCTGTTTTAAAGCTGCATCATCCTTGAATACAAATGTAATACTATCTGAATTTACATTCGCAATATCATCCTTGACAAACCAGGGATCATTCTTAACCATCTTTAATGAATACAATTGATTATTCAACATCATTGAATCATGATTAAAATGATAATTAGAATTATAAAGTACTTCATGATCATTTAAAGTGACATGATGATTATAAATACGATTGTAATCAGCTAATGTCATACCAAGAACTGTAATAATCTTATTATTACCACCTTCTCCTGGCGCAGTAAAAACTGTTCCATTTTGAGAAGCCAATACATTACAATACTTTAAAGAAGCCATTTGAGAAATACCGATATTTTTAGAAGCAAGAGATGTTTTAATGTCCTTTTCAAGGTTGATGATTTCTTCATCCATATTCACCTTTTCCATATTCCCTACTTTATAACTATAGTCAGCACGAACACTTTTTTTCACAGTATCAAAAACGCCACTATAAAGAGTATATGTAGAAGTAATCATGACAAGAATACATGTACATAAAATACAGATACTAGCAAGTCCCACTGCATTCTGCTTCATACGATACATCATCTGAGACACACTGATGAAGTGATTTGTCTGATAGTAATACTTCTTATTCTTCTTTAATATTTTCAAAATTACAATAGAGCCAGCCGTAAAGAGTGCATATGTACCAATAATAACAAGTACAACTGCCACAAAGAATAAGACAAGGGCAGTGATTGGATCTTCAATCGACAAGGCAATTGTATAACCAGCACCTAGTGTGATGACACCTATTAAAGTCATCAACCACTTTGTCTTTGGTTCCTTTTCTCCAACCTGTCCACCCTTTAATAACTGGATTGGATTAGAGAAACGAATAGAAGCTGCATTGATCATAAATGAGACAAAGAAAATAACACTAAAGAGAAGAGTTGTGATCAAAATCGCATTCATATCAATACTAAATACAATCGATGTATGAATAGCCAATATCTTCACTAAAATAAGCATCATAAGCTTACTGAATAGAACACCTGTTAATACACCAAACCCTAAAGAAATCAAATAAACAATCAATGTTTCAAAAAAGATAATCAACATCACATGACGTTTTTCCATTCCTAATATATTATAGAGTCCAAGTTCCTTCTTACGATTCTTCATGAGGAAGCTATTTATATATAATAAGAATATGACTGAGAATATAATCACAACATACACGCCAAGATTCATCATCATGGCTGCTGATTCACTGTCTTTTCTTAGGCCATTATCTCCACCTAAGAACTTTACACAATAAAACATCATGACAGTAAAGATACTTGTAATAAGATATGGGAAATAGATTTTTCCATTCTTTTTAATATTTGTCAGGGCAAGTTTTAAATAAAACATGATTACTTACCTCCTGTCTGCAGTAGTGTAAGTGTATCACTGATTGCCTGATACATCTCTTCGTTTGTCTTATCTCCTTTATAGATCTGATGATAGACCTGTCCATCACGTATAAATAAGACACGTTTCGCAAAGCTGGCTGCTTTAGTACTATGAGTAACCATCACAATGGTCTGTCCTTCTTTATTTACATGATCAAAGATATTCAATAAATCATCTGTAGATTTAGAATCCAGAGCACCTGTTGGTTCATCAGCTAAGATAATCTGAGGATGAGTAATTAAAGCTCTTGCGACGGCTACTCTTTGTTTCTGTCCTCCTGATACTTCATAAGGGTATTTATCCAGTAGTGATTCAATACCTAGCTGTGGTGCTAAGTGATTCAATTTAGTTTCCATCACATCATAGTTTTCTTTAGATAAAACTAAAGGTAAAAAGATATTATCGCGTAAAGAGAATGTATCTAATAAGTTGAAATCCTGAAATACAAATCCAAGATTTTTTCTTCTAAACTGTGAAATATGCTTTTCACTGATTTTAGTAATATCTTCTCCGTTAAGTAGTACTTCGCCACTTGTCGGTGTATCTAGAGATGCTAGGATATTTAAAAGTGTTGTCTTACCACTTCCTGATTCACCCATAATAGCGACATATTCCCCTTCTTCTACTGAAAAAGAGACATTAGACAGAGCAGTGACCTGCTGAGATGAAAAACGTGTTGTATAGACTTTTTTTAAGTTTTTAACTTCTAATAATGACATATATGTTTTCCTCCTTCGTTACAACTATAGTTTAATTATTTTGAAACATATCTGCCATTGATTCACCTTACAGAATAAGTCTCTTATCTTACAATTTTGTAAGTTACTCTACAATAAGAGGTTTCTTTTCAAAACATATAGAAACAGTTGTCCCTTTATTTACTTCAGACTCTATATGAATAGGATAACCCAAAATATCACATATATTCTTAACAAGATATAAGCCTAATCCACTCGCCTTCTTATCAATACGTCCATTTGTACCAGTAAAGCCTTTTTCAAAGACACGAGGCAAGTCCTCTTTCTTGATACCAATTCCTGTATCTTCTATATATAATGTATAACCCTTCATATAAATGCGAATAGAACCTTCTTTAGTATACTTCAAGGCATTGGATAAGATCTGTTCAATAATAAAAGAAGTCCACTTCTCATCCGTAACTATCTCTTCATCTAGCTCTTCTAGCTGAAGAGAAATCTTCTTATGAATAAAGAATAAGGATTGTTTCTTGACAACTCCATTTACTATATCCCCTATTTTATAATGACCAATTTTTAAATCCTGATTCATATGTCCCATCTTGACATAGTACATCATCATATCCACATACTGTTCAATACGTAATATCTGCATGGATAGTAGATGTGGTGATAACTCACCTGATTGTATGAGTAATCTTAGTCCTGCGATAGGTGTCTTAATCTGATGAACCCAGAGTGTCATATAATCAGATAGTTCATGATAGCTTGTATCCTTCTGATTATTAAGGACAATATTAGCCTGGATAATCTTATCTACAAGTGCATAATAAGAATCTTCTAAAGCATTCTCTGGAGTCGGAATATTTTCTAAGTAAATATGATCAAGATGTAAAGCATACTTAAGTGCTTTGATCTTGTTATTATATTTGTAATAGTCATAACTAAAATAAACAATCACAAAAAAGAAACATAAACAGGTAGGATAATAAAGCAATGAAATAGAAACATCACATAATAAGAGGATCAGATCAAACAAGAAAATCATCACCAGATAAACAAGATAATAACGATAATGGTCTTTAATGTATGTCTTCATAATATAACTGATACCCTATCCCTTTCTTTGTATGAATAAGCTGTGGTAAAGAAAAAGCATCTAATTTCTTTCTTAAGCGATTGATATTTACACTTAATGTATTATCATCTACAAAAGCTTCACTTTGCCAGAGAGCTTCCATGATTGTATCTCTAGAGACAATCTGTCCGGCATGTTCAAATAAAATCTGCATGATCTTAAGTTCTGTTTTAGTGAGTTCTATAGAGTCTTCATGATAGCTAATGACACCTTTTAATAAATCAAGAGTCAGTGAGTGATAGTTCAAGACATTTTGTGTTTTATTAAATGAATAGGTACGTCTAAGTATTGCCTGTAACTTAGCCGTGAGTACCGTTAAGTCAAAAGGCTTATTAATAAAATCATCTGCCCCCATATTCATTGCCATAACGATATTCATATTCTCACTTGTAGAAGAAATAAAGATAATAGGCACTTCTGATTCTTTTCTTATTTCCTGACACCAATAATAACCATTGTAGTAAGGCAGAGAGATATCTAATAATATAAGTAATGGTTCATAGTTTCTAAAGTCTTCTAAAACATTTTCAAAATCATTCACTACAAACACATCATAGTTCCACTTTTCTAGATGTTTTTTTATAGAAGAAGCAATAATTTCATCATCTTCTACAATCATTATTTTCTGCATGTATAACCACCTCTAGTTTATTATACACAAAAAAGAGACGAAAATGTCTCTTTATTCAATTACACTAAATTGTGTCCACTTATCTGATTGATAACGTAAATGGAATATAATAGCACGCATTGACCAGTCAGCACACATTGCTAAGGCAATACCAATCACACCTAGATTGAATGTAATACCAAATATAATAGAGAGTATTCCTCTTACGACGACTGTACTCAAGATTGATACAATCATTGTATATTTGACATCTCCTGTCGCACGTAATCCATTTGAAAGTGGTCCAGAGAACGGGAACGCAATCGTATTAAAAATATTATGAATAATAACCAAAACAAAGACTAGATGTTTAGTTTCTGATGATAATTGATAATATTGTAAGAATAGTGGAGTAATAAGAAGAATGAATGCATTCCATATAATAGAGAAGATTACTGTGATCTTCATCAGCTTCTTAAAGTAATAATGTGCATTATCTATATCCTTTGCTCCCATGCACTGTCCTATGACCGTAATAAAGACAGGACCCATTGTAACACCCACTAAGGCTGCAAGTGACCAGATACTTTGGGCCACACCATTGGCTGCAATCTGATAAGTACCAAATAAAGCAACAACTGAACTCAAGGCTACTTTAACTAACTGAAAGATCCCTTGTTCAATCCCATTAGGAACCGCAATATTCAATACTCTTTTCAACATCTTAGCATCAAATACAAATATATGCTTCTTTTCATAATAAGTAGTCAGTGTCTTATTGAAGCATAAGAATGTAATCACTACTGCAGAAAAAACTCTAGCAATCAGTGAAGGATAGGCAACACCTGCCACACCAGCATGTAAAACAAAAACACCTATGCAGTTTCCAATACAGTTAATAATATTAGATGCGATAGAAATATACATAGTTGTAGATGTTTTAGCCATAGAGCGATATAAAGCAGCACCTGCATTATAAATAGCGAGGGCTGGATAAGAATAAGCTGATATTCTTAAATAGGTGATACAAGCCTGCATTACTGAGTTTTCTACACGACCAAATAAGAGTCTTAAAAGTGACTCATTGAAAATCAAGACAAGTATCATCAATATAAATGAGAAGACAATAGAAAACATCAATAACTGTCCTGAAGCACGGTTAGTGGCTTCTTGTTCTTTACGTCCAATATATTGGCTGATCACAACTGCCCCACCCGATGCAAGTGCTGTAAACAAATAAATAAAGATTGTATTAAATGAGTTTACAAGTGAAACCCCTGATACCGCACTTTCTCCCACAAAGCTCACAATAAAAGTATCTATAATACCTACTAACATGACTAATAATTGTTCAAAGAACAATGGGATGATCATGTTTTTTAAATCCTTGTTTGTGAATGTCATAATTTACCTCCATGACACCATTCTAAACAACAAAGAAATAAAAGTAAAATACCAATGCTGAAGGGCACTATAACTAAATTGCATACTAAAAGGCAGTATCTCTACTGCCCCATAGTTATTCTTCGTTATGTAAGCCTAATTCTTCCATTCTCTTAGGTGCATAGTTTTCATATTTAGGACGAGGATGCTTGTGATCCTTCCAATATTCTTCTGCAATAGGCGCCCATTCTTTTGCATAGTCTTCACATTTATCACATAAGTGGTCTGCTGTTTCAGGAGATTCCATATTTGTATCATGCGCACCTGTACGTTTCACCATTTCTCTTAATAATGATGGGTTTTCTAACATTGGACAAGGTCTTAAATGGTTTTCATTAAATGGCTGTCCTTCATGATAAGCCATGAATAAAGGTGACTGCAACATTTCAAGAATAGAATTATCATGAATATTTGTATTTGAATAATGAATAAATACACATGGTTCTGCATCACCATTAGAGTTGATATGGAAGTAGTTTCTACCACCTGCAATACATCCACCAACATATTCACCATCATTCTGGAAATCCATTGGATAGAAGTTAATATTACATTCATCAGAACGGATATATCTAATACGATCAATCATATATTTTCTCTGCTGGATCGTAGGAAGTAAGTCAGTAACTGCGTTGTTTCCTACTGGCATATAATGGAAATAGAAACCAAAACGAGCCCCTTTATCAGTAATCATCTTAAAGAATTCATCACTTGTGACTGCTTCTACATTATATTTTGTATAGCAGATAGATGTACCAAAGACAATACCATATTTCTTTAAGAGATCCATAGCCTTCATAACAGCTTCAAAATGACCTGCACCACGTCTTGCATCATTTGTTTCTGGAGTACCTTCAATTGATAATAAGAATGTAATATTACCAAGTCTAACAAGTTCTTTACAGAACGCATCATCAATCAAAGTAGAATTAGAGAAGATTGCGAATTCTACATCATTATGCTTTTCAGCTAATTTAATGATTTCTTTCTTCTTTACAAGTGGTTCCCCACCAGTTAATAAGTAAAGATAGACACCTAATTCTTTACCTTGTGTGACAATCTTATCCATATCTTCAAAAGTTAAGTTGCTTTTATGTCCATAAGTACCACTCCAGCATCCTTCACAATGCATATTGCAGGCACTTGTTGGATCAAAAAGAATGAGCCAAGGGATATTACAATTATATTTTTTTCTGTTTTCACGGATTGTTTTTGTACCTCTAAAGAATGCTTCATAGCCAAGATTCAAAGCTGTCTTCTTAATGAATTCTGGATTAGCTTCATCAATCACACTATTAATGTAATTCACCCATTTGTTGCTTGGATCCTGTACCGCAATTCTCACTGCGTCATAGCTTTCTTTACTAAGCCCTTTACCATAAAACTTTTCAGCCAAGTCAATGAGCTTCAAATATTCTCCTGTACGGTCTTTATCCAACCCCTTCTCAATATGATCAATCGCAACTTCCATCGCTTTTCTTTCAGCTGCATGTGATACTTTATCTAATGTATTCATAATCAACATCCTCTCTCTTTCACTAATCCTCATTTTAGAATGTTACTGATAAAAGTCAATAAAACTGACCAATGTTCATTTAGACATTTTTAGGAAAATGTCCAAAAATAGCTTTATATTCTTACAAAATATATGAAATGAACAAATTTTACACTATCTTTACAGAAATTTTATTTAAACTAAATCCCACTATTATTAGTATAATGCTAGAATTAACGCTATAATGAGTATATAGATGGGAGGATTAATTATGAATATATATAAAGATAACCGAGAATTATCTTGGTTAAAGTTTAATGACCGTGTTCTTATGCAGGCCAGAGATGAAAACGTGCCGTTAGGTGAGCGTCTGACTTTTATTTCAATTTTTCAAACGAACCTAGATGAATTCTTTAGAGTACGTATGGGATTCTTATTTGATCAGGCCTTGTTTTATCCTGCTTTAAAAGAAAATAAGACAAATATGACATCATCTGAACAGATTAAAGCCTGTGAAAGAAAGGTGAAATATTTATATAAGAAGAGAGATAAGATCTATGCATCAAATCTTGAAAAGATGAAAGAATATGGTGCAGAGATTGTAGGTTATGATGATATTAAAGATAAAGAAGATAAAAAATTTCTCGAACATTATTTCACTCAGGAAATGCTTCCACTTGTATCACCACAGGTTGTTTCTAAAAGACAGCCATTCCCTTTCCTTAATAATGGTGAACTCTATATTGTGACACAATTAGAAAGTAAAAAGGGTAAGAGAAAGCTGGGTATTGTTTCATGCTCTGCTGCTTTTGATGAAAGATTAATTGCCTTACCTAGTAAGCCTGGTAAATTTATTTTGGCAGAAGAAATTGTGAAAAAAAATCTTCCTATGATTTTTCATGGACAAACAGTAAAGAATGCTTCTATAATTCGTATTATAAGAAGTGCTGATATTGAAGAGGATGATTATTCTTTACAGGAACATGAAGATTATCGTGAAATGATGGAAACTCTTATTAAACAAAGAAGAAAACTTGCACCTTTAAGAATGGAGATGTCTCCAGGTCTAGAAGAGATTGAAGTAGATATGTTGAAACATTTCTTAGATCTTTCTAGTGGTCAGGTCTTTGAAGTAGAGAGTCCATTAGAGTTCTCATTTGTATTTACTTTACAGGATTATTTAAAATCACGTCATCCAGAACTATTCTATAAGAGACTTGAAGCACGTAATTCACCTCTTGTAGAAAATACTGTACCAATGATTAAACAGGTATTAAAGCATGATATATTACTTTCTTATCCATTTGAATCTATGGCACCATTCTTAAGATTCTTAGATGAAGCAAGTCGTGATCCACAGGTAATCAGTATTAAGATGACTCTTTATCGTGTGGCTAAGAATTCTAAGGTTGTTAAAAGTTTAATTCGTGCTGCAGAAAATGGTAAGGATGTGACAGTCCTAGTAGAACTTCGTGCACGTTTTGATGAAGAAAACAATATTGCCTGGTCTAAACAGTTAGAGAGTGCTGGATGTCATGTTATTTATGGTTTAAGTGAATTAAAAGTACACTCTAAATTATGTCTTGTCACTTATCGTACGGATGAAGGTATCAAGTATTTGACTCAGATTGGTACTGGCAACTATAACGAAAAGACTTCTAAACTTTATACAGATTTCTGTTTAATGAGTTCAAAACATGCTTTTGGTGAAGAAGCCAATGAACTCTTTACTCATTTATGTTTAGGTGAAACAGATCATAATGCGAATATATTATTAGTTGCACCACATTGTATGATTTCAAGAATCTTTGAAAAGATTGATGAACAAATTAAACTTGCAAAGGCTGGTAAACCTGCTTATGTAGGATTTAAATGTAATGCAGTGACAAGTAAGAAAATGATTGAAAAGCTTGTAGAAGCAAGTCAGGCTGGTGTTAAGATTCAATTAATCGTAAGAGGTATCTGTTGTATTATTCCTGGTATTAAGGGTTATACAGAAAATATTCAAGTTATATCTATTGTTGGACGTTATTTGGAACATTCTCGTATTTATATCTTTGGTGACAAGGATCCAGATGTCTATATTTCTTCTGCAGACTTAATGACACGTAACTTAGAAAGACGTGTAGAAGTGGGTGCACCAATTCATAATCCTCGTATTAAGAAGACTATTCTTAATATGTTTGATATTATGCTTCATGATAATGTGAAAGCATCATGTTTATTAAATGATGGTACATATAAACGTGTAAAGAATAAACAAGAGAAGATCAATAGTCAGGAATACTTCTTTAAGAAAAAAGTATAAGGGAGGTATAATATGCGCGTTGGTATTTTAACAAGCGGAGGAGACTGTCAAGCCCTTAATGCAACTATGCGTGGGTTGGCATTAACTCTTTATAGAAATGTGAAAGATGTTGAAATCATAGGCTTTATTGATGGTTATAAAGGATTAATGTATGAAAAATACAAAAAAATGAAGCCTAAAGATTTTTATGATATTTTAAACGTAGGTGGTTCAATTCTTGGAAATTCAAGATGTCCTTTCAAACGTATGCGTATTATTGAAAATGGTTTTGATAAAGTCAAAGCGATGAAGAATACTTATAAGAAACTTGAATTGGACTGCTTAGTTGTACTTGGTGGTAATGGTTCTATTAAAAGTGCTAATATGTTATCACAGGAAGGACTAAATGTAATTGCATTACCTAAGACTATTGATAATGATGCCTGGGGTACAGATTATACATTTGGTTATTCTTCTGCCACAGCCATTGCGACACGTTACTTAGATGAAATCAAGACAACAGCCGCAAGTCATAGCCGTGTCTTTGTGATTGAAGTTATGGGTCATAAGGTAGGACATATCTGTTTATCTGCCGGTATTGCAGCAGGCGCTGATGTTATCCTCTTACCTGAGATTCCATATGATATTAAAGTTGTTGCGAAAAAGGTTAAAGAAACATTAAAGAACGAAAAGAACTATGCAATTATTGCCTGTGCTGAAGGGGCTATTTCTGAAGCAGATGCACTAATGAAAAGAAAAGACTATAAAGCAAAAGCACTTGCAAGAAATGGTCGTTCTGTAGCTTATGAAGTAGCTGATGAATTAAGTCAGGAAATTGATGCCGAGATTCGTGTATCATGTATTGGTCATGCACAGCGTGGTGGTAATCCTAATAGTTATGATCGTGAAATCTCTACACGTTTTGGCGTTGAAGGTGCAAGACTCATCATCAAGAAACATTATGGTGAATATGTTGTATTACAAGGAAATCATGTTACACATATTCCATTAGAAGCTACTGCAGGAAAATTAAAATATGTAGATACTGAAGGAGAAATCGTACAAAGCGCAAAGCTTGTTGGTATCTCATTTGGTGAGTAAACTGTTCGCAAGAACAGTTTTTTTGTGTATAATGTGAGTTAGGTGATACTATGCATAAACTAACATTTTGGAAAAAGATAGGACTTTCTTTTATTGTCCTTGTAGCTATACTTATACTGATCAATCATCAACTCAATAAAGATACCAATACACCAAATAGACTCACTCTGTCTAACCTATTTACTGTAGATGTCAATAAGTCCCATGTCCCATGGATTACAACTGCAGATAATAATAAACAGGAAGCGCTTGATGTAGTGAATCATAAGATGGCATCTACCATTAAGAATTTTATTTCAAAAGAGGAAAAAAGCGGAAGTTACTATTCTATTAATCATGAGATTGTCTATAATACAGACCAGTTATTTACTCTTAAATTAGAGCTAAATAAAGCACATGCAGATAGTTACACAAAGAACGTTTATTATACAATCAACAAATCCACAGGAAAGAGTATCCCTCTTTCTGCTTATTTTAAGAATAGTGACTATAAAAAAGTGATTTCTAAAGAGATACTTATACAAATGAAAGCAGAAATGAAAAAAGACACCAATAAAGTATATTGGTGTCAAAAGAATGATAATCCTCGTTTTAAAGGTATTTCGAAGAATCAAAGCTACTATATTAATAAACAAGGCGAACTTGTCATCTGCTTTGATCAATTTGAAGTAGCTCCCGGTTATATGGGAAACCCTACATTCACAATTAAAAATGACTTACTAGACGACTACTTCAAATAGTCGTCTTTTATCTTGTGAAAACAAGATTGTGTTCTCTCTTATAGAGATATCTTCTCAGTAATTCCTGTGCTAAAGAATCAGGCTTAATGATATTCATTGCATCTTTTAAATCATACCATTTTGCATAATCTACTTCTTCATTGCAGTGGAATGATTCATCTTCTACAACAACGATATAGTTATTAATATATGTATTAGTACGAGCATAGTATTCATTGTCATTGAATTCATAGGAAGAAATAGTAAGACCTGTTTCTTCTTTGACTTCTCTAAAAAGAGCCTGCTTCGCATTTTCTCCTTTTGTGACATATCCAGCTATTAAGATATTATCTTTATGTCCATATTGTTGGATGAGAAGGATTTTATCTTTTTTGGGATTAAGTACCAAAGCACTGACTGCACTATTAAACATTGGAAATCTAAATTCATGACAGTTTGGACAATAAGGTACCATCCCATCTATTCCATTTTCTTTTTCAATTAGTTCATGACCACATTTTACACAATAACTCATTGATTTTCTTTTCTCCATTTCTTGATTTCATTTAATCTATTCTTATATTGTTTCTCTGCACCTTGAGTGCCTGGAAGATAGTATTCCCTGTCTTTTAATGAATCAAGTAAACATTGCATATTCGTAATCTTCTCTTTAGTATCATGAGCATATTGATAGCCATCACCATAATGTAGTTCCTTCATAAGTTTTGTAGGCGCATTACGAATAACTAATGGCACAGGTTCAGATAATTCTTTTAAGGCATCTTTTTTAGCTGTTTCATAAGCCATATATAAGGCATTAGATTTAGGTGCCATGGACATATAAACAACAGCCTGTGTTAATATGACTGAACATTCAGGCATACCAATATAATGACAGCTTGTATAGGCATCATTCGCAATAGATAAGGCACGGGGATCTGCTAAACCAATATCTTCACTCGCAAAACGAATCACTCTTCTTGCGACATAAAGAGGATCTTCTCCTGCCTCCAACATTCTAGCAAGCCAATATATAGCTGCATCTGGATCTGAATTACGCATAGATTTATGTAAAGCACTAATGAGATTATAATGTTCCTCACCCTTTTTATCATATAAAAGAGATTTCTTTTGTGTACATTGTTCAATGATGGTCTTAGTAACATGGATGATGCCATCCTTCTCATCGCTATTATTAATAACCATTTCTAAAGTAGATAACGCATTTCTTGCATCACCATTACTAAAAGATGCAATAAGGTGTAAACAATCATCAGATATATCAATATTTAAATTTCCAAATCCCTTTGGACTAGAAATGGCATGTTTGAGTAATGAAACAATATCCTCTTCTTCAAGTGCATTGAGGACAAATACCTTACAACGTGATAAAAGAGCTCCATTGATTTCAAATGATGGGTTTTCAGTTGTCGCACCTATAAGTATAATGCTTCCTTTTTCTACAAAAGGCAAAAAAGCATCCTGCTGGGATTTATTGAAACGATGTATTTCATCCACAAATAGAATTGTCTTTTCACCAAAGACACGATTATTTTCTGCCTGTTTCATCACTTCTCTTATTTCTTTAATACCACTAGTCACAGCTGAGAAATCAATAAAAGAAGAATGTGTATGAGAAGCAATTATTCTTGCGAGTGTTGTTTTACCTACTCCTGGTGGTCCCCAGAAGATCATTGAAGAAATAGAATCTGTTTCTATAAGTCTTCTAAGTATTTTTCCTTTTCCTACTAGATGAGTCTGCCCAACAAATTCATCTAGATTATCAGGTCTTAGTCTTGATGGAAGAGGTTCATTAAAGGTTTCTTCAAAAAGTGACGCCATAAGAACACCTCCTATGACAAAAATAGTATTACAGGATGAAGAAACTGTCAAATAAAGATATAGTTAACCATCCAAGTGCAATAAAAGGACCAAAAGGAATCATCTTCTTTTGGTTTATAAAAGAGAAGATGATTCCTAAGAAACAAGCAATAGATAAGATACTTAACGTTTGATAAATACCTAAAGAAAGACTGCAGACACCTAACATCTTAACATCTCCCCCACCAAGTCCTTCTTTTCCAGTTATCTTATAAAAAAGATAAACAAATAGTATAAGAAACAATACAAATAGAAGAGATTCTTTGAGATATATAATCTTAAAGCTAGATAATAAACTAATAAGAAGATATATATCAGGTATTTCATAGAGATGTAAGTCTATAATAGAGATAATATAAAAGCATGTAAGAGATGCGATATGAGATAAATAAAGAATACTTAATCCATCATGAATATAAAATAAGACAAATAAAAAGCCTGCTATTAGTTCATGAACAAGCAGACTCTTATTGAGTTTATGACGACAATAACGACATTGCCCTTTAAGTAATATATAAGATAAGACTGGAATTAAATCTAATACATGTAATGTATGTCCACAATAATCACAATGACTTCTTCCAAGTATTGATTCATGAGTCATATAACGATGTGACATACAAGATATAAAACTGCCAAAACAAGCACCTATCATAAATATAAGCAGCGGCATAATTTTTCTCCTTAACGATGTATAAGTGATTCAATCAATTTACTAGAGGCAATGCTTTGTGATTTATTAGGATCCTTCACTAAGCAAACCTTACGATGTGGTAATGATTGAATCAACGGGATTTCATAGACTTCTCCTTTATCTAAGTATGGCTGGGCTAGCTTTCTAGGATAGAATGCTATACCTAAATTATGAATAATAAGAGGGATAATCTGATCTGTAGTAGAGACTTCAATATCAGGATGGAAAGAAACACCATTGTCTAAAAAATATTGATTATAGAAGTTTCTTGTTCCTGTCTGACTTGTAAGAGATATAAAAGGTGTGTCTTTGAATTCATCTAAAGAATGACGTTTTAATGAGAGTTCCTTATACTTCTTCCCACAAATGAGAATATCTTCAAAATGATCGAGTACCAAGACCTGTAATAAATGTGGTAAGTCTATTGGTGTTGTAACAACAGAAAAGTCACATAAATCATTTCTTAATGATTCTAATGCTTCTGGTGTAGTATGGTTAGTGATACGCAGGCGAACATGTGGGTATTGTTCATGGAAACGTTCTAGATGATCAAGAAGGAATATACGTAATGCATTCTCACTGACACCTAAAGTAATTAAACCACTATTTAATTCTTTTTCTTTCTGTAGTTCACTTTCTCCAAGTCTTAAATGTTCCTGAGCAATGGCAACATGTTCAAATAAGTTTTCTCCCTCAGGTGTTAATTTAACACCTCTATTAGAACGAATAAAAAGTTTACAGCCTAGTTCACTTTCTAAGTTATTGATATAACGGGTGATATTAGGCTGGTTGTTTCTTAACATCTCTGCTGCCTTTGTGAAGCTCTGGTATTGTGCTACATAGTAGAATATTCTGTAATAATCATAGTTTGCCATAAGTTTCCTCCCATATAATAATCATATCATCAGTATATCAAAAATACTTTTTACATATTTCTGTTCATTCAGTATAATGCATTTGATTTAAATTTACAACGGAGTATGTTATGAAAGACAAACTTATTCAATGGTTTTTACGTGAAAGACAGATGTCTGAAGCTTTTATAAATAGTATCTTCCTTGCCATGTCTGGTGGCTTTCAGGATGCTTATACTTATTTTGCACGTGGTGGTGTTTATTCTAATGCCCAGACAGGTAACGTCGTATTATTAAGTAATCATATCATGAGTGGAGAATGGATGATTGCCTTAAAGTATTTGTTACCTTTAATCGCCTTTGCATTAGGAATATTTATTGCGGACATTGTGCATTCTCGCTTTAAATATGCCCAAAAGATGCATTGGAGACAGGGTATACTTGTATTAGAAATAGTGATTCTATTCTTTGTTGGACTTATTCCCCATCATTTAGATAGCTTAGCGACTATTCTTGTCTCATTCTCTTGTGCGCTACAAGTACAGACATTTAGAAAAGTAAGTGGTTATTCTTATGCATCTACAATGTGTATTGGAAATATTCGTAATGGAACAAGTGCTTTAGCTGACTATACAGAAACACATAATAAAGCATCTCTTAGACGTGCATTCTATTATTATGGAATTATTTTCTTTTTTGGACTTGGTGCAGGATTTGGTGGTTTATTTTCCCAAGGAAAATCTATTCATGTTATCTGGGTATCAAGCTTGTTATTAATCATCAGTTTCTTTATCATGGGATTAGAAAAATTAAGAGAGTAGAGAGATTATATCTCCCTACTCTTTTTATACGCTTAAAATGCCTTATTTTCTCAATTGATTTAAAGAAATAAACTGCACGCCTCCAGGAATCTCTTCTATTTCTTTGAGATAATGAGTGATATCCTGTTTACCTACAAGAGGTTTAAGTTCCTCTAAATACTTATTTAATAGCTGTTCAGGATAATTCAATAAATCACGATAATACTCTTCTAGAATATATAAGCCAGGTGTTTGAATGACAAGATTCAATAACTGATCATACATACCTTCTTCTAAATAAATCTTATCAAGTCTTGCACGAGGTGGAAGACTATTAAGAAGATCTTCTCTTAATGGAATCCATTCCTCTTTTGTATATTGTCTTTTTAATTCACGATAGAAATCTATCTGTCCATCCTCTTTCACAAGTTTCCATAAAATATCTAAATAAGATTCTCTATCATTATCTTTTAAATATAAGTCCTTCAAATAAGATTGATACATCTTTTTAATAGAAGGCTTATCTGTCTTTAATGATTTCACAAATGAAATCGCTTTTTTAATATCAAGTGTACTATAGTAATCAATCAAATATTTGGATACGATCTTATCTTCCAAATAGTTTTTAAATGTATGAATAAGTATATCTATATCCATATAATCATCCATACATTTCACAATATAACCACGAGCTGATTTCTTGTCAGGATGATTTCTAAAAGCCTCTTCCACACTTTCTTTGTTTTCTACTTTCTTTTCTACCTGTGGTAGTTGATCTAAATATTCTGGATGATCTTTTAATATTTTCTTTAATAGTTGTTTAGCCTGCTTCTCACTTAATGCATCAATAATTGTATGTTCATCATAAACAGGATGACTCTCTAAATAATACAAAACAGCAGCCATATGCTTACAATGCGCTCCCTCTTTAGCATAGGGACAATCACAGAACATATCATTATCATCTATTTTTACATGATAATCCTCTGTCCCATGAACAGTGGCATAGATTACTTCTCCTACTTTACGTACATGATCCACTGCCCCTTCCTGGGCATATTCATAACCTCTTTCTAATATTAAATCATCAAATAATTCTTCTTTCATCCTATCAGCTCCTCGAACAAAATTATAACATATTCTTAACATTCTACACAAACACATCATTATCGTATATTATATAGAACTATAATTCATTCTTATTTTCTATTCATATCATTATTGTATATTTAGAAGTCTGTTTTTATGAAGTGTCACCGTTTACATTTATTAGTGATTATCAACTTCACTTGATAATCATTGCATTTTCTTTCTTTTATATCATTATCGTATAATTTTATTGATTAATATCTATTTTATACTTATAATAATATCACTATCGTTTATAAGGAGTTTTATCATGTTTCCCATTCATACCCAGCATATTGAAAATACAGAAAATGATATAATTTATCATGATCACGATTCTTTAGAGTTCATTTATTGTCTTCATGGAGAAGTATCCTATTTAATTAATGGAGAATCAATTACTATTCATAAAGGCGAAGCCTTTATGATTAATACTCATATTATTCATGCAAGACTTTCTTCTACAGCCCATTTAATGACTGTCTCTATCGAAAGAGAAACTTTTAGTATGCATGAATCACTTTTAAGTTATTTTGATTCATTCTTTAATCATGAACATGCCCCTTATATAGTTATCCATGATCATACAATTCATGCACTCATCACTAAGCTATATGGTTTACTTAATATTCCAGAAATGAGTCCCTTTTTAATTCTATCTTCTGCATCAGAGCTTGTCCATTTAGCTAGTACAACTCTTCCAGAAAGTAAACCACTAGACGATTATGATAAGATGTTAGAAATGATTCATTATTTGAGAGATCATCTTTCTCAGAAGATCACCATCCAGGATATGGCAGATGCGGTTTCTATTTGTCGTTCAAGATGCTGTAGTATTTTTTCTCAATATCTTCATACTTCTCCTATAGTTTATTTGAATGAATTACGTTTAGTGCATAGTACTGAGTTATTATCTAAAGATTATTCTATTGTATCTATTTCAAAAATGTGTGGCTTTAGTCGTCCTAGCTATTTTAATACACAGTTTAAAAAGAGGTATCATATGACACCTCTTGAATATCGTCATTCTTCTTGAATCTTTTTAAAACAATAACTAAAAGTGAATACACAATAGAGTGCTGCAACAATCCAGGCTGTCTGGTCTGCACAACAAATTGCGGTATAACCAGCAATTGGTACAAATACCAACGATACAAAACATCTTGCAATCATTTCAATGACACCAGAGAATATTGCAAGTCCAGAATAACCAATCCCCTGAGTTGTCTGGCGGCATACATTGAGAATTGAAAGAACCCAATAGAAATATCCCATATAGGTAATATATTTTGCGGATGCATCAAGGACAGCACTATATTTTGATGAAATAAACAACATTGAGAATATTCTACCAAATAGAATCAATAAGATTCCTACAATCACGCCATAGATAATACCTACAACAACAGTTTGTATGACTCCTTTTTTGATACGATCATATTTCTTTGCGCCATAGTTCTGACTTGCGAAAGTTGAAGCTGCTGTGGCCAATGCATCAAATGGACAGATGGCAAGCTGTTTGATTTTAGCTGCCGCCGCAAAAGCAGACATATAAGTTGCGCCTAAAAAGTTATTGGCACCCTGCATGACCATAGAGCCAATCGCAGTAATAGAGTACTGTAATCCCATTGGAAGTCCCATCCCAAGTAAATTCTTAACGATGGATGACTTTATTACTTTATTTTCTTTTTCTATATGTAATACTGTAAAACGTTTCTTAATGACTATAAGACATAAGATGCCACTGATACCTTGTGACACAATTGTCGCAAGGGCTGCCCCTGCGACATCGAGTTTTAAAATAATAATACAAAATAAATCTAACACAATATTGAGACAAGCAGAAAAAGCAAGAAATAAGAATGGTGTGCGACTATCTCCTACAGCACGTAATATACTTGAACATAGATTATAGAGTAATGTACATGGTAAGCCTATGAATATTATTAATAAATATATATAAGAACGTGATGCAATCTCAGCTGGTATTTGTAATATATGAATAATTGTCATACATAATAAACAGCATCCTACAGTTAATATTGCGCCAATAATAATTGTTAGAATGATACTATGATAAATAAAATCACGCATCTTAGATAAGTTATTTCCACCAAATGACTGGGCAATAGGTATACCAAACCCACAGCATATACCAATACAAAATCCCAATACTAAAAATTGTACACTAGTAGTAGAGCCTACTGCCGCAAGTGCATTGGCACCAAGTGTCTGACCTACTATTGCAGTATCCACAATATTATAAGTCTGCTGGAATATATTACCCAATAATAAAGGAAATGCGAACATCATAATGAGTTTTAATGGATGTCCTTCTGTCATATTCTTTGTCATATCTTAATCCCTCTAGTGTCGAAGTATAGCACTTTTGAGCATACAAAAAAATCCATTATAAGGATTTCTTTATAAAGTCTACAATTGTTTTTCCTAGCTGTTCATGTCCCTTTTGTGTAAGATGAATACCATCAAATGCAAGTTCACTTACTACTTCTTCTACATCAATAAAATCTGCATGAAAGCTATCTGCAAGTACTTTTAACTTCTTATTGAGTTCTTTACTTCTTTGATATCTTTCTTCATCAATTCTTAAGTATGGCGGTGCAAGAAGTAATATATGTTCTGCTTTAGACAGGGCACGTCTTAACATCACATGAAGACCTACTGTAATATGTTCTACAGGTTCTAAGTGGTCTACATTATTTGTCCCTAGCATAATAACTAATAATCCAATAGGTGCATATTGACGTAAGGTAACATCATATAAGAATTGTCTAGGTTCCGCAAGTCTGCCATTAAGTCCTGCATTGACTACAAAATCATCTTTATAATTCTCCCTTACTATATCCACCCAGTTTGTTTCATAACGTCCCCCATCAAGAGGGTTAAATCCATAAGTATTAGAATCCCCATAACATATGATATTCATAAATTCATTCCCCTTTTTCTTATTATACAAAAAGAGTTATAATAAAAAAACATTGAATTTATAATAATCTCTGTTTATAATATTTTCTTGTAAAAGAACGGATGATAGTAGCGAAAGAGATTCTTTGTAAGAACACCGAAGGATGGAAGATTTCAGGTAAAAGGATCGCTATTGGACGAATCACTGGAGAGACTCATAATGAGCACCGAAGGAGTAACACTCTCAGGTAAAAGGACAGTGACTTATACTTTTCACTATTAATTCCGTCTAATTTATTAGAAGGAGTTTTTTTATGACCAAATTTTTGACTCAAGTCAACAATCTCGTATGGGGTATGCCCCTTATCCTGTTACTACTAGGAACAGGTATTTATTTCACCACTCATTTAAAGTTTATTCAGTTTGTAAGATTAAAGAAAGCTTTCTCTTTGATTTTCAAGAAGAATGAAAATCATGAAGGAGACGTTTCTAGTTTCCAAGCATTGTGTACTGCCTTAAGTTCTACGATTGGAACAGGTAATATTGTAGGGGTAGCAACTGCGATTTCTGCAGGTGGTCCTGGCGCATTATTCTGGATGTGGATTTCTGCTTTCTTTGGAATGGCTACTAAATATGCTGAAGGGGTACTCGCTATCAAGTATCGTACAAAGGATGAACATGGACAGATTGCCGGTGGTCCGATGTACTATATTGAAAAAGGTTTACACAATAAGTTTCTCGCAACTCTATTTGCATTCTTTGGTGTAGCTGTTGCTTATTTAGGTATTGGTACATTCACTCAGGTAAGATCTATTTCTGATGCATTGCATCTTTCTTTCCATGTACCTTATTGGATCAGTGCGATTATTCTTACTCTTCTTGTTGGTTTTATCACAATTGGTGGAATTCATAGAATTGCGGCAGTTGCTGAAAAAGTGATTCCATTTATGTGTGTATTTTATATTAGTGGTGTTGTACTTATTCTATTAACACATCTTCCAATGATTCCTCATGTATTAAAGATAGTACTTGCTTCAGCTTTTGATATCAAAGCAGTCTTTGGTGCTGGTATGGGTGTTGCGATGAAGATGGGTATTAGTAGAGGAATCTTCTCTAACGAAAGTGGTTTAGGAAGTGCTCCTATTGCCGCAGCTGCTGCACAGACTGATTCATGTGTAGAACAGGGACTTGTATCTATGACTGGTACTTTTATTGATACAATGGTCATTTGTACAATGACAGGTCTTGCAATCTTAATCACTGGTGCGAACACAAGTGGTTTAGAAGGAGCTGCAGTCACATCACTTGCCTTTAATAGAGGACTTATTATTCCATTTATTGGTGAATATATTGTAAATATTGGATTGATTTTCTTTGCGTTTACTACAATTATTGGATGGAACTACTACGGTGAAAGATGTATGTATTATCTTGCAGGTATTCGTTCTATCAAGATTTATAAGATCATCTTCATTATTCTTATTGCGATTGGTCCATTTATGTCATTACAGTTTATCTTTATTCTTGCAGATATCGTCAATGGCTGTATGGCAATTCCTAACCTCATCGGTTTAATTGGACTTAGAAAAGAAGTCATTGCGGAAACAGAAAAATACTTCAAAGAAGAAAACACTTGTAGTATAGAAGAATTAAGCATTTAACCTCTCATATGAGAGGTTTTTTCATGCAAAAAAACAGGCCGAAGCCTGTTAATCGAGTGGTTTTTGATAGAATCCACCGACAAAGTTTTCTGTTGGTAATATATTGATAATGACATGAGAGTCAATACTCTTCATCAAAACCACAATATCCTGTACTTCATAGCTTGACACGACAGTATGAATCATTGTAAGAGGATGACCGCTATAGCCTCCTTCACCATGAAGCATAGTCAAACCATGACGATATTGTGCAATATACGCCTGACGTAATTCTTCAGGATGAATTGTAGTGATTTCTAAAGTCACACGTTTATATCGCTTATAGAATGTATCAATCGTTTTAGTTGAGAGGAATTGGAATAATATAGAATATCCTGCATGAACCCAGCCAAACATAAATCCAAAAACACATAGCATCAAGGTATTGAAGACAAATATATATTCAAAGATTGACTTGTTCATTTTATTAGATACATATAAAGCAATAAAATCAGTACCAGCTGTACTTGCATTACCTTTTAAGGCAATCGCAATCGCAAAGCCATAAAGAAATCCACCAAAACATACATTCAAGATCACATCATCAAATAATGGATCAAAAGATAATACCCTTGTGAAAATACTGAAGAAGATAACTTGTAAGAAAGAAAAGAAAACAAACTTCTTACCGATTGTCTTATAACATACAATGGCGACAGGTAGATTGAGTACAATCACAAGTGTGGAAATAGATAAAGAATACCCATAAAGCATACTGATACGATTAATTAGAATCGCAACACCTGTAAAACCACTTGATAATAGATCAGAAGGATTCAAAAATGTCTGAAGAACAAATGTTTGTAAGAGTGCCGAAAAGAACACTGCAAAGAAAGTAATAATATATCTTTTATTTGTTTTGTAGGCTGCTGACAAGTTTTTCGACATTTTCCTGGTCCACACTTTCATAGTCATTAGCATGTGTGCCAGTATAATAGCTATAAGTGACAGACTTGCCTGAAGTTGTAGGATCTTCTTCATAATCCTTACAAGAAGAATGTACCTGAGAGATACCTGTATGTTCCATTAAAGAGGATGCATTATTATAGTTCACACCACTTCCTGCAAGAATTTCAATATCCTTACCATAATTTTCTTGTAATGATTTGATCTTATCTGCTCCATCTATTGCAGTAGGCTGACCACCACTTGTCAAAACACGATCAATGCCAAGTTCAACCAATTGAGTCATCGCATGATCTAAATCATCACAGCAGTCAAAGGCACGATGGAATACAGCCGTACGATTGTATTTATGAATAAGTTCTACAAATTCTCTTGTACGTTTGACATCAATTGTATGATCACTCTTTAAGAAACCAAAAGCGAGACCATCTGCACCATTTTCTAATAGGTCTTCTGCTTCTAATAACATCTGTTTATATTCTGTTTCATCATAAGTAAAACCAGCACCACGAGGTCTAACCATACAAATAATAGTCAATGTTGTTTCTCTTTTTAAGAGTTTTAATGAAGCCACAGAGGGTGTTAAACCTCCTAAATAAAGGGCACTGTTTAATTCAATGCGTGTGGCTCCACCCTTGTAAGCACGTAGGCCATCCTTATAACTTCCACAACATACTTCAATCATAGTTCTGTTTCCTTTCTAGATAATTGATAAAGTGTTAAAGCATAAATCTTTGCATTGGTAATGAGATCCTCTCTTGTCATCCATTCATTCGGATTATGTCCAATACCTTTCTGTCCTGGGAAAGAAGGTCCAAATGGGACAATATGAGGCATCATTTTCGCATAAGTACCACCTGTTGTAGTAACAGGAGTTCCATCATTACCCGTTACATATTCATATGTCTCTTTCATGATTTCCTCCATTTCCCCGCGCCTTCGTTGCGCGGACACAAATATATAACCAAACTCAAATCCACCAAAACTATAGTG
>NZ_RCYB01000011.1 GCF_004168205.1 Catenibacterium sp. co_0103 | reverse complement strand
CACTATAGTTTTGGTGGATTTGAGTTTGGTTATATATTTGTGTCCGCGCAACGAAGGCGCGGGGAAATGGAGGAAATTATGATGAAATGCGAATGGATATTGTGTCCTGTTTGTGGGAGCAAAACCCGTAATAAAATTAGGAAGGACACTGTTTTGGAGAATTATCCCCTTTATTGTCCAAAATGCAGACAAGAAAGATTGATTAAAGTTGACAACTTGAAGATAACTGTCATCAAAGAGCCAGACGCTTAAGACGCAGAGCCGATGAAATTGTGGAACAATTCACGAATCATCGGCTCTTTTTGTTTCGTATTTGAAAGAACAAACTCACCAAATAAAAAAAACGATATTCGGGTGGGTTATTTTGTTATACCCTAAATTACCCTCTGAATTTGTTTTTAAATTTGGAGGGATTTTTTTATGTCCTTTTTTCGGGCAGTTATCTATCTGCTCATACGAAGCAAAATTTATCAATACATAGCATATCAGAGAACGGCAGGAAACCAGTTAAAAAAATTTCTGCCAGTGCAACGGTACTTCTCACCTTGAAAGTAGAAGTACAATCTCCATACAATAGAATTACTATTTCCTATAACCGTAAAGGTCACAGAGCCTTTGCGGTTTTTCTTTTGTCGATTTTTGTTGGAAAGTGCCGTAGGGCTGTTTCTGATATGCGGTGTCGTTCTCCGCCTCTCCATCTGGATTTTTTACATTTCAAAAATTCAGATGGGAGGTATTTATGGTGAAATATGCACCAAGAAAGGTATATATCAGAGAAAGTGGCGGCTATGTGGAATTATCCTACACGGAGTTCTGCCGTTGCAGGGAATCCGACCAGACCTATATGGACAAGCTGTTTATCCCCATTCAAGGCTGTCTGCTTGAAGTCGTGAGGGAGCAATACACAGACTTCTACCGTGACAAGGAACGGTGGCGTTATCTGCAAAAATTAGATACAAAGAATAGACTGCTATCTCTCGACGGATTTACGGACAGCGAGGGGAATCCTCTGGACTTTATCACTGATGAAGCGGTGGACATTGCAGAAACCGTTGTCAATGCGGTCATGGTGGACAGGCTGAAAGCCGCCCTGCCTTTGCTGTCGGATAGTGAACAGGAGCTGATACAGGCAATCTTTTTTGACGGACTTTCCGAGCGTGAAGTCGGGGCGAGGTTGGGCATAACCCAGAGCGTTGTAAACAAACGCAAAGCCAGAATCCTAATAAAACTAAGAAAGATAATAGAAAATTAAAATTTAAGGCGTTCAGCCCCCTTGTTTTTTCCTTTGGGAAGATGAGGGGGCTTTTCTCTGCCCTCTCAATCAATTCTGATTGGAGGAAGTAAGAATGGCATACAACCACGGACGGGAGGACAGGAAATGGCGTATCTGGAAAGAAGCGGAGGAAAAGCTGCTGCGTGAGTGCGGCGTTGATGAAGCGACCATTGAGCAGATACGCATGGCGGACAGGGCAGATTTCAATTCCAACAGGCGGTTTTACCGATGGACGAATGACGTTGCGGAATATCTTGAGGACATGGCAGGCAGGGAGCGGCAGGCGGAAGTGGGTACGGTTGCGGAGTTACTGGAAGAGATTGAGAGCGAAAATCTCTATCAAGTATTAGTCACGGTGGACGGGCGTACCTTGAAAATCGTCCTGCTGAAAATGCAGGGGTATTCCACAAAGGAGATTGCCCCGCTTGTGCATTTGACGACTGGTGCCATCTATGCGAGGTTAGACCATCTGCGGAAGAAGCTGCGGAAAATTTTATAGCTTCTAAAACAGCCTGCCATCCTGCGGGCTACTGGGTGAGGGATGGAAATCCCCTCACTCATTTTTTGCAGGAGGACAACAGGATGGCATACAGGGTTAAGGCATACACGCTTCGGGAGGAATCCACGGAAAGCGGCACAAGGTATTTTATCAGCTTTAAGGACGGGCAGGGCAAATCCCACGAGTTGGAAGTGTCGGAACAGTTCTTTATGGAGTTTCGGCAGATGGAGCGCAGGAACAGGAATCTTTTCTAATGGGACGAGCGGCACAGGGAGTTTAACGAGGTATGGGACGAAACCCTTTACAGACGGGCGTTGCGTGTGCCTAAGAGCCTTGATGAACGCATGGTTGAGGAAGAACGGAATGAAACGCTCTATAAGGCGGTTGGGAGCCTTCCAGAGATACAAAGGCGGCGTTTCCTGCTCTACTACGAGTATGAGTTCAATTTTTACCAAATCGCCGCTATGGAGCATTGCACCGCTTCGGCAATACAGAAATCTGTTGCGATTGCAAAGGAGAAAGTAAAGGCGGAAATTGAAGAAATATCTCCAACCGTGACTGACACCGCCCGAAAAAGAAATCTGTTTTTTATTTGTGTGGGATTGGCGGCATTACATACTCTCACTTTTTTCCGTGGGAGTAAATCTATTTTTAAGGAGGTCAACGCCTATGTGCAACGAAAACAAAGACACCGCCCGAAAGGAGGAAAGCCATGCAGAAGTTACAGACAGTCAACGCCGAAACGCTCCTTTATGAACCGCTTGAGAAACCATCCTTTGTGGTGGACAGCCTTATCCCGACAGGCTTATCGCTGTTCTGCGGCTCACAGAAGATAGGCAAAAGCTGGCTCATGCTGAAGCTATGCTTATGCGTGTCGCAGGGAATCCCTTTATGGGATATGCCGACAATGGAGGGCGATGTGCTTTACCTCTGCCTTGAGGACACGTTCTGCCGCATACAGGACAGGTTATTTCGTTTGACGGACGAAGCAAGCGGGCGGCTCCACTTTGCCGTGGCAAGCTGCAAGCTGTCAGACGGTCTTATCGTGCAGCTTGAAGATTATCTGAAAGATTACCCAGACAGCAGGCTCATTGTCATTGATACCTTGCAGAAAGTCCGTACAGCTTCAAAAGACAATGCCTATGCAAGCGACTATGGGGACATCTCCCTCATCAAAGACTTTGCCGACAGGCACTCTCTGGCGGTCATTGTCGTACACCACATCCGAAAGCAGAATGACAGCGACGTGTTCAACAAGGTGTCTGGGACGACAGGATTAACGGGGAGTGCGGACGCTACCTTTGTTCTGGAAAAGGAGAAACGTGCGTCTGACACCGCCAAGCTGTATGTGACGGGCAGGGACACGCCTTATCAGGAATACACGCTGCGTTTCCGTGATTGCCGTTGGGAGCTTGTGGAGCGGAAAACGCAGGAGCAGCTTGCGAAAGAAACGATACCAGATGTCCTTTTTCGGTTGGTGGATTTTATGAGGGATAAGGAAGAATGGATAGGCACGGCAACGGAACTGTTAGCCGCTATGGGGGAAACGGAAACCATACCCACGGTGATTACGAAATGGCTGAATGAATACCGCACCACATTTTTAAGCGAGAACCGTATCTGCTACCAGTACAGCCGCAGGAAAGACGGCAGGCGGATTGCCCTTGCAAGGAGGGCGGGTGACAGCGGTGATGGTGGTGACAGCGATATTAGGATACCCCCCTGTTACTGTCATTGACGCTTAAAGCCATGTAAAGCTGGCGGCTCTGCCCTGCGGGTGACAGCAGTGACGGTGGTGACAGTGATTTTAGGATACCCTGCCGCTGTCATCCCTACGGGAGAACACCCCGTAAACGCAAAATGCAGGCGTGAGATTTACTCGCCCTTTTCGGTCGTGTAAAACCACCCCTGCGGTCAGAAAAATCATTCCGATTTTTCCGACTGCGTTTACAGGGTGTAACACACTACACTTTGCCCTGCAAAGTCGTGTGCCAGACGTTCCCTCTGGACTCCCTTAAGGCAGGGCTGTGCCCTGCTATCCTACGCCTTACGGCTTCGGATAAAAGAATGGCGGCATGACGGTGACGGCTCTTGCGAGGGGGGTATCCCAAAAACACCGTCATCATCGACATGACCGTCATGCAGGGGGTGAGGGTGACAGTTGCGGCAGTCGGCAGGGGGTATCCCAAAACTGCTGTCACCACCGTCACCGCTGTCACCCCAAAGGACGGTCACCCGCCGAAAGAAAGGAGGAATCCGCCTATGCCTTATGCAATCCTGCGTTTCCAGAAACGAAAAGCGGGCGGCGTTGCGGCTTGTGAACGCCATAACGAGCGGAAGAAAGAAGCCTACAAAAGCAACCCAGATATAGATATGGAACGCTCTAAAAACAATTACCATCTCATAGCACCACCAAAGTACACCTACAAGAAAGAGATTAACCGCATGGTAGCCGAAGCGGGGTGCAGGACAAGGAAAGACAGCGTGATGATGGTGGAAACGCTCATCACAGCTTCACCAGAATTTATGAACCAGTTACCGCCCGAAGAACAAAAAGCGTATTTCCAGACGGCTCTTGACTTCATTTCGGAGCGTGTTGGAAAGCAGAATATCCTCTCCGCTGTCGTCCATATGGACGAGAGAACGCCCCATATGCACCTCTGCTTTGTGCCGATTACGCCAGACAATAAGCTGTCAGCGAAAGCTATCTTAGGCAACCAGAAATCATTATCCGAGTGGCAGACCGCCTACCATGAGCGGATGTCCTCACGGTGGAATCAGCTTGAACGGGGGCAGTCCTCAATGGAAACCAAGCGGAAACACGTCCCCACATGGCTCTATAAATTAGGCGGCAGGCTTGATAAACAGTATGAAGAAATCGTGTCTGCCCTATCCGACATCAACGCCTTTAACGCAGGGAAGAAAAGGGATAAAGCGTTAGATTTACTCTCTGCATGGCTGCCAGACGTGGAGAAATTCTCTAAGGAAATCGGGAAACAGCAGGCGTATATCGACAGTTTGAAAGAGAGAATTGGGCAGGAATCAGACTATGCGGGGCGTATGCGTGATGAAAAGTACGAGCAGGAACTAAAGGTGCAGAAAGCGAATCAGAAGATATTTGAATTGCAGAGAACCAACGAGCAGATGGGGCGGCTGCTGTCAAAAATACCGCCCGAAGTGTTGGAAGAATTGCAGAAAAATCATAGAAGCAGAGCGAAAGAAAGGTAGATATGTGAATGAAGAAACAGGATTTTAAGGTGTTAAAGACCAAAGACTTGTACCCGTTCCCCGACAATCCGTTTCATGTGGCAGAAGATGAAACACTGTCAGAGTTAGCGGAAAGCATCAAGGAATTTGGCATTGTCACGCCGATAATCACACGCCCGAAAGAGGACGGGGACGGTTATGAAGTGATTGCAGGACAGCGGCGTGTCCGTGCTTCTGAACTTGCAGGGATAAATACCGTGCCTGCGTTTGTCCTGCCCTTAGACCGTGACCGAGCCATCATCACCCTTGTAGACAGCAATTTGCAGCGTGAGAATATCCTGCCATCGGAGCGGGCGTTTGCTTACAAGATGAAATCCGAAGCCATGAAGCGGCAGGGTTTCCGCACAGACTTAACCTCGTCACAAGTTGTGACGAAGTTGCGGACGGACGACAAGGTGGCACAGGGCTTCGGCGTGGGCAGGATGACCGTGCAGCGTTTTATCCGCCTGACGGAACTGATACCGCCGATTTTGCAGATGGTGGACGAGGGGAAAATCGCCCTCACGCCTGCGGTGGAACTGTCCTTCTTGAAGAAAGACGAGCAGGAAAACCTCTTTGCCACGATGGAGAGCGAAGAAGCAACGCCCTCACTCTCACAGGCACAGCGGATGAAACAGTTAAGCCAGAGCGGGCGGCTTGACATGGATACGATATTTGCGATTATGACGGAGGAAAAGGGCAACCAGAAAGAAACCTTGAAAATCAACACAAGCAAGCTGAAAAAATACTTTCCGAAGAACACAACGCCGAAGCAGATGGAGGAAACCATCATCAAACTTTTGGAGCGTGAGTTGCAGAGGAAACGCAACCGTGACAGCCGCTAATCTTCTTTTTTCGGGAAGTAAATACAGAGAGTTGAGGTATGGAGAATGAGAGAAATCCAGTATGAAATCGTAAAGGAAATCGCAGTATTGTCTACGGGCGACAGTGGCTACACAAAGGAAATCAATCTCATTTCATGGAATGGGAAAGAGCCTAAGTATGACATCCGCAGCTTTTCCCCGAACCGTGAAAAGTGCGGCAAGGGAATCACGCTGAACGCTGATGAAGCGGCGGCACTCCTTAAAGCATTACAGAAAGAATTAAACAGCGAGGATTAATGGTATCTGATTGGCAGGGCGGGGACATTTCCAAACTCTTCCCTGCCCTGTCTGGAAAGGAAGATTTAAGTATGGGCGAGGATAAGAAAGCAGATAAAAAGAGAAAGCGTATCGTGCCAAAAGCACCAGTGCAGATGATAATCAGCCGTGAATATGTCGGCACACAGACCGTTACAGAAGCGTTTGTCCCGATTATCTCCGAGGATATTCGGAAGAAGATTGCCGAGGGCGACACCTTCGACAATGAGGGGCTGTCCGCTTAGAATGTACGCAATGGGACATGAAAACAGATAGGACAGATACGGAGGTTTTACAGTATGGCAGGAATCAAAGAAGAAAAGAAAATCTATTTAGTCGGCATTTATTGCCGCTTATCTAAAGACGATGGTACGGATAACGAGAGTGCGAGCATTGCGACACAGAAATCCATCCTCACGGATTATGTGAAAAAGCAGGGATGGCACATAGCAAAAACGTATGTGGACGATGGTTATTCTGGTACAAATTTCCAAAGACCAAGTTTCCAGAATATGATAAAAGACATTGAAAGCGGTCTGATAAACTGCGTGATTACGAAAGATTTATCCCGTCTGGGGAGAAACTATCTTGATTGTGGGTTATATCTGGAAGTTTTCTTCCCAGAGCATAACGTGAGGTATATAGCGGTCAATGACGGCGTAGATACCTTGAATAAATCTGCTATGGACATCACGCCTTTCCGCAACATTTTAAACGAAATGTATGCCGCTGACATATCTGTTAAGATAAAATCGGCATATCGGGCGAGGTTTCAACAGGGGAAATTCATGGGAACTACCGCCCCTTATGGCTATATCAAAGACCCTGCCGACCACAACCATCTGCTGATAGATGATAAAGTGGCACATGTTGTAAAAGAGATATTCGACCTTGCATTAAAAGGGAATGGAGTTGCCAAAATTTGCAGACATCTTAATAAACAGCATATCCTACGCCCTGCCGCTTATGCGGCGGAGCGTGGCGAAACAGGCTTTGAACGTCATTTTGAGGGGAACGAGGACAAACGCTATATTTGGAGTGGGAACAGCGTGAGGAGCATTTTAAGAAGCCCGATATATGCGGGAAATCTTGTAGGCTACAAACGGATTGCCGCCAATATGAAAAGCAAGAAACGCCCCTCTAAGCTGCCCGAAGAATGGGAAGTGATACCCAATACCCATGAGGGAATAGTCACGCAGGAGGAATTTGATATTGTCCAACAGCTTATTACAAGTCGTAGGCTTCCACAGAACAAGGGAGGATTTGTAAATATTTTTGCAGGCGTTATCAAGTGTGTGGACTGCGGATGTGCTCTGCGGGCAATGAACGTACACAGGAGGAAACGCCCAGAGATTATCGACTGTGTACAGTATTCATGTAATAATTATGCAAGAAACGGAAGAAGCGAGTGTAGTGCCCACAATATAGAAGCAAGGGATTTATTCAATGCCGTTCTTGCCGACATCAACTGTTTTGCGGATATGGCAGTGAATGATGAAAAGGCGGTCAGGGCCATAGAAAAGCGGCTCACGGAAACAGACCAGAGCAGGGCGAAAGCATTAGAGAAAGAACGTAAGAAGCTGAACAAACGCCTTGCGGAACTGGACAGGCTGTTTTCCTCTCTCTACGAGGATAAGGTCATGGAGCGTATTACCGAGCGGAATTTTGAGATGATGTCGGGGAAATACCAGAAAGAGCAGCTTGAAATTGAAGCAAGGCTGAAAGAGGTGACGGAAACTCTTAATGAAAGCTACGAGAAATCACGGGGAATCCGTGACTTCCTCGCCCTTATCCGAAATTATCAAGGCTTAAAAGAACTGGATGCAACAGTTATAAACGCACTCATAGACAAGATACTTGTTTCGGAGCGTGAGAAGATGGCAGACGGAACAGTGAAGCAGGAAATCAAGATTTACTATAAATTCATCGGCTTTGTCGATGAATTACATATCATACCTACAAAACGGTGGGCAGCAATGCCCGCTAAAAATTGTACGGTGTGCGGCGTTGAATATGTCCCGGGCTCTGGTGCATCAAGGTATTGTCCTGCTTGTGCCAAGAAGATACGGAGGGAGAAATCAAACGAGAGCAAACGCAGGAGCAGAGAACAGAAAAGGATAGCATGTATGAACTGTCCGCAAAAAATGACCGACTGAAGTCGCACCACTTGCAGCTGCAAGAAATAAAACAAGCATCAACATTAAGACAATAATAGTTGCCTTTTCACGACCATATTTCATTATTACAGGAATCGTGATAGAAATATATATGAAAGCAGAAAAGAGCATGGCAAGCTGGACAATCACTGTTTCTAAGTTAATATGAGTTGCGGAACTTATAAGGAATGCAATCAGCCATGATATGAATGTGACAGTGAGTGCATAGATATATTTTTCTAAACAGTATTCTTTTTTGCTGAAAGGTAGGGCAAAGAGATAAGTCATCTCATTGTGATACATATCATAAGAAAATGAATTGAAGACAAGTCCTGTTCCCATAAATGTAAGATAACTAGAAATATACGCAAATCCAGAATTTGCATAAGCCATAATTAAACAGATCACAACAATCGTTACAATATACTTTATTTGAGACTTGAGTAATAATAAGTCTTTTTTGAGTAGTCCTTTCATAAGCGCTCTCCTTTTAATAGAATAGGAATCATTGTATCAATATGATTCTGTTCAATCACAATGGTAGGATAGTTTTCACTATAGAACTGTCTAACATTAGTCAGACATGAATAACCAAATGGTTCTTTCATTACTTCCAGCAGATAATCTTTATCTAAGTTATCATAATCTTCTTTAGATACCTTTAACACGCCATATTGAGACAGAAGTGTATCCATTTCTTCATGCATGATGATCTGCCCATGATCAATTACATAAAGATCATCACATAATGATTCTAAATCACTCGATATATGAGAAGAAATAAGAATAGTACAATCTTCCTGTTCCATATAATCTCTTAGTATATCAAGTATTTCATCTCTAGTAAGAACATCAAGTCCTGCAGTTGGTTCATCTAAGATCAGTAATTTTGCATGATGTGTTAAGGCAATAATGATATTGAGTTTTGCTTTCATACCTGTAGAGAATGTACGTGTTTTCTTATCTAAAGGGATATCAAAACGCTGACAATAAGAATGAAACAAATCTTCATCAAAACGTTTATAAGTACATTTCAGAATACTGATTATATCGGATACAGTAAAGAATTCACTGAATCCTGTTTCACTTAATACAACACCAATATCCTGTTTATCAGGTATCTGTATGTTTCCTTCATCAATAGGATTAATATCAAGAATACTTTTGAATAATGTACTCTTACCAGCACCATTCATTCCTATAATTCCAGTAATAATACCTTTAGGAATATCTAAACTACAATCAAGAGTAAATGAGTCGTAACTCTTTTTCAAATGATCAATGTGAATCATAAACATCCTCCATAATAAGAGATAACATGTCCTGCATTTCCTGATAAGTAATGCCAGAACACTTCCCTTTTTCTATAGCACGAGATAATAGTTCTTCTGTTTCTCTTAAACAATTTTCTTTTACTTCATTTTGAGAAACCTCTAACACATAGCTTCCTTTTCCATGAACAGTTGTTGTATAGCCTTCTTTTTCTAAGAAATCATAGGCTTTCTTTACAGTTAAAGCACTGATCTTTAATTCTTTAGATAAAGCACGTACTGAAGGGAGTGCTTCATTAGGGGATAACTGATTAGAAAGTATCGCTTCTTTAATAGCTTCTACAATCTGCTCATATATAGGAACCATTGATGAATGATTAATGATAATATGCATATCTCTTCCTCCTATAAACAGTATACAACAGTATATAACACTGTGCAATATAAAATTCAAATTATGAAAATAATAAGCTTAATCTTTAAATGTTTGATAGTATACTCTTGAAAATAAGGAGGACAAAATAATGAGTTTTAGAGAAGACTTTTATTGGGGTGGCGCAACTGCAGCCAACCAGCTAGAAGGTGGATGGCAGGAAGGTGGAAAAGGTGTTTCCTGCCCTGATGTATGTACTGGAGGAAGTGCAACAGTAAGTAAACGCATTACACCAGTATTAGAAGAAGGTACTTTCTATCCTTCACATGATGCGATTGATCATTACCATCGTTTTAAAGAAGATATCGCATTATTCGCAGAAATGGGATTCAAGATGTATCGTTTCTCAATTGCATGGACTAGAATTTTCCCTAATGGTGATGAAGAAACACCAAATGAAGAAGGTTTAAAGTTCTATGAAGAATTAATTGATGAATGTCGTAAATACAATATTGAACCATTAATTACTATTTCACATTATGAAGTACCATTTAACTTAACTAAGAAATGGAATGCCTGGGCAGATCGTCGTATGATTGACTGTTACTTAAACTTCTGTAAAGCGATTTTTACTAGATATAAAGGTAAAGTAAAATACTGGTTGACTTTCAATGAAATCAACTCAGCGACTACACCAATGGGTGGTTTCTTATCACAGGGTATTTTAAATGAAATCAAGACAATGAATTTCATGGAACAGGTAGATAATCCTCAGAATCGTTTCCAGGGCTTACATCATCAGTTTGTGGCAAGTGCACTGGCAGTTAAAATGGCTCATGAAATTGATCCTAATTATCAGGTAGGATGTATGCAGATTATGGCCACTAGCTATGGTTTGACATGTGATCCTCATGATCAGATTGTGAATCAGGAAAAGAATCATTTAATGAACTGGTTCTGTTCAGATGTACAGTGCCGTGGTGCTTATCCAAACTATATTAAGAGATACTTTAAAGAAAATAATATCAACATCGTTATGGAAGAAGGAGATGAGGATATCTTAAAGGCTGGTCCAGTTGATTTCTATACATGTTCTTATTATATGTCTAATTGTCAGACAGCAGATAAGAGTAAAGAAGCAGGTTCAGGTAATATCCTAGGTGGTGTATCAAACCCATATCTTAAGGCAAGTGATTGGGGCTGGCAGATTGACCCAATTGGTTTAAGATATTCATTAAATGAAATCTGGGATCGTTATCAGAAACCTATCTTTGTTGTAGAAAATGGCTTAGGTGCATATGACAAGATTGATGAAGATGGTAAAGTACGTGATGATTATCGTATCGATTACTTAAGAAGTCATATTGAACAGATGCATGAAGCAGTATTAGATGGTGTTGATTTAAGAGGTTATACTCCTTGGGGATGTATTGACTTAGTATCAGCTTCTACTGGTGAAATGGCTAAACGTTATGGTTTTATCTTTGTAGAAAGATATGATGATGGAACAGGTGACTTCTCTAGACGTAGAAAAGAATCATTCTACTGGTATCAGAAGGTCATCAAAACAAATGGTGAAGATTTAAAATAATATGAAAAAGAAGGACTATGAATTTTATAGTCCTTCTTTAATGTTTATGTCTTTTCTGTTTGACAGAATTACCTTCTTCAGGTCCTTTGAAATCTACTAAAGATCCTAAATCAAAGACCTTAAATCCAGCTTTGACTAATTTTCTTGCTCCTTCATGTGCTGTACCAGCTGCAAGTGCATAAACATAATATGTTGCAGTAGGATCAAGATCCTTTTTTGCATGCTGATCAATTAATCTAGCAGGATAACATTGTGCATCAACTGGATGTCTGACATCAAACTTTAAATCATCATCTACACATAAAAGAATAATATTCATATTATTTTGAAATTCTTCATAAGCATGATTAAATTCAATTGTTTTTACTGCTTCTTTGCGTTTAAAAAACATAGACTCACCTCACTCATACAATAATATCATTTTCTTATGTATTTTACTATTGCTTTTTAGAAATTGGTATGGTAATATAAACAAGCAGTTTAACTTAGGGGCTTGGTCCAATGGTAGAACATCGGTCTCCAAAACCGTTGATACGGGTTCGATTCCTGTAGCCCCTGCCATCTGTAAACAACGAACATTAATTTGTTCGTTTTTTTTTTTGTTTATTTTATGTTTATTTATTTAATACCCCTTTTATTGTGGTATAATAGAGTTATGAAAGGGGTTACAATTTATGGCAAAAACTTTAGCATGTATCGTAACAGATCCAGTAGGTTTATATGCGACACCTGCAACGGATCTTATCGAAGTCGCAAAGACATTCGACAGTGATTTTACCTTAACTTATTCAGGTAAAACTGTGAATCTTAAATCGATGATGGGCGTTCTTTCATTAGGCATTCCAACAAAGGCAAAGATTGTGATTACTGCCGATGGAGAAGATGAAGAAACAGGTATTAAAGCAGTACATGAAAAAATGAAAGAATTAGGTATTATCGGATAAAGAATGCATGATGCATTCTTTTTCTTTTTTATGTATAATAGGCGTAAGGAGTTGATGGTATGAAACCAATGATGTGTTTTGATGTGGATGGTACTATTAGAGGTACGACTGATGAACATATAGTATATGATTCAACGATTCTTGCACTTAAGAAGTTAAAAGAAGCAGGATATCCGATCGTTGTTTCAACAGGAAGAGGAAGAGACTCTTTCTTACGTACTGGTATACAGGATATTGCCGACTGGGATGGCTTTGTATTTAATAATGGTCAGTTGATTACTGATGGAAAAGGAAATGTAATCAATGCCCATCATTTTAAGAATGAGGATGTTATTCGTACGATTGAAAAAGCAAATGAACTCAATCTTGCAGTGACATTAAAGAAAGAACATCGCATTATCACAAAAGAACCAGATGAATATGTCTTAGAGACACAGCGTTATTTTGGGAACCAGATAGGACCGGTTGAAAAGTATAACGGGACTGATCTTGTAGATATGATGATTATCTATGGTCCTAAAGGGTGGGACTATAAACCATTTCTTGATTTAGAAGGTATTTCAGTATTACCTGGCTTATCCTGTTTTGCGGATGTCGCCATTGCAGGTGTATCTAAAGCAACAGGTATTATGGAATTAGGAAAGGTATTAGGTAGTGATCATTATGTATGTTTTGGTGATTCACAGAATGATATAGAAATGATGAAGCATGCCTCCTCGTCAATTTGTATGGGTAATGGTGATGCATTAACTAAAGCAGAAGCTAACTATGTTACTGCAGATATTGATGATGATGGTATTTATAAAGCATGTATTCATTTTGGTTATATAAAGGAGTAAAGAAAAATGACATTAAAAGAAGCATATGAAACAGGTAGAGATTTAGATGTATATGTAGATAGTGAAATGGCTGATCAGGATTCACATAGTTTTGATGATTTATGGCAGTCTATTTATGATATTGTGCAGGTTGCAGTAGGTGGTATTGTAGAAGAAGACCCTGAAGAATTAAAAAAAGCCATTGCATGGCTTAAGGAAACACAGGATAAAACAGAAGCCTATAAGACTTTAGATATTTCTTTTGAGGTAGAGTAATGAAAGTAGTAGATATGCATTGTGATACACTTTATGAGATGGAAAAGAATCACCTCTCATTAAGTGAAAATAACTTAAATATTGATATAAAAAAGATGGAAGAAGGAGATTATCTTCTACAGAACTTTGCCATCTTTACTGAATTAAAAGAAACAGCAGATCCAGTGGATCATGTTATGAAATGTATTGATTATTTCTATCAGGAAATGAGAAAGAATAAGGATAAGATTCAGCCTATCACTACTTATGATGAAATTATGGACAATTCACATAATGGTGTCATGAGTGCGCTTCTTACTATTGAAGAAGGTGCTGTGATTCATGAAGACCTTTCTTATTTAAGAAACTATTATCGTTTAGGTGTACGTATGGTCGCATTAAGCTGGAATCATATCAATGGACTCACATATCCTAACTTTGATATGAATGATGATACACATGGCTATCATACATGTGATAATGAACATGGACTCACTGATGCAGGAAAAGCTTATATTAAAGAAATGGAAGATCTAGGAATGATCATTGATGTCTCTCATATGTCAGATAAGTGTTTCTATGATGTATTAGATATCGTCAAGAAACCTTTTGTGGCATCTCATTCTAATGCACGTGCTGTATGTCCACATGCCCGCAATATGAGTGATGATATGATTTTGAAACTTGCTCATCGTGGTGGTGTGATGGGGCTTAATTATGCCGCAGGATTCTTAGGTGAGAATGCAGAAAAATCACGTATTGAAGATATGGTGAAGCATATTCTTTATATTAAAGATCTAGCTGGTATTGATTGTATTGGTTTAGGTTCTGATTTTGATGGTATTTCACAAAATTTAGAAATGAAAAATGCGTCTTACTTGCCTCAATTAGAACAGGCACTTAAAGACGCAGGACTTACAACTGAAGAAATAGAAAAAGTCTTTTATAAAAACGTATTACGTGTTTATAGAGAAGTCTTGAAATAGAAAAAATGACAGGCCGTATATGATGGGGAAGCCTGTCATTTTCCTTTTAATAACTTTTTGGGGGAGAAGTTATGTAGTCACTTGGGAGTATCCGTGAACTACATATAAGAATATAACGGAGAATTGTGAACCTAATATGAATACAGTTCATATTTCTACTAAATAGTGCATATGTCATTCTTTTTTTAATTTGAAAAGTATTATATAATAATATAGATAAATAACGTGAAGGAGAGAAAATATGAAAAATTTATTTTATCGCCTGATGATCTATCTAGATACAGCTAGTGAAACAGATACAAACTATTTTATAGCTTTGTTTATGGCTAATAATTTTTATCGTATTCCCGATATGCGTATTAGTGAACTTGCAGAAGAATGTTTTGTGTCTCCAGCAACCATTTCACGTTTCTGTCGTGCTTTAGGATATGAAAACTTTGCACACTTAAAACAGGAATGCAATAGTTTTCATTCTAATAATAAGAAATTCAATAATTTAATTAATATTGATTTAGAATGTATGGCACATTCGCCAGAAAAAGCAACAGAAGAATTTGCTCAGCAGATTATTGAATCTACAGCAGAAATTTCAAAAATCCTTGATTGGAAAATATTGGATGAAGTACTTCATTTAATTCATGATCATGAAGAAGTCGCTTTCTTTGGAACTCAGTTTTCTACAAGTGCCGCTATTCTATTACAGACAGACTTGTTAATGTTAGAGAAGTTTACGATTGCATATATGGATTCAGAAAGACAATTAGAATGTGCAAAACAGATGACTAAGGATTCTGTCGCAATTGTGATTTCATTAAATGGTAATTTTGAGCATGTGGGACATAAAGTCTTACAGTATCTACATAAATCTCAATGTCATATTGTATGGATTACTTCTACTCATGAAGATAATCTAGGTATTCCTGTGGAATATAAGGTATTAGTCGGTGGTTCACTTAAAAACAAGACAACTAAGCATGCATTATTAACTGCAGTACAGCTCATGAGCTTACGTTACTATAGTTTGTTTTGCCCAGATCTCAAGTCGATGAAGAAGAAATTGGTATAGGTGATCATATGAGAATAATTAAATCAGAAACAATTACAGAAACAATTAAAGAGTTATGTATTAAAGGTGCTTGTCATCTTCCTACAGATGTTTATAACCGTTTATTAGAAGCCATATCTACAGAAGATTCTCCTGTTTCTAAACACACATTAGAAATATTAAAGGAAAATGCGGACATTGCAGCAAGTAACCAGGAACCAATCTGCCAGGATACAGGAATGGCCTGTATTTTTGTGGAAATAGGTCAGGAAGTCTATGTGGATGGCAACCTTACAGAAGCTATTAATGAAGGTGTCAGACAGGGGTATACTGAAGGATACTTAAGAAAGAGTGTTGTCAATGATCCTGTATTTGATCGTATTAATACAAAAGATAATACACCAGCAATTATTCATTATGATATCGTTCCTGGAGATCAGTTAAAGATTACGGTAGCTCCTAAAGGATTTGGCAGTGAAAATATGTGTCAGGTTAAAATGCTTAAACCAAGTGATGGGATTGAAGGCGTTAAGGACTTTATTTTAAAGGTTGTTGAAGATGCAGGTCCTAACCCATGTCCCCCTATAGTCATTGGTGTAGGTATAGGTGGTACATTTGATCATGTTACTTATCTTGCGAAAAAGGCAATGATTAAGAAGATTGAAGAACATCATCCAGATCCTCGTTATCGTGCATTAGAAGAAGAAATGTTGGAAAAGGTGAATGCAACGGGTATTGGGCCAGCAGGTTTTGGTGGGAAGACAACAGCACTTGCCTTACATGTAGAAACATGTCCAACACATATTGCCGGCTTACCTTGCGCAGTAGCTATATGCTGTCATGTATCACGTCATCAGGAGGTTACATTATGATTAAATTAGAAACGCCTCTTACTATTGAAAAGGTTGAATCACTTCGTGTTGGTGATCAGGTATTATTAAGTGGTACGATTTATACAGGACGTGATGCAGCTCATAAACGTTTTGTAGAAGCAATAAACAATAACGAACCATTGCCATTTGATCCTTATGATCAAGTCATTTACTTTGTTGGTCCCACACCTACTAAGCCAGGTCATATTATTGGCAGCTGTGGACCTACAACCTCTTATCGTATGGATGCTTATTCCCCTACAATGTTGTCAAAGGGATTAAGAGGAATGATTGGTAAAGGTAGAAGAAATTATGATGTAAAAGAAGCAATGAAACAATACAAAGGTGTTTATTTTGGTGCGATTGGTGGTGCAGGCGCCATTATTGCCTCTTGTATCAAATCATGTGAAATCATTGCTTATGAAGATCTTGGTCCTGAAGCAGTACGTCGTTTAGTAGTAGAAGATCTTCCACTCACTGTAGTCATTGATAGTGAAGGACATGATCTTTATGAAATAGGTCGTCAGGACTATTTAAAAGGAAAGGAGTAATTATGGATCAACCATTTAGAGATTATAACGAGACAGATATTCTATATCTTCTTATGACATATGTAAACTTTTCATCTGGACAGGATATGTATTATAGTATTGCGAAAACAATACTTACACATCTTGAACAGATTCCTAGTATTTCAATTAACGATCTTGCAGAACTATGTTTCACATCTCCTGCAACAATCTCAAGATTTTGTAAAGACTTAAATTGTCGTAACTTTGCGACATTTAAGAAAGAAATGGCAATTGCGTTAGAGATTGCCCATGATGAAATTCATTTCTCCATGGATGATGATTTTAAGATTAAGAAGGATCCTCAATATCTTGTCAATAAGGTATATGATGATACAAAGAAATCATTAGAATTAGGACAGGCACAATTAGATATTAAAGATATTGATCATATTTGTGAACTTATTCATGATGCTCCTCAGGTATTTATGATTGGTTATCAGTTCTCACGTATTGCCTGTCAGGATTTCCAGTTAAAGATGTTGAAACTTGAAAAATTCCTCTATGCTTTTGCGAATAGAGGAGATGAAGTACAGAGACTTGATCTCATTGAAGAAAATGATTTGGTTATTATTGTAACAGTACGTGCTAGAAAAGAATTGATTGATTCACTTATTACACGTATTAAGAAACAGAAGGCACGTATTTTGATTGTGACTATGAATGAGGATTATACAAATCCTGAAGTAGATTACTACTATCATCTTAATGGTGAAGAAAGTGATTATACACAGTCTTCTATTTCTGGCTTTATTGATACAGTTTCATTCTTTAATATTGTCTATTTGCGTTATGGTTTACTCTATAATCAATATTTGTTATAAGTGTATACGTGACCGTTTGAAGATGGTATAATGGAACAAGTCAAAAAGAAAGGAAGTATCTATTCATGAAGAAAAATGAATTAGTAGAAAAGGTTGCAGAAGGCGCTTCATTAACTAAAGCAGATGCAGAACGTGCAATCAATGCGTTAGTGAATGCAGTATCAGAAGCACTTGTTGACGGTGATAAGGTTGCTTTAAAAGGTCTTGGAACTTTTGAAGTCAGAGAAAGAAAAGCGAGAACTGGTATTAATCCTAGAACTCGTGAAACAATCGAAATCGCTGCAAGCAAGGTACCAGCTTTTAAAGCAAGTTCTACACTTAAAGATGCAGTAAATAAATAATAATAAAAAAGTGCTTCGGCACTTTTTTATTTGTTTTTTTTAGTTTAGAATTATGTAAAGGGGAGTGGTGATGATGATTACAATACTCTATACATCAAAACATGGCGCAACAGCCAAAATAGCACGTGTCATTAATACATATCTTGATCATACATGTACATTAATGAAGCTGGATGAATTAGATATGGCTGTCTTAGAAAAGACAGATACGATTGTATTAGGCGTTCCTGTTTATTATGGTGCACTTGATCCAAAAATGGTGGATTTTATTAAAAAGAATCAGGGACTACTGATTAAAAAGCATTATTCTATTTATATTACAGCTTTATTCCATACTGAATTCATGAGCTATATTACAAAAGAATTTGATTATTCTATTTTAAAGAATGTAACAACAATGGCAGGACTAGGTGGGGCTATTTATTATCCTGATTTAAATATTCAGGAAAAGATGGTTCTTGCAGTGATGAATAAGAATAGACCTATTATTCCTAAAGAACATCATGTGAATATCTTTGAGAATTTCGATAATCATGAAATAGAATTATTCTCACAAAAGATTAAAAGAATTGATAACTATGCATGCAAGTAAAAAGGAGAAGCGAAGTACGCTTCTCCTTTAATATTAATCTACAATAATTGTACCTTCTTTAGGTCCACCAGCAGCATTTGATTCATCAGTATCAATATGCATGAATGTAGCATAAGTATCTTTAACACGGCACATAACATCACCAAATACTAATGAACGACCATTTGTTTCAACTTCTACTTTAACAATCTGACGATCCTTAATACCCATAGCTTCTGCATCTTCTGGAGAGAAGTGGATATGACGTTTTGCAGCAATAACGCCTTCAGTTAATTCAACTTCACCCTTAGGACCAACTAATTTACAAGCACCACTACCAGCAAGGTCACCAGAACCTCTTACAGGTGCTTCTAAACCTAATGATCTTGCATCAGTAAGAGCTAATTCAATCTGAGTATAATCTCTTACAGGTCCAAGAACAGACATAGCTTTTTCTCCTCTAGGTCCTACTACCTTTACCTTTTCAACACATGCAAACTGACCTGGCTGAGAAAGATCCTTCTTCTTAGTTAATTCATAACCTTCACCAAATAAAGTTTCTAAATCAGCCTGACGTAAATGAATATGTCTAGCTGAAGTTTCAATAATAATCTTGTTATTCATAATCTGCCTCCTAGTCACGTATTTTACACCCTTTTTCTTATTTTGAAAAGGCTTACTTTACAAATTAGTATAAGTGTAACACATCAATGTTTGTTTTCATTGATTTACAAAACTGTTATAATATCTGTAAGTGAGGTTGATGTTATGATTAATATTATTACGTCGGAATTACCAATGATTTGGAAGTTTGTAAAATCAGCTATTGATTTATTGGCAGTATGGGTTTTATTGTACTATGGTATCATGATGTTTAAGACAAACATGCGTACTATGCAGTTATTTAAAGGAGTTATTGTAGTTCTTCTTGTTAAGGCTATTACGAGTGTTCTAGGGCTTGTGACTCTTGGTACTATTGTAGATGCAGTCATTACATGGGGAGTATTGGCTATTGTAGTCATTTTCCAACCAGAAATACGTGTTTTATTAGAGAAGATGGGACAAACTAAAAATGAAGTACAGCATCGTTTATCTGATGATGAAAGAGAACGTGCTATGGATGAACTTGTTGAATCTATTACAACTATGTCTAAGGATAAAACAGGCGCATTAATTACATTTGAGCGTCGTCAGTCTTTACAGGACTTCATTAATACAGGTGTTAAAGTGTCTGCTTCTATTAAAGCAGAACTTCTTACTACAATCTTCTATGAAGGTACACCTCTTCATGATGGGGCTACTATTATTAAGAATGATATGATTGTGGCTTCTGCCTGTTTCTATCCTCCTACTAATAAGGAAATTCCTTCACAGTATGGAGCAAGACATAGAGCGGCCATTGGTATTAGTGAAATCACTGATTCTTTGACAGTGGTTGTATCTGAAGAGACAGGAAATGTTAGCTTTGCAGCTAATGGCGAACTTACAAGAATTAACTTAAATGAGTTACGTTCTAAATTAATTGCAGAGTTGAACTGGTATGATGAAGGTGGTGAAGACCATGAGTGATCCTAAGAAAAAGAAACAGACGGATTCTACTACAGATTTTTTCTTACAGTTTATGAAAGAAGAAAAGTCTGATAAAGAGAAGACAGAAGCTAAAAAAGAAGAAAGAGAACAGACTTATACTAAAACAGTAGAAAAGTTTTCTTCAGGTTATAACTACTTTAATAAGCTATTAGATAAGCTTCTTGCCAATAAGCATTCTGTACGTATTCTTTCGTTTGTGCTTGCGGTATTTTTATTTGTTTCATTCTCTGGTGGAGATGTCATGAATTCTACCACTGCAGGGGCAACTTTAAAGAAAGTGCCAGTACAGGTAGAAGGTTTAAAGGAAGGTTATGAGGTATCAGGACTTCCTGCAACAGTAGAAATAGGATTAATTGGTCCTTCTATGGATATCTATACAACTAAATTGACTAGTAATTATGAGGTTTATTGTGATTTATCTGAATATAATGAAGGAACACATCATGTGACTTTAAAAACAAGAAGTTTTGATAGTGATTTGACTGTTATGTTGATTCCTGAGACAGTGACTATTAAGATTCTACCTAAAGTAGATGCTAAGTTTGACTTAGGATATAAGTTTATTAATCAAGATAAATTAAATGAAAAATATAGCGTTTCAGTTGATACAATATCTACAAAACGTGTTACAATAACAGCGACACAAAATAATCTAGATAAGATTGATAAGGTCCAGGCGCTTATTGATGTAGAAGGCAAGACAAAAGCATTCCAGCAGGCATGTGAAATTAAAGCATATGATGCCGATGGCAATGAAGTACAATGTACAATCGCACCAGAAAAGGTGAATGTTAGCTGTCATGTAGATTCTTATTCTAAGGAAGTGCCAGTTAAACCAGAATTTGTTGGCCAATTGCAGGATGGCTATCAAATGACAAATTATAAATTATCTAGCTCTACTGTAACTATTTATGGTAAGCGTACTGATATTAGTGATATTAACTATATTACTTGTCAGGTAGATGTTTCTAATTTATCAGGATCAACAACATTATCTGGTATTGCGTTACAAGGGAATGACAAGATAAACAAGATGTCACAGACAACTGTAGATGTGACTATGTTTATTGAAAAGAAATAGAGAGGACAAAAAAATGGGTAAATATTTCGGAACAGATGGTTTTAGAGGAGAAGCAAATAAGACTTTAACAGTAGAACATGCTTTTAAAGTAGGTCGTTATTTAGGTTGGTATTATAACCGTAACCATAAAGCAAAAATCGTTATTGGTAAGGATACAAGACGTTCAAGCTATATGTTTGAATATGCATTAGTTGCAGGTTTAATTGCAAGTGGTGCAGATGCATATCTTCTTCATGTCACTACAACTCCTTCAGTATCTTATATTGTAAGAACTGATGGATTTGATTGTGGTATCATGATTTCTGCATCACATAACCCTTATTATGATAACGGTATTAAGTTAATCAATGATAAGGGTCAGAAGTTTGATGCTGAAGTAGAAAAGCAGATTGAAATGTATATTGATGGTTTAACTGATGAGCTACCATATGCAACTAAGGATGAAATTGGTCGTGCATTAGATTATTCTATGGGTAGAAATAGATATATTGGTTACTTAATGAGTATTCCTAAACGTGCATTTAGAAATGTTCGTGTTGGTTTAGATTGTGCGAATGGTGCTTCATCTAATATCGCAAAAGCAGTATTTGATGCATTAGGAGCTGAAACATATGTTATCAATGATCATCCAGATGGAGTAAACATCAATACTGATTGTGGTTCTACACATATGGAAGCATTACAGAACTTTGTACGTGAAAAAGGTTTAGATATTGGTTTCGCATTTGATGGTGATGCTGATAGATGTTTAGCTGTAGATGAATTTGGTAGAGTTGTAGATGGTGACTTAATTCTTTATGTATGTGGTCAGGAATTAAAGAAAAACAATGAATTAGCGAATAACACAATCGTTACTACAATCATGAGTAATATTGGTTTTTATAAGGCTTTAGATAAGATTGGTATTGGTTATGCTAAAACTGCTGTTGGTGATAAGTATGTATATGAAAACATGGTCACTAATGGTAACGTTATTGGTGGAGAACAGTCTGGTCATATTATCTTCTCTAAACATGCAACAACTGGTGATGGTATCCTAACATCATTAAAGATTCTTGAAACATGTATTGAAAATAAAAAGACATTAGCTCAGTTAACTGAACCAGTAACTATTTATCCACAGTTATTAATCAATGTACGTGTAAGTGATAAAGCTACAGTATTAAATGATGCAGATATTAAGAAAGCAATTGAAGAAGTGACAGAAACATTAGGTGATGATGGTCGTATTTTAGTAAGAGAATCTGGTACAGAACCATTAATTCGTGTCATGGTTGAAGCACAGACAGATGAAATTTGTCATGAGAATGTACTTAAGGTAGTAAATCTTATTAAAGAAAAAGGCTATGCCGTTAAATAATCACATAATCTAACAAAATATTGCCACTTTCGTGGCAATATTTTCACTTTATAATGAAATATGGGAGGTGAGTCTCTTGAAATACAAAATTAATATTATTGATGATGAGAAACACTTGAATGATATAGTAAGAACATATTTAGAAAAAGAAGGATATGAATGTACTTCTTTTTATACTTATGATGAAGCTCTAATGCATTGTGATGATGATGTACATTTATGGTTAGTTGATATTATGCTTGATAAGAATAGTGGATTTGATTTGTTGACAGCTATTAAATCAAAGCGTCCTGATATGCCTATTGTCTTTATGTCTGCAAGAGACCAGGACTTTGACCGAATTATTGGTTTAGAAAAGGGCTGTGATGAATATATTACAAAACCATTTAATATGAAGGAAGTGATTCTTCGTATTCATAACGTTTTAAAGCGTGTCTATAAAGATACTGAAATGATTGATATTGATGGTTATATGGTGGATGAATCTAAACGTAAAGTATTAGAAAATGACCATGAAATAGATCTGACTACTAAAGAATATGAATTGCTTCTTTATTTTATGAAGAATAAAGGTATTGCGATTTCTCGTGAACAGGTCTTAACACGTGTCTGGGATGAAAACTATTTTGGTAGTGACCGTGTTGTAGATGATACTTTAAGACGTTTAAGAAAGAAGATGCCAAATATCAATATTAAGACAATCTATGGTTTTGGCTATAGACTAGACTAATGTTTAAATCTTTTTCTTTATTAAAACAGCTTCTTGTAGTAATACTTGGTTTAGCTATCATGTTAGTGGCTGTTGTAATGCCTATTGTAGATTCTAATGTGCATGATATTATTGATGATCAGATGTATGAAAAGCTAGAGACATCACAAAGAGATTCTGTAGAATATGACTTTATGCCTTCTAATAATAAAGAGAAGGCAATCTATACAATTGTTTATGATCCTACAGAAAATGCCTTTACGTTTAGTAATCTTTATGGAGATGCCACTACATTGACATTACTATATAACTATTTATTTGGACGTGATTTAGAGAAGATTGTGAATAGTAGAAGACATAATACTATAGAAAGTAAAGGAACTTATGCAAGAGAAACTTATTATTATCGTATTATGAAGGTCGATGATGAGTATTTGATTTCTATTATGTCTAATTCTTATTCAGATAAGCTAATCACAGATATTCGTAATCGTATTATTTATATTCTTTATGCAGTACTTACTATTTTCGCATTAGTACTCGTCTTATGGGTTATTTCTCTTATTCGTCCTTTAAAGAAGATTAAGACTTATGTGGATTCTATTGCGAATCGTGAAGAAGCGACTCTAGTCATGGATCGACAAGATGAAATAGGTGTTGTAGGAAATGCGATTGTCACAATGAAGGATGAACTCATGAAACAGGAAAAAGTTAAAGAAGAAATGATTCATAATATTTCTCATGACTTAAAAACACCTATTGCACTTATTAAGACATATGGACAGAGTGTGAAGGATGATATCTACCCATATGGTGATAAGGACAGTTCTATGGATATTATCCTAGAAAATGCAGATCGTTTAGAACATAAAGTAAAATCCTTACTCTATTTAAATAGATTAGATTACTTAAGTGCTGAAGAAAGTGAATTAAAACCTTTCCCTATCAAAGACTTAATTGAACATATCGTCATGCAGATGGAAGCAATGCAGCATATCCATATAGAAACAGACTTAGATGATGTGGCTTTTATTGGTAATGAAGAACATTGGCGTGTTGCGATAGAAAACATTATTGATAATGCATCACGTTATATGAAATCTGTTATTAAGATTACTTTAAAAGAAGATACACTTATTATCTATAATGATGGTGATCCTATAGATGAAGATAAGAAAGAAGATCTTTTTAACCCTTATGTAAAAGGAATAAAAGGTCAGTTTGGTTTAGGCTTATCCATTGTATCTAAGATTGCGGATATGTATGGCTATGATATTCATGCTGAAAATAAAGATATAGGTGTTGCATTTATATTTACGAAAAGAGCTTCCTAGTTGGGAAGCTTTTTGTGATAAAATAGAGTAAAGGAGTTGAGAACATGACTTATTTTGGAGAACATACACCAAAGCTTGGTTTTGGTATGATGCGTCTACCACGCACTCATGGACAAATTGATATTGAAGAAACAAAGAAGATGGTAGATGCCTTTATGGATGCTGGACTGACTTATTTTGATACAGCTTATGTTTATGAAGGATCAGAAGAAGCAACTAGAAAGGCACTTGTAGAACGTTATCCTCGTGATTCTTATACACTAGCTTCTAAAATCAATGCAAAGATGATGTGTCATGATGAAGAAAGCTGTCAGGCACAATTAAAGGTCAGCTTAGAGAGAACTGGTGCAGGATATTTTGATTATTATCTTCTACATGCATTATCTGATGCCAATGTGGCTTTGTATGATCAATATCATATATGGGACTTTGTGAAGGATGCAAAAGCAAAGGGACTTATTAAACATTATGGTTTCTCTTTCCATGGAACACCACAATTATTAGATGAATTACTTACTAAGCATCCTGATGTAGAATTTGTACAATTACAATTAAACTATGCAGATTGGGAAAACCCAGCTATTACATCACGTGCCAATTATGAAATTGCGAGAAAACATCAGAAATCTATTGTTGTAATGGAACCTATTAAGGGTGGTACACTTGCCTCACCACCTGAATCAGTCAGAGAAATACTACATAATGCGAATCCTGATATGTCTATTGCATCATGGGCTGTACGTTATGTCGCGTCACTAGATGGTATTATTACAGTACTCAGTGGAATGAGTACAATGGAACAGGTACTAGATAATATTTCTTATATGAAAGATTTTAAACCTTTAAGCAAAGAAGAACAGAATACGATTAAGGAAGCACAAAAGGCATTAGATGCCATTGAATCTATTCCATGTACTGCATGTCGTTATTGTACACCAGGATGCCCAATGGGTATTGAAATCCCAGATATTTTCAAGGCAATGAATTGGTACAAGATTTATGGTATGAAGGATAAAGCCAAGGATCGTTATGAAAGCACTGTTCAAAAGAGTGCGAAAGCATCTGAATGTATAGAATGCGGGCAATGTGAGGGTGTTTGTCCACAACAGTTACCTATTATCAAATATTTAAAAGAATGTGCTGATGTATTAGAGGAGTGATGTATTTGAAGAAATGGATCGTATGTCTATTAAGTTTATTATTAATAACAGGATGTACACAAAAGAAGGTTGCATTACCTAAACCTGTCACTATTGAATTTTATTCAGTTAAGACATGTTCTGAATGTATCGCTTTTAAGAAAAATGCGATACCTTATTTAAAGAAACGTTATAAGGATATTACAATCAAGATGTATGATATGGATGATACAAAAACAACAGATCATTATAATCAAGCAATCAATTCTTTAAAGGATTTTGATGATGAATATTATGGTTTAGGTCCATTTATTTATGTAAAAGGTTATTTTGCCTTACTAGGATATGAAACAGATGATGAAGAAATACTCGCAAAAGATATTGAACGTGTCACAAATGGAAAGAAACCTACTCAAGATTTTAATAATCGTAGGTTTACTGTTAAGTAGTACATCATGTAAAAAAAATATATATTCTGTAAAAGTCTATGGACTTAAGTCCTGTGGAAATTGTAGAATATTAATAGATGATTTCAAGGATGATGAAAACGTCCATCTGCATATGATTGATATTGATACACATATTTTAGCTTATAAGAAAGAGATCGCATTATATGATGGTTTGAGTGATAACCAGGCTCCTGTCATCATGACAGAGTCATTTGCGAAAGTAGGTTATTCTAGTAAAGAATATAAGGTACTCAAAAAAGCAATTATATCAGGTAAGAAACCAAATCTAAAAAATTATTATAAAAGGAGATCGAATTATGGCAACACCACACAATGAAGCAAAAAAAGGTGATATCGCAAAAACAGTCTTAATGCCAGGAGACCCATTACGTGCAAAATATCTGGCAGAAACATATTTAGAAGATGTTGTACAGTTCAACGCAGTAAGAAATATGTTTGGATATACAGGAACTTATAAAGGAAAGAAGATTTCTATTATGGGTTCAGGAATGGGTATGCCTTCTATTGGTATCTATTCTTATGAATTATTTACACAATACGATGTAGAAAACATCATTCGTATTGGTAGTGCAGGTTCTATGCAGAAGAATGTACATATTAGAGATGTGATTATTGCTCAGGGATCATGCACAGACTCTAACTTTGCTCATCAATATGAATTACCAGGTACTTTCTCAGCTATTTCTTCTTATTCATTATTAGAAAAAGCTGTTACACTCGCAAAAGAAAAGAAGATCAACTACCATGTAGGTAATGTTTTAGCATCTGATATTTTCTATCATGCAGATACAACTTCTGTAGAAAAATGGTCTAGAATGGGTGTTCTTGCAGTAGAAATGGAATCTTATGCATTATTTGCAACAGCTGCTTATTTAGGTAAGAACGCTCTCACATTACTTACAATCTCTGATTCTTTAGTCAATGATGAACCAGAAACTACTGCCCAAGAAAGAGAAAAGACATTTACTGCAATGATGGAAGTCGCATTGGAGATTGCTTAATGAAACAGAAGTGTGCATTTTTTGATTTTGATTATACAATAGCTCATGGTGATTCTATTAGGAAGCTATTGTCTTATACTTTAAAGAAGTATCCTTTATCAGTATTCCGATTTCTTCCACTTATTCCATATGGAATTGGCTATGTATTACATATCTGTTCTATGGAATCAATGAAATCATGGGTTCATTTCCCTTTAGATTTACTCACTGAAGAAGAAATCAAAGACTGTTATGAAAAGGATATCGTACCTACATATTATCCTCATATGGTTGAAGAGATGAAGAAGAGACAGGAAGAAGGATGCTTAGTATTCCTTGTCACTGCCAGTGCTGAAGCTTATATGCGCTTTAATAGACTTCCTTGTGATGAGTTAATGGGTACAAAGACACAAATAAAGAATGGACATTATACATCTCGTATTATTGGTGAGAACTGTAAAGGTAAAGCAAAGGTGACTAGAATCAATCAGTATATGAAAGAACATGATTTAGAAATAGACTATGATCATTCTTATGGTTATTCTGATTCTGATTCTGATCTTCCAATGTTGGAATTATGCCGTTACCGTTATCGTGTCGATAGAAAAGATGGCCACTTATCAGACTTTTAAGCAGCACGTGAGTGCTGCTTTTTCAAACAGTTCTTGAAAAGTATAAATCTCTAGTTTATACTTTTTACGTAAGGAAAAGAGGAATATAAAATGACACGTTATCGTGATACGTATGCAAAGGTACGTTTAGATTATATTAAAGAAAATGTAGAAACATTATATAAAAAAACTAAAAAGCCTATGGTGGCTATCATTAAAGCAAATGCGTATGGACATGGCTATAAGGAAGTTGCTTCTGTTTTAAAGGATGAATCTATTATTCAGATGTTTGCAGTAGCTACTTTAAAAGAAGCTGTAGACTTAAGAGATTTAGGTGTAAAACAAGATATTCTAGTATTAGGTGCAATACCACTAGAAGACTTAGATATTGCGATTAAGAAGAATATCAGCCTTGCTTTATTCTCTTTTGATTACTTAAATAAGATTAATGAAATGCATCACTATGATGCCCCTGTTAAGGTTCATTTAAGTATTGATTCAGGTATGAACAGAATTGGCTTTAAGACAGAAAAAGAATTTGAAAAGGCTATGGAAATGATAGATTCTTCTAAGATTGATGTGGAAGGTATCTTTACTCATTTTGCGACAGCAGATGATTTCTCTCAGGATGATGAATATGAAAAGCAGTTGGCTTTATTTAAATCTATTGTAGGTAATAACCGTTTTAAATATATTCATTGTGATAACTCAGCTGCTATGATGTTCCATCATTCAGACTATGGTAATTTGACACGTATTGGTATTGCGATGTATGGTGTAGATCCACGTGGTGAAGAAAATAGTGATTTAAAACAAGCTATGAGTCTTTATACAAAAGTTGCTATGGTTAAAGTTGTACCTAAAGGTGAAAAGATTGGTTATGGAATGACTTATACAGCTGATGAGGATCAATATATTGCGACTTTACCAATTGGTTATGCAGATGGATTTACACGCGCTAATCAGGGTAGAGAAGTCTATATTAATGGTCATTACTATCCTGTAGTAGGAAGAGTATGTATGGATCAGTGTATGGTGAAGGTAGATGAAAATGTAAAACCTGGGGATGATGTAGAAATCTTTGGAGAACATATCTCACTTGCGAAAATGGCTAAAGAAATCAATACAATCCCTTATGAAATCATCTGTCTCATTTCACCAAGAGTGGAGAGAATATATGAAAAATAGAAATCAATATGCGAAAACAATTAGAAGAATAGAAATAGGTTCTAACTTCTTATTAATTATTGGTATACTAGTCAGTTTCTTTATGTCATGGGGTTTACCTGGAACTATAGGGACTGTTGTGCTTTATATCTTACTTATGGCTTATAATTTTACTTTAATGAAAAGATGTCGTTGTGACTCATGTGGTCATGTTGATGTTTTTACAAAGTCTAGAAGTTTTGTGACTGGTGTAGAAAATAGATGTCCTAATTGTAACCACAAGTTAAAAAATGATGTACCACTTAATGAAATAGAATTCAAGAAGTAAAAAGATGTCAGCTTAACGGCTGACATCTTTATTATTATATCTTTTTGCAAGTCTCTGGAATGTCGTATGACTTATTTCCAGCATCCTTCCTGCTTCTCTTAAACTAATTAAATTATTCTCCCAAAGCTGATAAATAGAATCAAAATTCTCTGGAATCTCCATGACTGGTCTACCAAACTTCACACCTTTTTCTTTAGCGATTCTGATACCTTCAGCTTGTCTTTGTCTAATATTTTCTCTTTCTATCTGGGCAACATAGGATAATATCTGTAATACAAGATCTGCAATAAACTTTCCTGTTAAGCCATTTATCTTATTTTTTGTATCAAGAAGTGGAAAATCTAATACACTCGCATCTACATCCTTATCTTTTGTCAGTATTCTCCATTGTTCAATAATCTCATCATAATTTCTGCCAAGTCTATCAATAGACTTAATATACACTTCATCACCTGCCTTCAGCTTTCTTAACATTTTCTCATAATTCATAAGTTCAAAATCCTTACCTGACTGCTTATCAATAAACATCTTACTCTTATCAATACCAGCCTCTTTCATTGCTTCTACCTGTCTATCAATATTCTGGTCTTTAGTAGAAACTCTAATATAAGCATATTTCATATCTTACCTCCATTGATTATGGAGATTATACAAAATATACACTTCCTATATATATTAATAAAAAATTTTACATGTAAAAAGATTGCCTTTCGGGCAATCTCTTTTATAGGTTTGCATTTATAAAATCTTTGAAATAGTAGTACTGTAGAGCACCTGGATACTTTGCAGTCACTTTACCTTTTTTAATAATAAATGTACAAGGTGTAGAGATATTGACATTTAATTTCTTAGTAAGGTAATTAGAAGACTTTCCTTTTGTATCAACATAATAAATTTTATTTTTTCTATTCTTTGTCTGGTAAGTAGTCATTACTTCCTGGAAAGACTTCATAGCACTATCAGAACTATCACCTGCAACAAGAATGAAACTATCCTTGTTTTCAATCTTCTGTTCAAACTTAGTGCTTGATAAAGTTGTATATGTTGCATATGTTACCTGACGATAAATAAATAATCCAAGGAATACAACAAGTACTAATCCAAAAACACTGATTTCACGTGCAAATTTCTTGATAAAATCTTTCATAATTCTTGTACGCCTCCGTTTAAATATTGTAGCAAATTCTACCCTTTATGACAACATCTTATTGTTTCACTTTACTGTATAACAATGGTATAATAGGACCATTAGGAGGATGTACAAATGACTAAAGTAGTAAAAACAAATAAAGCACCAGGTGCTATTGGACCATATAGCCAGGGAATCGATATTGGTAATATGATCTTCTTTTCAGGACAAATTCCATTAGATCCTGAAACAGGCGTGATGCCAGAAGGCATCGAAGCACAGACTAGACGTGCATTAGATAATGTAAAAGGTTTACTTGAAAGTCAGAATCTTACATTCAAGAATGTTGTGAAAACAACTGTATTTTTAGATAATATTAATGATTTCGCAACTATGAATGGTATTTATGCTGAATACTTTGAAGAACCTTATCCAGCAAGAAGTGCTGTAGAAGTTGCTAAACTTCCTAAAGGTGCTTTACTAGAAGTTGAAGTCGTTGCAGTAAAATAGACTTTCTCATCCGAGAAAGTCTTTTTTTATGCTTAAAACCTTGAAAATAATGAGAATTGTGCCATAATCAAAAAGACAATAAAAAAGGAGATTATTATGTTACTCTATTTAAAAACTATTTTGTTTGGTATTGTAGAAGGTATCACTGAGTGGTTACCTATCAGTAGTACTGGACATATGATTTTATTAAATGAATTTGTGAAATTAGATGTTTCTAAAGATTTCTATTCTATGTTCCAGGTTGTAATTCAGTTAGGTGCTATTCTTGCAGTAGTAGTTATCTATTGGAATCAGATCTGGCCATTTAAGAAGAATACAAATCCAATGGTAAAAGGTTTCTTTAAATATGTAGATAGAGATATCTTTGATTTATGGCTTAAGATCATCTTTGCATGTATCCCAGCAGCAGTAGTAGGATTATTATTTGATGATGTATTTGAAGCATTATTCTATAATCCACCTTGTGTCGCTCTAGCATTAATTGTCTTTGGTATTGGATTTATCGTAATTGAAAATAGAAATGCATCACTAAGACCTAAAATTAACTCTTTAAAAGCTATTAATGGTAAAACTGCTTTCTTAATTGGTATGTTCCAGTTAATTGCAGCTATTTTCCCAGGTACATCTCGTTCTGGTGCGACAATCCTTGGTGGATTAATGTTAGGTGTTAGCCGTACAGTTGCTGCAGAATTTACATTCTTCTTAGCTATTCCTGTTATGTTTGGCGCAAGCTTATTAAAACTAGTTAAGTTTGGTCTTGCATTTACAGTTTCACAGCTTGCAGTATTAGGACTTGGTATGCTTGTCGCATTTGTATCATCAATTTTAATCATCAAGTTCTTAATGAGCTATATCAAGAAGCATGACTTCAAGGTATTTGGATGGTATAGAATTGTATTAGGACTATTAGTACTTGCATATTTCTTTATCATTAAATAAAAAAACAATGGCGCGAGCCATTGTTTTATTTTTTCTTGATTGTGATACCAATCTTTCTTTCAACCTTTGCAAGTTTCTTTCTTGCGATTCTTCTTGCTTTTTCTGCTCCTGCTTCAAGAACATTATCAAGATAATCACCGTCTAGGATTTCATTATAACGGTCCTGAATTCTTTGAAGTTCATTACCAACAACTTCTGCAAGATCTTTCTTGAAATCCCCATAACCTTTACCTTCATACATTGTTTCAAGTTCTTCAATAGTCTTACCCGAAATAATAGAATAGATTTCAAGTAGGTTAGAAATACCAGGTTTGTTTTCTGGGTCAAACTTCACATGTGAATCACTATCAGTCACTGCAGATAAGATCTTCTTCTTAGATACATTAATTGGATCTAATACATAAATACATCCTTTACCATTAGGTGATGATTTACTCATCTTCTTAGTAGGATCCTGTAAGTCCATAATACGTCCACCTACTTTAGGAATAATAGGTTCAGGAAGCTTGAAAGTATCACTATAACGGCTATTAAAACGTTCTGCTACATTTCTAGCAAGCTCTACATGCTGTTTCTGGTCTTCTCCTACTGGTACATAGTCTGGATCATACATTAAGATGTCTGCATTCATTAAAGAAGGGTAGTTGAAGATACCAGCGCCAATATGTCCACCTTTTTCTTCTGCTTCAAGTTTCTTTGATTTATATTGAGTCATACGTGATAATTCACCCATAGAGACCATGCATCCTAAATACCATCCAAGCTGAGCATGTTCTAAGACATCACTCTGTAGGAATAAAGTCACCTGTTCAGGATCTAATCCAGCTGCAATATATAATGCGATTAAATCTTTTGTATTTTTTCTTAAATCCTTAGGTTCCTGGTAAATAGTCATTGAATGAAGATTAGCAACAAAGATAATCATTTCATATTCATTCTGGAACTGTACAAATGGCTTAATAGCGCCAATGTAGTTACCTAAAGTAACACGTCCTGTAGGTTTAATACCACTTAACATTCTTTTCATAATTACATCCTCCTAAATAAAAAAGGCACGCCCAAAGGACGTGCCACCAATGTGTATTTGTGCTGGTAACGACAGCAGACGTTTCTAACTCATGCTAGAAAAGCTCCCAGAACCCAATTCATTTAGTATCTATGACTCATTTCCACCATCCATGAGCTCTCTATCCATAGTATAAAAAACTACTTATTTCTGTTCATTGCTTCTTTCATTATAATACAAAATTATGTGAATGCAACCAATAAACATACACAACCTACGAAAATGATGTATAATAAACAAAAGAAAGAGGTGAAATCATGATTAGAATCTACACTGCACCAAGTTGTGCATCATGCAGAAAAGTCAAAGCATGGCTCAAAGAACATGATATTCCTTATGTAGAAAAGAATATTTTTTCTACAATACTAAGAGAAGATGAACTACGTGAACTATTAGAACGTAGCGAGAATGGTACGGATGATATCATTTCTAAACGTTCTAAAATCATCAAAGAGAATAAAGTAGACATCGAAGATATGTCTACCAATGAATTAATTCATTTTATTCAGAAGAATCCATCTATCTTAAAACGTCCTATTATGATTGATGAAAGACGTTTTCAGGTAGGTTATAATGCGGAAGAAATTCGTGCATTTATTCCAAGAGAATTAAGAAAGCTGGCAGAATGTCAGAAGTTTGACAATTGTCCGCAATTCAGTGCATCTACACTTGTGGAAGACTATCATCACAATAAAAAAGCAGGCTTATAGGCCTGCTTTTAATGTGCTTAGAACTCTCGCAATCTTACTTGCACAGTTTGCTTTATACTGTAGATGATATGTTTGACATAATTCTTCAAATTGTTTAAGTCCTTTTTCTTCGTCATTCACTTCAAATTCTAATTCATAATCAGTGATTCCGTTATAATGATTTTCATCAAGAGATAACATACCTGAATCAAAAGGAACATCTCTTCTAATAGTAGTCAAAGAATAAGCCTGTTTAATAAGACTTAAATTAAATCCCTTATTACTTAATAAACGAGTAATCTCATTATCAGGTATTTCACCTTTTTGAATCATTTCTAAATCTTCTTTAGTAATTTCTAGATTATGTTCTAGACGACCATTCTTTTCAGGAATCTTTAAAGTCATCTCATAATAACCTTCTTTTTCTCTTATACGAAGACTATAGCGTAAAGCACTTAATTCAATACTTGTAAGATAATAGTTTGTCTGACTATAAGTATGCCCTTTGAAGTCATTCATCAATTGATTGAATAGAGCTTCACTTAATAACATCTTATATTCTATTTCAAGATTTTTTTCCATAATTTCTCCTCATTTTATCAAATTATATACTTGAGAGATAAACCCGTCAATACAAGTCATATTGCGTAAAAAGGTAATAGAAAGTATAATAATAGCGGTGATAAAAAATGAAAAGATATGCAATTGTGTCAAAAAAAGATGATGTATCCCGTCATCTTGCTGCTTTGATTAAAGATGAACTCAACGAACTGATTTATGATGAAGAACATCCAGATATAGTGATTTCTGTAGGTGGAGATGGAACTATGATTTATTCTATTCATCGTTATGAGCATGTTTTAAATGATGTCTCATTTGTAGGAATCCATACAGGAACACTTGGGTTCTTTACAGACTATTTAAAGGATGAATATAAACAGCTTGTAAAAGATATTATTACAAAAGAACCTGAAATCTTTGATCGACATCTCTTGCGTATTTCTTATAATGGAGAAATCTTTCATGCTTTAAATGAAATGCGTATAGAGAATAGTTATCGTTCACAGGTTATAGATATGTATGTAAACGATGAACATATGGAAACATTTAGAGGAAACGGACTTTGTGTCAGTACGCCTTCAGGTTCTACTGCATTAAATAAATCATTAGGTGGGGCAGTGATTAATCCTAGCTTAAGACTGATGCAGGTGACGGAAATAGCTGGTATTCATCATAATGCTTATCGTTCTTTAGGCAGTCCTCTTATTTTAGGAGATGAGGATGTAGTGCGCTTTGAGACAGATTTTAGCGAGAATGCGGTTTTAGGTATTGATACAGATATTTATGAATTAAAGGATCATGATGTCATAGAAGCACGTTTATCTAAACGTGTGGCTCATTTCTGTGATTATCGTCATGTATCATTTGTGAAGAGATTGAGGAAATCATATCTATGATCTTGCAGTTTGAAATAGATGAACAGCACAAAGATATGCGTTTAGATGAATTTTTCTATTTACATGGTATTTCTAAGAAACTAGTCAAAGATTCTAGAAATCATGGAGAGATATTAGTGAATGGAGAAAAGCAGTATTTGTGTTATAAGACAGTAACAGGGGATAGTGTGGCTATTGTTTTTCCTAAAGAAACAAGTCATGTGATTCCTGTAGATATTCCCTTAAAAGTTGTATATGAAGATGATTATTTGATGATCATTGATAAGCAGCCTAATCTTGCCTGTATCCCTGTTAAGAAGTATTTAACAGAGTCATTAGGAAATGCGATTATGCATTACTATCAAGTAAATCATATTGAGAGTGCAATTCATTTAGTAAATAGACTTGATAAAGAAACATCAGGGCTCATGATGATTGCGAAAAGCCGTTATGTTCATGATGCTTTTTCTCATGATATCAAACAGGTGAAACGTGTATATCATGCACTTGTAAAAGGCAATCCAGGACAAGGCACTGTCAATGCGCCTATTGACCATGCAGAAGGTCATGGGACTAAAAGAGAAGTAAAAGAAGGCGGTAAAGAAGCAATCACCCATTACCGTACTATTAAAACAACTAAAGACTATTCTTTAGTAGAATGTAAGCTAGAAACAGGACGTACGCATCAGATACGTGTTCATATGGCTTATTTAGGATGTCCATTAGTAGGAGATCCACTTTATGGTGAAGGAAAAGGGTTCTATCTAGATAGTGTAGAAATAGCCTTTAAACATCCTATCACACAACAATGTATGACTTTAAAGAAGGTGTTCAACGATGTACGAATTAAAAAAATTAAATCTTAAGCAGTCAGAAAAATATATGACTTATAAATGTAATGAATATGGAAAGCACTATAAGAAGTTCTCTAGAATTATTCCTGTAGTTGTGATTATCACATTAGTGGCTGCTTTTCTTGTTCCAACTCAATCTAAAGTAATCTATGCTCTTGGGGTGGCTATTACTGCTGGCTTATTCTTTATGGTTTATAGTTATTATAAACAGATGGTGAACTTAAAAGAGGTACCTACAGTACCTTGTGAATATGTGGTTACACCAGTGAAGTATAATGAGAGAGTACAGCTTAAGACAACTAAGGGGGATAATCTCTTATTTGCATTTGTAGAAAAGAGTCGTTCTATTTATAAGAATGAAAAAGAAGCACTTATTATCTATGTACCTGAAACAGGACATATTTATGGTGAACATGTAGCTTTACTTAAAGATATTAAGGGTTAGTTATATGAAATAAGAAAAACGGCATACCTCATGAGAGGCATGTCGTTTTTAGTATTGTTTATGTTTTACATCACGAAGCTTATTCTGATAATCAATATCAATAATAATACCCATTGCGAACATATATGAAAGTAATGAAGATCCTCCATAAGACAGCATTGGTAAAGTAATACCAGTAATAGGAAGTAATCCAAGAATCATTCCAATATTCCATGTCTGCTGGAAGATGAGACATCCAAATGTTCCCATGATAAATGTCTTATCACGAATATTATCACTCTTTAAGCCGATATTTAAGATAGTGATATCAAATGCTGCAATGGCAAGTAAAGTGATGAGTGCACCTACATAACCAAAATCAGTCGCGATAACAGAGAAGATAAAGTCTGTCTGTCCTTCAGGGAAGACCTTGACAACAGCTCTAAAACCATGTCCAAACCATCCTGCAGTCCCATAAGATAACTGTGCAAACCATGACTGTAACCCTTGATTGCCAGTTGTTCCTTCAGGATCTAGCCAGCCATAAATACGGTCTAGTTTATGCCCTGAGATGATAGATGTAAAGACTCCGTTCTGGTAGATGAATAAATAAGCCATTCCAAGTACACCTACTACTGCAATCACTAAAATAAATAGGAACCAGTTTCCATTCATACCACTTGATAATAATACAAAGAAAACAGCTGCCATAAGAATCATCATAACCCCCGAGTCATTCTGTAAATAAATAAGAATAGCTGGTGGTAAAGAAATCTTCATGACTTGAATAATATACTGTATTTCACTGTCCGTTGTTTTGATTAGAACACGATCATTATATTCCTGGGTAATTTTCGCAAGATACATAACCATGATGATCTTCATGAATTCTGAAGGCTGAAAACTGAATCCTGGGATAGTATACCATGAAGTCGCACCGTTCACCCAGGTTGCTAGAGGTACTATGTGGATATGCAATACTTTTGTATAGACAAAATGGTCTATTGCAAGCCCGATAAGTAATACAATAAAAATCATATAGAGTGTTTTAATATGAGTATATAGGGTATCCTGACCTATTTTATAGACAATATAGCCTAGAATGCCACCTATAACATAATAAAGCCCTTGCTTCAACCATAGTGTATAAGGATTCGCAATGTTGGTCATAATTGGTGCAGCACTTGCAACTGCAAAACAACTGATGGCACCAAGCAATATAATTAAGGCAATAAGAGGATATTTCTTGAGTGTTTCTTCAAGGTTTTCCATGAGTGCCCTCCTTTTTTCTTTTTACTTTTTTCATTCTTATAGTATACTATATTTTAAAGATACTTCAATAAAAAGGAGGTAACTATAAGTAGCTGAATATATTAACTATTGTGTTTGAATGTGTTTAAATATGCTCGAGAGAGTGCTAAAATGAATACACTAAGTATCACAATTATAAGCCAAAAGATTTTACCGTTGTCTCTAATGGTACGACTTATAAGAACATCAACAAATATGCAAAATTAAAGAAACTTGAAAAACAGCTTATTCGAGAACAGAGAACTCTTTCTCGAAAGTATGAAAATCTAAAGAAAGGAGAGTCCACTCAAAAAAAGGTTTGGGGTAAGAAACTTCATCATAGAATCAATCACAAAGATAGTAAAAACCAAGCCATCTTATATAACGATTGAAGATTTAAACGTATCAGGAATGATGAAGACAAACGCAAATGTATGTATATACCGAAGGCTATTTCGGAAATTTACGACTATGAAGTGTACAATAACTTGTGAGTAGATATGATTTCGGTCAATCCAAAGCATACACGATGAAATAGTAAGTAATGTTTGTGAGAACTTACATTATCTCGATGTGAGATATTTAATCACATTTGAGTGGCAGTGTGAATAAAGTGTCTAAAAATATGATTATTGGGATTATTGCAGCAATCGTAGTTGTACTCGTAATTGTTGTGATGATGACTCGCAAAAAGAAAACAAGTAAAGAACAATGTCCGATTGATGCAGATCTATTAATTAAAGCATTAGGTGGTAAAGACAACATTACTGCTTTAGAAGCATCACCTTCTAAATTAAAGGCGACTTTAAAGCAGGATAAGGATCTTGATGTTGAAACAATCAAAACACTAGGGGCTAGTGGTATTGTGGCAGGTCATTTAACACTTACTATGATCTTTGGTAAAGCATCAAGTATTATCTGTGAAACTGTATTAGAAAAAATTAAATAAGAGGTTTTGTTATGAAATTTAAGATGGTACACGAAAACTATAACGTTAAGGATCTAGATGCTTCTCTTAAATTCTATGAAGAAGCATTAGGCTTAACTGAAAGAAGACGTAAGGTGAGTGAAGATGGAAGCTTCATTATTGTATATGTTGGTAATGAAACAACTCCATTTGAATTAGAACTCACATGGCTTAAAGATCATCCACAGGCTTATGATATTGGAGAAGAAGAATTCCATTTAGCTTTTCATGTAGATGATTATGAAGGGGCACATGCATTACATGAAAAGATGGGATGTATCTGTTTTGAAAATCCTTCAATGGGCATCTATTTTATCCAGGATCCAGATGGATACTGGCTTGAAATCATACCTGAAAAATAGTCTAGGAAATGCATGCTGCATTTCCTTTTTTTGTGAAAAAATAATTAAAAAATATTTTTAGATAGGAAAAAAGTTACTAACGTAAGCGCATTATTCCTAAAACTACAAATATATTATTACCAATTTCGGAAAATAAAACAAACTTATGAGAAAATTTTTTATCACGAGGTAAAAAATGTTATACGTTTACAGAAAACGCATACAAAAATGTAAGCAAATCCATAGACAAACATTTTGAATAATGGTATATTGAAATCGCTGAAAAGGATGCGTAACAAAATTCAGTGGTTTTTTATACTTTAAGGAGGAATTGTTACAATGGATACAAATCGTTTTGCTGATGCGTGGGCTGGATTCAAAGGCCGTTTATGGAAAGAAGAAGTGAATACTAGAGACTTCATTCAGAATAACTACAAACCATATGATGGCGATGAATCATTCTTAGCTGAACCTACAGAAGCAACTAATAAATTATGGGGCAGATTACAGGAACTTCAGGCAGAAGAAAGAGCTAAAGGCGGAGTTCTTGATATGGAAACTGAAGTAGTTTCTGGTTTAACTGCTTATGGACCTGGTTATATTGATGAAAGCATGAAGGACTTAGAAACTGTTGTTGGTTTACAGACAGATAAGCCTTTAAAGAGAGCATTCATGCCTTATGGTGGTATCCGTATGGCTGAACAGGCTTGCGAAACTTATGGTTATACACCAAATCCTAAATTACATGAAATTTTCACAAAATATCATAAGACTCATAACCAGGGTGTATTTGATGTTTACACTCCTGAAATTATGAAAGCACGTCATAATAAGATTATCACTGGTCTTCCAGATACTTATGGTCGTGGACGTATTGTTGGTGACTACAGAAGAGTTGCTTTATACGGTATCGATGCATTAATCGATTGGAAGAAAGAAGACTTTGCTAACTGTGGTAGCGGATCAATGACTGAAGACATCATCAGAAAGAGAGAAGAAATTGCTGAACAGGTAAGAGCTCTTAATGAAATGAAGAAGATGGCTGAAGCTTATGGTTATGATATTTCTAAACCAGCTACTAATGCTCGTGAAGCATTCCAGTGGTTATACTTTGGTTATTTAGCAGCTATCAAGACTCAGAATGGTGCAGCTATGTCAGTTGGACGTATCTCTACATTCCTTGATATCTATATTGAAAGAGATTTAGCTAACGGTACATTAACTGAAAGCGAAGCTCAGGAATTAGTTGACCATATCGTTATGAAATTCCGTATGGTTAAGTTCGCACGTATCCCATCATACAACGCATTATTCTCTGGTGACCCAGTATGGGCTACACTTGAAGTTGCAGGTTTAGGTACTGACGGACGTTCAATGGTTACAAAGAGTGACTACCGTTTCTTACATACATTAGAAGATATGGGTCCTTCTCCAGAACCAAACTTAACAGTTCTTTATACAGAAGCATTACCAGAAAACTTCAAGAAATACGCTGCTAAGATCTCTATCGATACTTCATCAATTCAGTATGAAAACGATGATGTTATGAGACCTGTATGGGGCGATGACTATTCAATCTGCTGCTGTGTATCAGCTACTCAGACTGGTAAAGAAATGCAGTTCTTCGGTGCGAGAGCTAACTTAGCTAAGTGCTTAACTTATGCTATCAACGGTGGTATCGATGAAAAGACTAAACAGCAGGTAGGTCCTGAATATAGAGGAATTACTTCTGAATATCTTGATTACGATGAAGTTATCAAGAAATATGATGCAATGATGAGCTGGTTAGCAGATTTATATGTAAATACATTAAACTTAATCCAGTACATGCATGATAAATACTACTATGAAGCTGCAGAAATGGCATTAATTGATACTGATGTTCGTAGAACATTCGCAACTGGTATTGCTGGTTTCTCACATGTAGTAGACTCATTAAGCGCAATTAAATATGCTAAGGTTAAGACTATCAGAGATGAAGATGGTATCGTAGTTGATTACGAAGTTGACGGTGACTTCCCTCGTTATGGTAACGATGATGACAGAGCTGACAACATCGCAGTTTGGTTATTACATACATTCTTAGAAAAGATCAAACAGCATCATACATATAGAAATTCTGAACCAACTACTTCAATCTTAACAATCACTTCTAACGTAGTTTATGGTAAGGCTACAGGTTCATTACCTGATGGACGTAAAGCTGGTGAACCATTATCTCCAGGTGCTAACCCAGCATATGGTGCAGAAAAGAACGGTTTACTTGCTTCATTAAACTCAGTTGCTAAGTTACCTTACGAATGGGCATTAGATGGTATCTCAAATACTCAGACAATTGCTCCAAGTGCATTAGGTCATGACGAAGCTGAAAGAGCTGATAAGTTAGTAACAGTTATGGATGGTTACTTCAGACAGGGTGCTCATCACTTAAACGTTAACGTATTCGGTAAAGAAAAGTTAATCGATGCAATGGAACATCCAGAAAAACCAGAATATGCAAACTTCACAATCCGTGTATCTGGTTATGCAGTTAAGTTCATTGACTTAACTAGAGAACAGCAGTTAGACGTAATTGCTAGAACTTGTCACGATCATATGTAATAATTAAAACAGTCTCTTAAGAGACTGTTTTTTATAGAGGAGGAGAATGTGATGAACGCTCGTGTACATTCCGTTGAAACATTTGGTCTTGTAGATGGACCAGGTGTACGTTTTATCTTATTTCTACATGGATGTCCTTTTAGATGTCAGTTCTGTCATAACCCAGATACATGGGCAAGTCAGAAGTTTGAAGAATGGACACCACAGCAGGCATTAGACCGTGCCTTACGTTTTGAACCTTATTGGGGTAAAGATGGAGGTATTACTGTATCTGGTGGTGAACCACTTGTACAGATTGATTTCTTGTTAGAATTCTTTAAACTTGCTAAAGCAGCAGGAATCAATACATGTATTGATACAAGTGGTGCATGCTTTACAAGAGAAGAACCTTTCTTCTCTAAGTTTGAGGAACTTATGAAATATACAGATCTACTTATGGTAGACATAAAAGAAATCAATGATGAAAGACACCAGGTATTAACTGGTGCTTCAAACAAGCGTGTTCTTGATATGATTCAATATTTGAATGATATCAATAAACCTATCTGGATTAGACATGTACTTGTTCCTGAAAGAAGTGATTATGATGAAGATCTTCATGCTTTAGCTGATTATATTGATACTTTAAGTAATGTGAAAAAGGTAGAAGTTCTTCCTTATCATACTCTTGGTGTATATAAGTGGAAGGAACTTAACTTAGAATATAAGCTAGAAGGAATTGATCCACCTACAAATGAACGTGTAGAAAACGCAAATAAGATTCTACATACAGATAAATATAAATAAGTATGATATAATGTCTCCTAGAAGGAGGCATTTTTCATGGATGAATTGCTTTTTGATGAAAATTACATTGTTTTCTTACAGAATCAGAGTTTAGACACATTATGCAGCCTTTATCTAGAGGTACATAATCAATTGATGGATATTATCCATACACATAATGGGGAAGAAAACTATAAAGTAATAACTGCTAAACGTGCGATGATTGAAGGAACAATCATGACCAAGGTCATGCAGGAGCATGGTTATTCACTTGATCAATATGCATATTATAAAAATGATAAAATGGTAGCTTAAAAATATCATGCCTTTAAAAAAGCTCGTTTACTTTTAGGAGTAAATAATTTAAAATATGAGTGATTACTATTATGGAGGTAAAGGATAATGAAATTAGGTACTATTGAAGGTGGAGGAACAAAGTTCGTCGTTGGTGTTGGTGATGAGAATGGTAACATTTTTGAAAGAGAATCTTTCCCAACTACAACACCAGAAGAAACAATGAAGAAAACAATTGAATTCTTCAAGGATAAGGGTGTAGAAGCTATTGGCTTTGGATCATTTGGTCCAATTGACCCAGATAAGACAAGTCCTACTTATGGAAGTGTCACTACTACTCCTAAACCAGGATGGTCTAATCATAATGTCGTAAAGGATTTAGAAGAAGCATTCCCAGGTGTTCCTGTAGGATTTGATACTGATGTAAACAGTGCATGCTTAGGTGAAGTAGAATTTGGTGCTGCTAAAGGATTAAATAGCGCTTTATACTTGACTATTGGTACAGGTGTAGGTGGAGGTGCTGTTGTAGAAGGTAATCTTGTACACGGTTTACTACATCCAGAAATGGGTCATATGAAATTGATCACTCGTCCAGAAGATACTTATAAGGGTAAATGTCCATATCACGGAACATGTTTTGAAGGTTTAGCAGCTGGACCAGCTATTGAAGAACGCTGGGGTAAGAGCGCTAAAGAATTACCTGTTGATCATCCAGCATGGGATTTAGAAGCTTATTATATTGCTCAGGCTTTATGTATTTATATTCTTACAATTTCACCTAAGAAGATTATTTTAGGTGGAGGTGTTATGCACCAGAAACAGTTATTCCCAATGATTCATAAATACGTTCAGGAAATGTTGAACGGTTATGTTGCAAAAGAAGAAATTACAACAGATAAGATCAAGGATTATATTGTTTATCCAGGACTTGCAGATAATGCAGGATTTTGTGGTGGATTAGCACTTGCTAAACAGGCATTAAAGAATAAATAAAAAGCAGGCATAGCCTGCTTTTTTTAAAGGAGGATAATACATGCAATCACTTAGAGAACTTTATAAAATAGGAATTGGTCCTTCTTCATCTCATACTTATGGACCGATGAAGATCGCTGAAAGAATTAAATCACTTTATCCAGATATGGAAAAGGTACATGTTGATCTGTATGGTTCTTTATCTTTAACTGGTAAAGGACATTTGACAGATAAAATCATGCAGAAGACATTTGCACCTGTACCATGTGATTTTTCTTTTAAGAGCGGTGAATTACCTTATCATCCTAATGGGATGTTAGTTACAGTATATTGTGGTGGAGAGGCATTAAAACCTATTGAAGCTTATTCGATTGGTGGAGGAGAAATTTACTTTAAGGGAGACTTAGAAGAGGAGAAGGTAGAAATCTATCCTCATCATACAATGCGTGAAGTCATCGATTATTGTGAAAATGAAGGATTATCACTTTATGATTATGTTTTACGTTTTGAAGATGAAAACTTTAAAGAATATTTATTTGAAGTTCTTGAGGCAATGTTTACTTGCGTAGAAAATGGGTTACATACACAGGGTATCTTACAGGGCAGTCTACAATTAAAAAGAGTAGCTGGTTCTATGTATCAACAGGCTTTAAATACACATCATGAAATGGCTCAGGAACGTTTATTTATTGCTAGCTATGCCTATGCAGTGTCTGAAGAGAATGCAGATGGTCATATGATTGTCACTGCACCGACATGTGGTGCAAGTGGTGTACTACCAGCTATTCTCTATTATGCACATCATCAGATGGGCTTAAAAAAGAGAGACTTAGTCAAAGCACTTGCGATTGGAGGATTATATGGTAATACTGTTAAATATAATGCGACTATTGCTGGTGCAGATGGAGGATGTCAGGCAGAAGTAGGAACAGCTTGTGCAATGGCAAGTGCCTCTATGGCCTGGATCAATGAGTTAAATAATAGTCTCGTTGATTATGCAGCAGAAATGGGATTGGAACATAACTTGGGATTAACATGTGACCCAGTAGGTGGTTATGTACAGATTCCTTGTATTGAAAGAAATGCTTTGGCTGCATTACGTGCTTATGATGCGGCTATGCTTGCAGGACAGTTAGGTTATGTACGTAAGAATAAAGTACCTTTCGATACAGTTGTAAGAGTTATGAAAGAAACAGGCAAAGACTTGAATGTTGCTTATAAAGAAACATCTCTAGGAGGTCTTGCAAAAGAATTGAAATAGTGATTTCACTATTTCTTTTTTTATAAAGGGGGGAAAGTGTGAAACAAAAATCAATCAAAACGTATAAAAAAAGACAAACTTAAAAACAAGTTTGAATAATTTAGAAAA